>CAZNRT010000053.1:0-18151 GCA_964575445.1 uncultured Proteiniphilum sp. | reverse complement strand
TAATTTCACTATCTAATGTGTTGTAAAGCTTCATATCAAATCATTTTTAATATTATTTTGAATTAGTCAAAAAGTGAAGACTTGGTGCGAGCATCTAACTGAACCATTTTTGGATCAAAATCTTTATCTCTTTTAAATACTGCGGTTTTGTCCAAAGCTTCGAGTATTTTATCATCATCAAGTTCATCAATATTTAATATATAAGGTTGAGCATTTCCAGATTCACCCGAAAGCATTTCTACAGCCAAGGTGCCATAGTATTTATTTAGCAATCTAAGCTCTTCTTCTTTATCTTTTCTCCTTTGTTCCTCAATAACCTTTTGCTCTATTTCTTCAGATTTTGTTCTTATCTCTTGATGCTCATCTATTCCTGCAATATCTTCAATAGAGAAACCAGTGGCAAGTAGTGTAACCTTCACATCCTCATCAAGCTCCTCCTCTACAGCAGAGCCCCAAATCACCTCTATTTCTCTACCAAATTTACCCATAAACTCATGCAGTGCGTTCATCTCCTCCATCATCAATGGATGTTTATTACTGCATGAAATATTTATAAGAATCTTTTTGGCATTGAAAACGTCATTATTATTAAGAAGAGGAGAGTTTATAGCATCTTCAATAGCATCCCCTACTCTATGTTTACCAGTCCCAATACCTCGGCTCATTATTGCTACACCACCATCTTTCAGAGTGGTTTCGACATCAGCGAAGTCAAGATTAACATGACCATGAATAGTAATTATTTCAGCGATACTCTTTGCTGCAATTGTCAGTGTGTCATCAGCCCTTGCAAAAGCATTAAGCATCGTTAGGTCCTGATATATATCTCTTAGTCGCTCATTATTGATTACTAACAATGCATCCACATTTTGAGAGATTTCCTCAACACCCTTTAGTGCTTGTACTATTTTTCTACGTCCTTCAAAAACAAAAGGTATTGTAACTATTCCCACAGTAAGAATACCTAATTCCTTAGCTGTTCGAGCTACCACAGGTGCAGCACCCGTTCCAGTACCTCCACCCATTCCAGCAGTAATGAAAACCATTCTGGTGCCATCACTCAATAAATCCTGAATAAGATCAAGACTTTCTTCGGCAGCATTCTTAGCCACCTCTGGTTTGTTTCCAGCACCCAGTCCCCCAGTTGTTTTCTCACCCAATTGCAATTTCACAGGCACAGGAGAGCCATCTAAAGCTTGATTATCTGTATTACATAGTGCAAAAGAAACATCATGAATCCCCTCTCTAAACATATGATTTACAGCGTTTCCACCTCCACCACCCACTCCTATTACCTTAATAATGGTTTGGGTATTCCTATTCAATTCGAAATCTAATATATCGTTATCCATAATTCAGAACTATTAGTATTAGTTATTCTCTTCAGGGTCTTCAAACATTCCCGAAAACATGTCTTTCATTACATCACCAAACTTGTTTTGCTGCTTAGGCTCTTTCAATATTTTGGGGTTCTTATCGGATTGTCTTTTATCCTTATCAGTATCTTTTGAGCTAAATATACCCCATAGTTTAGATCCTCTATTATCAGGCTTATCCTCTACAATGGGTTCTTTTTTTGGTTCTTTGTCTTTTACAATAGGCTCAGGAGCAAAAACTTTAGGCTTAATGTATTCACAGTTTTCTTTTCCTTTTACCAACACCCCCAACAAAGCTGTTGCTGATGGATCTGACACCAATTCGGAAACATTATTTATCACATTTTTTTTTGATGATGCCTTGCGGATAGGCATATTAAGTTTCTGATTCAAATATAGATCAATATTTTTAAGCTTAGAAGCTCCTCCAGTAATCACAACTCCAGCACCAAGCTCACCACTATACCCTGACAGACGTATTTGCTCTTTAATATTCAATGTGATTTCATCTAATCTTAAAACTATTACCTTATTCAATTCTACTAAGTCTATATCAGGCTTGGAAGTAAAAGGAGATGCAAAGGCAAAACCTTCATTCCCTTCTTTTGCCTTACCAAATTTCTTTTTGTATTGCTCAGCATCAGATTCTACAAAATTAAGCTCACAAATATCTCTCGTGATATTTCTGCCTCCAAAAGGAATAGTCACAAGTTGCCTTAATACCCCACCTTTATACACTGCAACATCGGTAGTTCCACCTCCAAAATCGACAAAAGCACAGCCTAAATCCTTCTCCTCCTCCGTAAGAGCAATATCAGATGAGGCTAATGGGGCAACAATATAATCAACTATTTCGAGATTGCTTTTACTTACTACCCTCTCAATATTTGTGAACAAATTTGGACGCCCAACAACAACTCTATAAACAGCTTCTATTTTATCACAGGTTACCCCAACTGGATTTTTTTCTGGCTTATCATCCAAAAAATATTCTACATCTGCAATACCAAAATTGTGCTTTAGTTCAGGCTTAAATTTTTTTATTGAATTATATAAGCTTTCAATCACACTATCAGTAACAATTCCCCCAGTTATTGCCAAATCCATATCTTCTTTAACTATGAGAGTATGAACTGACTGTCCACCTAATGATATATACACTCTGCCGATCTGAATGCTCAATTTGTTTTCGAGCATACTGATTAATTTCTTTACAATTGCTCCAGCTTTATCTATATTGTAAATTGTTCCTCTTCTTATACTATTTTCAGAGGGCAAAGACTCTTGATGCAAAACAGAAAACACATCATTTTCATTTTTGCGACCAACGACCCCGCTAATTTTTGAGGTACCTAAATCAATTGCTACTATAAATCCTGATTGAGTCATATCTACTATGTATTATATCTATATCAAATAGTTAAATCTAAGAATCATCTTCTTGTACAAACTACCTGATTGTCGAACTTTAAATTAATTTCTGAATATCTATTCCATCCAACCACATTCAAACCTTTGTCTATGAACAGTGCAAAACGTGATAATTTTTCATTATAATTATCAAGCTTACCCATTAAAATCTTGAAGTCACCCACTCGCGGAACTAATTCAACATCTTTATTTGGTTTGACTACTATTTGTTCTATCCATGCATCCCAATAAGGATTTTCTTTCAGGAAAATATAAAAGTCGTAAAGCTCATTTTTTGCAAAATCATGATCTATGGAACCAGTTGCAACTGGAGCATAGAGTGAGAAATTGTTAGAAATAGGCATTATCTCTCGATTATTATCTATATAAAAACTACCTTTTGTATCAGAAATAATGCGAAACACTGGCACTCTTTGATAAACTTTTACAACAATTGCATCATTTTGAGAAGGAAATACATCTACAGCCCTAACCAACTTATTTGTCATAATTATATCGTGGATCTCTAAAGTATTAATATCGCTCATAAGTGAACCCACAGGATGAATTTTATTCCTTTTCAGAAGATTTTCTATATCCTTTGGAGTAATAAAACTATATGTAGTACTATCTTTAATTACAATTTCCAATTTAGCACATTCACTATTTCTCAATGAGTCATTCCAATAGCTAATTGAGAAAAACAAATATACTAATACTATTATAGAAATTAATATTACAAGAACCCTTTTCATATATCAACACTCATAATTCATTTATTATTCACCCAAAAGATGCTATTAATTAGTCTGTTAAAACCCCCATCTTTTATTCAACACTAATTACAACAAAGATACATCAAGATATTCAAAAGCAATATATCTTTTTATTGATTAAACACTTAATGGGTATTTTTCCAACAGTAGTCCTTCGATGTCGGTCAGCAACTTATCAATATCGCCTGCACCAAAAGTTACTATGACCTCCAAATCCCTATCTTTAAGATATTTCAGCAAATCCTTTTTCTCAATTAAATCTTTCCTATTTGCAGTAATATTATCGAATATCAACTCTGATGAAACCCCATCAATTGGCAACTCGCGCGCAGGATATATATCCAAAAGAATCACCTCGTCAAGATGCGAAAGACTTTGTGCAAAATCATTGGCAAAATCACGAGTACGACTATATAAGTGAGGTTGAAAAACGCCTGTAATCTTCTTGTTAGGATATAGCTGTTTTATTGATGATATTGCAGCTAACAACTCCTGCGGATGGTGTGCGTAATCATCTATGAAAACAATATTTTCATTTTTAAGTTTAAAATCAAACCTTCTTTTAGCACCTCCAAATGATTTCATTGCCTTCTTAATTTCATCAGGGGTGACACCACTTAGCAATGCAACGGCAATAGCAGCAATAGCGTTCTCAACATTAATCCTTATTGGAACCCCCAGATTTATATTTTCGATATAATAATCCTTTGACACAAAATCAAATATGAGTTCTCCATTCCCTATACGAATATTATTAGCGTGCATATCTCCTTCTGATTCAGAATAGGTATAAACTGTTACTTTATCATTTGCTTTGATAGTCAATTCAGCTCCTTTCCTTACAATTAAGAAACCATCCTCTCTAATAAGAGTAGTAAAATGCTCAAAGCTTTCTCTATATAGCTCAGCCGTCTCATATATATCTAAATGATCGGGATCGGCAGAGGTAATTACTGCAATCCAAGGTCTCAGCCAATGAAATGATCTATCATACTCATCAGCTTCCACCACAGTTATGCTACTCGAATCAGATAACAACAAATTAGTGCCATAGTTTTTTAAAATTCCACCCAAAAAAGCATTACAATCAACTTTAGATTGGCGTAATAAGTGAGCGACCATGCTGGAAACTGTAGTCTTCCCATGAGTGCCCGCAATACAAATTGCATCACTCGCCTTAGTGATTATACCCAATGCTTGTGCACGCTTCATCATCTCGAACCCCTGACTTAGAAACCAATTATACTCAATATGATTTGCGGGTATGGCAGGGGTATATATTACTAATGTTGCATCTTTATTCTTAAAATCAGAAGAAATTAAGGATAAATTATCCTCATAGTGAATGTTAGCTCCTTCTTCTACTAATGATTTGGTCAAAGGAGTTTCTACACGATCATACCCAGCAACCAACTTGCCTTGGCTCAGAAAATATCGAGCCAAATTGCTCATACCAATTCCACCAATTCCAAGAAAATATATTCTTTCGTGATTCATTTCCAAATCCAGCTATTTATTTTTTAATTATTCTTTCTATTTCATCCACAATTCTTTTAGCGGAATTATGTTGTGCTAATTTAGCGATGTTAAGGCTCAGAGCAGTTAATTTATCATTGTCGTTAATCAAATCAATAGCCGTTTTGTATAATTCTGATTTAGCCGCATTATCTTTAATCAAAACCGCTGCATTATGCTTCACCAATGCCATTGCATTTTGCGTTTGATGATCCTCAGATACATTCGGGGATGGAACCAAAATTACTGGTTTTGTAAGAATACTAAACTCTGATATAGAGCCTGCACCTGCTCGAGAAATAATCAGATCGGAGACAGAGTACGCATAATCCATACGCGAAACAAAGTCGAACAAAAAAACATTAGACGGTATTACACCTTTCGTTTGTAATTCCTGCATCTCATTAAAATAATATTTACCGCATTGCCAAATAACTTGTATGTTTGACCTATCAATCTGTTCAAAAGAATTAATTATACTTTCATTCAGCGTACGAGCACCCAAGCTTCCTCCTAACATTAATATTGTCTTCTTTGTGGGGTCTAAACCAAAATATTCATAACCACTATCTCTATTGTCATGCGACAATAATAAATCTTGCCTGGTAGGATTACCAGTTAAAACAATCTTGTGAGCTGGGAAGAATCTATCCATTCCTTCATATGCCACACAAATTATATCAGCTTTCTTAGCTAATATCTTATTAGTGACACCAGCAAATGAATTTTGCTCTTGCAATAAGGTTGGAATCCCTTTGGAAGCAGCTGCCCTAAGTATAGGTCCACTGGCATAGCCACCGACTCCGATAGCAATATCAGGTTTGAAGTTTGTTAAAATACCACGAGCCTGGCTCATGCTTTTGATTAATTTATATATAACACTAATATTTTTAATCAGATTCTTTCTATTAAACCCTGAGATGGACAAACCCACAATATTATATCCTGCGGCAGGCACTCTTTCCATTTCCATCCTGCCTTCGGCACCAACAAATAGAATTTCGGCATCACTCCATCTTTCTTTAATAGCATTAGCGATACTTATAGCAGGGAAAATATGCCCCCCAGTGCCACCTCCACTTATTATAAATCTTAGCGGTTTTAACTCCATATCTATCATTATATATCAAACATTAATAGTTATATTTGAATTACTTTATATTCTATTTTCTCTACAATTTCGTTTTCTTCTACAATTTCGCCACTATTGTCGTGATCCTCTGACAAGTCATTTTCTTTATTTTGAATCTTACTCTTATTTCTATCTCTACTAAACCGATCTGCACTTAATATCAAGCCAAAATAAGCACATGTAATGATTGTAGAAGTCCCCCCACGACTAATCAAAGGTAGCGGTTGACCTGTAACAGGAATTAGATTCACTGCGACAGCCATATTCACAAATGCTTGGAGCGACAACATCAATGCAGAGCCTATAACCAGATACTTAGGGAACAAGTGCTCAATTCTCCTCGCTATCATACCGGCTCTTATCAATAATACAACATATAACATTAGAACTAGAAAACCTCCTAAAAGCCCCAACTCTTCTAAAATAATTGCATAAATAAAATCAGAGTAAGCTTGAGGTAAAAAATCACGTGCCACACTATTGCCAGGAAATTTGCCAATGACACCACCATTTGCAATAGCTATCTTAGCATGTGCTACCTGAAAATTATCATCGGTAACAGCATAAACTTTTTCAGCCTCCTTGTCTCTTCTACTACTTCCAAATTCCTCTAATCTAGCTTGCCAAGTAGAGAATCGTTTTAATGGTCCATCTTCAAACACACTTTTAGGCATTACCTTTATAAATAAAAGAGTAATAACAATGAATGCCACTCCAGCAACCATGAGCTTAACAAGCCTAACAAGCTTTACATTTCCTATGAACATCATCAAGAAGCAAACAATAAATAATAACAGAGCAGTAGAAAGATTTTGAACAGCTATAATACCAGTCACAATCACCAAGAGCCCTACCATCCATTTGAAAAGCATTCCGTCATATACACCATCTTGCTTACTTAATAAAAAGGCTATAGTACCTATAAGAGAAATTTTAGCAATTTCGGATGGCTGAATTGTAAAACCCATAAAATGCAACCATCTTTCGGCTCCATTAATTGATTTTCCAAATTTAGCAGTCCATAACAAAAGAACAATCGAAATAAGCAAAACAAATATTAGTGAGCTATAGTATCTATATGACACATTATGCATTATTAGAATAACAACAAACCCTAATAACAGAAAGAGTGAGTGTTTGAATATTGGTGACCAGTGGCTATCAACCTTATATACGAGGGTACTTGATGCGCTAAAGATTTCAATAATTGATATGACAGATAGCACAACAAATATAATCCAAATTACCTTATCGCCCTTAAATACAATATCTATGATGTTATCAAGAGAAGACTTTACAATCTTCTTTGTCTCTCCTTTATCCTCCTTTGTAGAAAAAAAAGAGTTTGCATTTATTTCATCCGAACCCATTTTTGTATCCATAATCTTAATCCAAGAATTATATTATTACATAAGTGCCTAAAGTCTATTAGTTTATAGATTTCGTACATTCAATTTAAACTGATCGCCACGATCTTCGTAACTTTCAAACAAATCAAAACTTGCACAACATGGAGATAGCAATACCGTTTCACCCTCTTGTGCTATCTTGTAAGCAGTATCCACAGCATCTTTCATATTTTGCACATCAATAATATTATTAATCTTACCATCAAAATATTTATGCAACTTACTATTATCAGAACCTAAGAAAATTAATGCAGTTACTCTTTGTTTCACGAGATCCTCAATTTCCGAATAATCATTACCCTTATCTATTCCTCCCAAAATCAATATCACTTTTGTGCGCATACTCTTTAAAGCATACCAGCAAGAGTTCACATTAGTTGCCTTTGAATCATTTATATATTCGACCCCTCTAACAAAAGCCACTCTCTCAAGCCTGTGGGGCACTCCTTTGAAGTCAGCTAATGCCTTTCGCAAATTCTCGTCAGAAATTTCAAGAAGTTTTGCTACAATACCCGACGCCATGCTATTATACACATTGTGCATACCTTGAAGTGCAAGCAATTCTAATTCCATTGAAAATGTTGGCTCCTTAGGATGAATAAACATTTTTTTTCCATCCGTATAGGCAGTTAAATGATTGTTGTTTTTATCTCCAAATGAGTAAACATGAGATATAGGATTAAGCTTTTCAATCTCTTTAGTAATAATTGGATCATCCACCCAATAAATAACCGAATCACCCATCTTTTGATTCTTAATTATGCGCATTTTTGCATCAGTATAATTTTGAATATCATATTCATATCTATCCATATGATCGGGAGTAATATTCAAAATTACTGCTATATCAGCTTTAAAATCATAAATTCCTTCTAATTGAAAACTGCTAATCTCCAACACATAGTAGTCATATTTCTTTTCAGCAACCAATCTGGCGAAGCTTTGCCCAACATTACCAGCTAAACCAACATTAAGTCCAGCCGATTTTAATATGTGGAATATGAGCATAGACGTGGTAGTTTTGCCATTACTTCCTGTCACACACACCATTTTTGCATTAGTATAACGTCCTGCAAATTCAATTTCAGAGATAATTGAAATACCATTAGCAATTATTTTTTGAACTATAGGGACTGTATCAGCAATGCCTGGGCTTTTTACAACCTCCTTTGCTAATAGTATTTTATCTTCGGTATGCCCTCCTTCTTCAAAATCAATTTTATACTCAATAAGGGTATTGCGGTACTTATCTTTAAGCATACCAAAGTCAGATAAGAATACATTATATCCTTGCGATTGGGCTAATATTGCAGCACCAACTCCGCTTTCACCACCACCAAGTACCACTATCAAGTCTTTACTAAAATCCTTCATACTTCAAGTTATATTATATCTATCTCATCTTTAATGTTGCCAAAGCCAACACCACTAAAATCATACTTATAAGCCAAAAACGTGACACCAATTTAGGCTCACTTACGGGCTTGAAAGGCTTCTGAATTATTGCATCAATACCAGCATTACCCGCCTTTTGGAAATGATGATGTAATGGAGTCATTTTAAATATTCTTTTACCTAATCCATACTTATTCTTAGTATATTTAAAGTAACCAACTTGCAATATAACTGACAATGCTTCAACAAAAAAGACACCACACAGTATTGGCAACAATAACTCCTTATGAATTAAAACTGCAAAAACTCCTATCAATCCTCCAAGAGTCAAACTGCCAGTATCGCCCATAAAAACTTGAGCTGGGTAGGCATTATACCACAAAAACCCAACCGTTGAGCCAACAAAAGCAGCGGCAAACACTAACAGTTCATCACTACCTGGTATATACATTATATTTAGATACGATGCAAAATCGACTCGTCCAGACACATATGCTAAGATACCAAGTGCTACACCAATCGAGGCAGAAGTTCCCGAGGCAAGTCCGTCAAGACCATCTGTAAGGTTTGCACTATTAGACACGGCTGTAACAATCAATATTACAGCTATCACAAATACAATCCAGACAGCCCAATCTGCATAATCCCCCATCCAAGAGACCAAAGAACGATAATCGAAATTATTGTTCTTAACAAAAGGAATTGTAGTCTTTGTGGTCTTAACATCACTATCCATATAGTAAACATCTTCAATAACGTTGTCAACTCTAACCTCAACATTTTCTCTCGACACGATGTCAGGGCTTAAATACATAGTAACTCCCACAATTAAACCTAAACCAACCTGTGCTATGACCTTAAATTTTCCTTTTAATCCCTCTTTATCTTTTTTGAAAATCTTGATATAGTCATCAGCAAAACCCAAAGCTCCTAACCAGATTGTGCTAACGATCATCACAATAATATAGATATTATCAAGCTTGCCCATTAAAAAAATTGAAACAAGAATAGAAGCTATTATGATCACCCCCCCCATCGTAGGTGTACCTCTTTTGCTATATTGTCCTTCGAGATCTAAATCCCGAATAATTTCTCCTATCTGCATCTTTTGAAGTCTTCGAATAATTCTTGCACCCACAATCACCGAAAAGAGAAGTGAAATAAGTGCTGCTATTGCCGCACGGAACGAAACGTACTGAAACATCCCTGCTCCAGGGAAGTCTAACGTATCCAAATATTGAAAAAAATAATATAGCATATACTTAGCTTAGCTTTGTTTTTGGTTATAAAAAAAGTAACTTGTTGGGGAAGAGCTAATTTAATACATTGAATATTTGCTCTACCACCTCTGCATCATCAAAATGATGTCTAACTCCTTTCACTTCCTGATAATCTTCATGCCCTTTGCCTGCTATCAGCACCACATCGCCAGGCTTAGCAATAGCACAAGCTGTTTTAATAGCCTCATATCTATCTACTATGGTGAGCGTTGTTAGTCGCTGTTTTGCATCCAAACCAGCAATCATGTCATTAATAATATCTTGCGGCTCTTCGTATCGAGGATTGTCTGAAGTAAGTATAACTTTATCGCTCATCTCTACGGCTTCTCTCGCCATAATAGGTCGTTTTGTTTTATCCCTATTTCCTCCAGTCCCAACTACCGTAATAATATCTCCTTGTTGATTTAATACATCATGGATAGATTTAAGCACGTTTACTAAAGCATCTGGTGTATGAGCATAATCAACAATTACAGTTATATCGTTTGAAGATCGTATAGTTTGAAAGCGTCCTGACACAGGCTTCAACATTGATAATATCCTCAACACCTCTTCTTGTGGCTGTCCCAGCAAAACAGATGTGCCATAAACAGCTAATAGATTGTAAACATTAAAATCACCAACAAATTGCACTATAAGCTCTTTGCCGTTAATTTCAATTTCGGTTCCATCAAAATGTTTCTCAAATATTCGAGCCTTGAAATCGGCTAATCCTCTTATAGAATAGCTTTTCTTTTCGGCTTTTGTATTCTGCAACATCACCTCCCCATTTTTGTCATCCACATTTGTGAGTGCAAAAGCATTTTTTGGAAGTGAGTCAAAGAACAATTTCTTTACATCCCTATATTCAAGCATATTCTTATGATAATCCAAATGATCTTGAGATAGATTTGTGAAGATTCCACCGACAAAACTCAACCCATGAATTCGCTTTTGATGAATAGCGTGAGAACTAACCTCCATAAATACATATTCACACTTAGCATCTACCATTTTTTTCAATAACGAATTGAGCGAAATAGGATCAAGGGTGGTGTGAGTTGTGGGGAATCTTTCTTCATTTACAAAGTTTGCCACTGTTGATAGTAGCCCCACTGAATATCCCAACCCACGAAATGTATCATAAAGTAACGTAGCTATCGTGGTTTTACCATTTGTGCCTGTCACCCCAACCAATTTCAGACACTGCGATGGATTGTCAAACCATGTTGAAGCTATTTGAGCTAAGGCTATTGCTGAGTTCTCTACTTGTACATACGTAACACGAGAAAAGTATTCCTCAAAAATTGGCTTATCATATACAACCACAAGCACATCCTGCTCTATAGCCTTAGCTATGTAATCGTGTCCATCAGTACTGATACCTTCAATGGCAACAAATAATGAGCCTTTGCCAACTTTTCGAGAATCGGACGTCAAGTGTGTAACATCTACATCATCATCTCCGTATATGTTTACGATCTTACAATTATCAATAAGTTTCTTAAGCTTCATAACCTATGTCTTTATATTTTATAGTAATGATATTTTTATTGTTCTACCTTTTGCAACCTTTTCACCTGGTGTAATAGATTGACTTATTACTTTTCCAGAACCAGACAAACTAACTATCAACCCTGAGCTTTCAAGCAAATAAAGAGCGTCTTTTGCTCCCATACCAATCACCTTTGGCACATAACCTTCATTTATTGCTAACTCATTTGCTATGTAAGTCAGACTATCTTTGCTCACAGTTACCCAATCGGCATGTGGCATTTTGTCAGCTTTAAGTTTTAATTTAGACATTACAGCCTTTGTCTGAGCCATATTTCCATTCTTAACAATAGGTTTCTTTTCTAATAATGAATCAACTTTTATGTTATCGATAGTAAGCTGCGTTCGCCTTACAAATGTTTGTTCAGCAATATTCTTGAAAACCATTCCCGCTTGCCCTCCTCCCGATGGCACACCACGAGGTCGTCTTATCCCAACAAAACAAGTATATTGTGGATCATCAGCAGGAAAATACCCACAAAAAGAGACATAATAATCACTATATCCCCCTCCACTCGCTATTAATGCCGTGCCTGTTTTGCCAGCTATTTGAAAATAATTGGAGCCTACCACTTTGGCGGTACCCTCCTCTACTACTCCCACAAGCATCTCTTGGATTTGCTCTAAAGTTGATTCTTTGCATATTTTTGAATTTACCACTTCTGCTCTATATTCTTCCAACACCCTACCATCACGAAGCAGCTTCTTGGCAATAAATGGCTTTATCATCTTTCCATTATTCGCTATTCCATTATAATACATCAATAAATATATAGGCGGTATTCTGGTTTCATATCCAAAAGACATCCACGGCAAAGTAGTCTTTGACCAAAGATTGGTTTTATCATTTGTAAATCTAATAGATGAGGTTCCTTCAATTCCATTTAAAGGCACATCCCAAGACAAACTTTTACGCAACCCTATCCTATCGATTCCTTTCACAAACTTGTCTGGATTATTCTCATATCCACTCAATACTATTTTACTCATTACAATATTAGACGACAGTTCCATTCCCTCTTTCACTGTGAGATAACCCCTATCATTTCCTTGACGCCAATAATGATCACGCACCCATTTCCCCTTATACTGATATAATCCAGACCCAACATGAAATGAATCGGTAGGAACAATCACACCATCATCAAGAGCAATCATCACTGTAATGGTTTTGAAAGTAGAACCAGGTTCATTCATATATGAAAAAGCATTAGGATTGCCCTCGGCATATCCTCCTGAAGATAATATATCGAGATTTGCGATTCCTTTGATTTCTCCTGTCTTCGTTTCCATTATTATTGCTGTTCCTGATTCGGCAGATGTTTCTATCAGTTTATCCCTAAGTGCTCTTTCGGTAATATCCTGAATATCTGCATCGAGAGTTGTAATAATATCATACCCATCTTTGGCTGCAACCTCCTCAATGTCAGTCCATCGACCTTCAATTTTTCTTCTACTCTTCACACCCTCAACACCTCTAAGCAGGGAGTCGTATTTTAGCTCAATTCCGCTTGCGCCCCCCTTGCTTAAATCCTTATACACATTGCCTACCGTTCTGTTTGCCAAGTTTCCAAAAGGACGTTTACGAGAGTTTTTTTCTTCAGCTATTAATCCATTAATGTTGGATTTGTAGCTAAAAAAAGGAAAAGTACGTAGTTCCTTCAAGTCTATATACGAGATATCTCTCTGAATTATCCGAATATACCTTGATTTGAGAGATACTTTTTGGTCTCTCCCTTTTATTTTATTATTCGCAATTTGCTTATCTTCGATTTCCTTTTGTTTCCAACCACCAAGTATAATGTTTTTGTATTGAGCTGCCGACCTGTCAGGAAACTTTTTGGCTAATGCTACAGACAAGTCATCAATATATTTTTTGAGAGAGTCTTCTTTCATCCCCCCCGCCCTAAAATCCATATATATTCCATATAGGGGTTCACTTGTTGCCAATATTTTGCCATCATGAGTGAATATGTTCCCTCTCTTAGGCAGTATTATACGATCGGAAATGATTGATTCTTTTTTTCCTACATCACGCCACTTCTTACCTTCGCTGGTGAATATTATTTTTCCTACAGTTATCAAAATAAGAATAGCAAATAACAATAAAAACGATACAATAATACCGTATCGTCCCAAGATATCTTTATTCTTTTTATCATAATTACTACTCATAACTACCACCTCCCTTTTTGAATACGATAAACTGGTTCATTAGTGGGTTCTAAGTCTAAGCCAGAACCCTCCACCATTCTCTCTATTTGGCTTCTTCGACTAAGTTCGGTAAGATCAGATGAAATATTTAAAGATTCAAACTTAGCATCCTTCAGCTCTCTTTTTAGATTTTCCATCTCAGATATTCTACTCAATACTGTATATCTTTGGCTTGTAAATAAAAACATTACCACACCCAACATCAATATAAAAGCCAAATTTTTGACAAAGAAATCTCCTGTAAGAATACTCCCACCAAAAACATGTACAAACGACTTTTTTATATTGCTAATTCTCATTACTATATAGTATTATCTTTTTTCTACAATCCTAAGCTTGGCACTTCGCGAGCGAGAATTTAACTCTTGCTCCTGCTCAGAAGGCACGATTACTTTTCTATTTATAATATCAAATGGAGTTTGCACATTTCCATAAAAGTCCTTTTCTAAGTCACCTCTAAAATTGCCCGATCTAAAGAAGTTTTTCACTAATCGATCTTCCAGCGAATGATATGAAATAACACTAAACCTGCCCTTTGGCTTCAGCATTTCACATCCCTGCATCAGCATCTCTTCCAAAGTGCTAAGCTCATCATTCACCTCTATCCTTAGAGCTTGAAAAGCTTGTGCAAGAGTCTTATTCTCTTTTTCTCGATTAGTGAACGACTTCATTATTTCTTTAAAGTCGGAAGTAGTTTGGATTGATTTATCTTTTCTTGCATCAACCACAGCTGCTGCTATCCTTCTTGCATTTTTGAGTTCGCCATACAAGAAAAGAACATTTGCAAGTCTCTCCTCAGAGTACTCATTGAGCACGTGTGCTGCTGTATTTATCGATCTGCTATTCATACGCATATCTAAATCAGCATCCGAACGAAACGAGAAGCCTCTTTCTACTTTATCAAAATGATGAAACGATACGCCCAAATCGGCAAGAATACCATCAACTGAACCAATATCGAAATACCTCAAGAAGTTCTTCAAAAAGCGAAAGTTGCTTCTCACAAAAGTGAAGCGACTATCATCAATTACATTTTGAAAAGAATCAATATCTTGATCAAATGCAATGAGACGCCCATTGCTCCCAAGTCTATTTAAAATTTCACGTGAATGTCCACCACCCCCAAAGGTTACATCAACGTACACACCATCAGGTTTAATATTCAATCCATCTATACTCTCATGCAACAATGCAGGTATGTGATATATACTTGTCATAATCAACTTTTTATAAATCTATTTTATATGATCCATCAACTCTTGAATTTTTGAAGAAAACTCTTCGGGTGACACTAATGGATCATTTAATTTATCTTTCGACCATATCTCAATTATGTTATCGACGCCCAGAAAGCGAACCTCCACATCTATATCAACCATTTGCATATATCGTTTCGGAATAAGTATGCGACCACTTGCATCCATATCTATGCGCTCAGCATCTAATACAAATTGTCTAAAAATCTGCTGTTGATCTTTATTCCATTTGTTAAGGCGGTTACGTAAATAATCTATTTCATGCTCCCAGATAGTGCCAGGATAAAGCATAAGGCAATCTTGGAAAACATCCTTGCGCAACACCAAGTATTCCTCATTGGCTGCTTGAAGATGTTTACGAAACATTGCAGGCACAAAGATACGACCTTTTGCATCAACTTTAGCTTCAATATTTCCCAAAAATTGCAACATAATAATTGATTATTTTTGATTTATCGGTAAAAATACAAAATAAATCCACTTTACCCCACTTTTCCACACACAATTTTATAGAAAGTTATCAACACCCAAATAACATTCTAATTATCAACAATATAATCATAGGCAAAACAATTATTTAATTATCATTTTTCTACATTACTGAATTTAAAAAGATTAAGATATTGTTTATTTTTAATATATTACTACTTTTGTCATACAAGATCAAATTACATATGCCTAATAAGACTAATTACAAACTTGACATTGAGAGTGTTTTAAAATTAAAAACAAGAAATCATTTCAATAAAATCCCAAAATTTGCAATTAATTATTTGAAGCGGACTCTTCATCAAGATGATCTTAATGACATCATTGAGCGCAACAAAGATTTGCAAGGTGTGGAGTTTATGCGTGCACTTATTGACAATGAGTTTAAGGTTAATATTGAAATTTTTGGAGAGGACAATATTCCAAAAGAAGGTAAATTTATTTTTGCTTCCAACCATCCTCTTGGAGGGTTAGATGGTATTTGTTTATCAGCAATTTTGGGAGAAAAATATGATGGCAAAATCAAGTATTTAGTAAACGATGTATTACTTAACATCAAAAACTTGGAGACAATATTCGTACCAATAAATAAATACGGAAGCCAAGCCAAAGAATCTGCCAAAGCGATAAATCAGGCATACGCTTCTGACAATCAAGTGATAACTTTTCCAGCTGGACTTTGTTCAAGAAAGATTAATGGCAAAATAAAAGACTTAGAATGGATGAAAAGCTTTGTTGCGAAAGCTATTGAATATAAAAGAGATATAATTCCAGTACATTTTGAGGCGCACAACTCTAATTTCTTTTACAACTTTGCTAACTTACGAAAATCAATAGGCATTAAGTTTAATATTGAGTTGATATATTTGCCTGGAGAAATGTTTAAAACTAAGGGACAAACATTCAAAATAACTTTTGGCAAACCCATTAGTTGGGATTCATTAGACAAATCTAAAAGTCAAGCAGAATGGGCAAAAGAGATTAAGAACATAGTTTACACACTCCCTTCATATTCTGAGAAATAAATTATTATGGAAAAAATAATTGATCCCATTCACAAAGACCTAATTAAAAAAGAGCTGACTGTTGGAAAAAGAGTACGAACAACCAACAAAGCAGACAACGAAATATATATTTTCACAGCTCACGACTCGCCCAACCTTATGAGAGAGGTTGGAAGACTTAGAGAGATTGCATTCAGACATTACGGCGGAGGAACTGGCTTGGAGGCTGATATAGACAAATATGATTTAATGGAAAATCCTTATCATCAGCTAATCGTTTGGGACCCTGACAAAGAAGATATCTTGGGTGGTTACCGCTTTATCACAGGCAAGCATGTAGATTTGGATGAAAATGGCAGGCCTATGTTGGCAACTGCTCACTTACTCAACTTCTCGGATAAGTTCATCACCGACTACTTACCTTACACAGTAGAATTGGGACGATCATTTGTAACTTTAGAGTATCAATCTACTCTTCACAGTCGGAAAGGAATTTTTGCCCTTGATAATTTGTGGGACGGATTAGGTGCACTTACTGTGATAGACCCATCTCTTAAATATTTTTTCGGAAAAGTTACTATGTATGGCACTTATAACAAGGAGGCACGCAACATGATATTGTATTTCATGCAAAAACATTTTCCTGACCACGACAAGCTCATTACGCCAATAAATCCACTTGTAACAAATACTGATGTAAACAAGATGAAGGCACTATTTAAGGGGAAAACTTTCAAAGAAGATTATAAAGTACTGAACAAAGAAGTGAGAAATATAAAGCTCAACATCCCTCCTCTAATCAATGCCTACATGGGGCTATCTCCTGACATGCGCTTTTTTGGCACCGCCATTAACGATGAGTTTGGTGATGTGGAAGAATCTGGAATACTTATAGAAATTGATCAGATATTGGAGGACAAACGTCAAAGGCACATCGAAACCTATATAAAATCCAACCCAAGCCAAAGATTTTTAATAAATCTACGGCGATCAATTTCTGGAAAGAAAAGGCTTAATATTAAAAAAACTGATAAAGAATAAATGCACCACAGGTTAAAAACCTATGGATAATCAAGACTGTCATCCTGACGGAGGAAGGATCTCATGAGATTTCTCCTTACGGTTAATTGGTTAATCGGTTAATCGGTTAACTGTTTAACTGTATCGAAGAACAAGCCTGCCCGTAGGGCAACATGTGAATAACCATAGGTTTCAACCTATGGATAAACAATCAACCCCTCTCTTCCTGCCGGTAGGGTAGCACAATCTCGTAATTCTTCGTTAGTGCCACCCTTGAGGGTGGAGATGGTGGTGTGGTTCTCCCATCCGTAAGATAAATCATACGGTTAATCACATTATGTC
>CAZNRT010000052.1:0-18365 GCA_964575445.1 uncultured Proteiniphilum sp. | reverse complement strand
ACTTCCTTTCTATTTCTTTGTCAATTATATAAGGGAAGTGCGAAACATCAGTAATCATAACCAAGATGATGATTACAAATAAAGAAAAACAAGATAAATGAGAAAAATATTAATAACGTTATTCATATTATTATCCACCCTTAGCATTCATTCGCAAGTGAATACAAATAGAGTGATGATAATAGGGAGAAATGCTATGTACTTCGAGGATTATGTAGTAGCAATTCAATATTTCAACCAAGTAATCACTTCAAAGCCACACCTTGCCGAGCCTTACTACTTCAGGGCAGTAGCAAAGTTTATGCTCGAAGATTTTAAGGGTGCAGAAGAAGACGCAAATATGTGTCTTGACCGAAATCCATACTATACTTCCGCATACCAATTGAGAGGAGCAGCCCGACAAAACCAAAACAACTTTGAGATGGCAGCAGCCGACTATCAACGTAGTCTCGAGTTTATGCCCGAAGACAAGCTTACACTTATCAATATGGGAATAGTGAATGCCGAGATGAAAGAATATGACACTGCCGAGAAGTTCTTTGAAGTGCTCATCCGTCGATTCCCCGAATATGTGCCAGCTTATCTTACACGAGCTCAATTATATTTAGAAAAGAATGATACCACAAGTGCAATGAACGATTATAATGTGGCTATCAACAAAGATCCATACACATCGCACTCGTTTGCAGCAAGAGGATTGCTACACTTTCAGCAATCTGACTATAACGAAGCCCTTGCCGACCTTGACGAGGCTATCAGGCTTGACCCATACTTTACGGGCAATTATATAAACAGAGGCTTGATAAAGTATAACCTCAACGACTTGCGAGGTGCAATGGCAGACTATGACAGAGTGATAGATACTGACAAGAATAACATCATAGCCCGCTTCAATAGAGGATTGCTCAGAGCACAAGTGGCAGACAACAATAGGGCAATACAAGATTTCAGCAAGGTGATAGAGCTGGAACCAGAAAACGATATGGCATATCTGAATCGCGCAATGCTGAATGCCGAAATTGGCGACAATATAGGTGCGATTAAGGATATGAACTTTGTATTGGAAAGACATCCCGATTTCTTCTCAGGATATTATATGCGTTCGGAAATGAAAAGACAGCTCAATGACTTGCGAAGTGCAGAACAAGACTACAATATTGCTCGCAATGAAGAGGCTAAAGCTAAAAGAATTGCTTCTGCCGAACCTACTGCTAAAACAAAGGGTGAAGATAAAAGCAAGGAGACCCGTGAAGAAACAGACAAAGACTTAGATAAATTCAACCTGCTCGTAGTTGCAGACAAAGAGGCTGCAGAGAAAAACAAAAGTAAATATCAAAGCGAATCAAGAGGACGAGTGCAGGATATAAACGCCAAAGTGGTGATGGAGCCAATGTTTGTTTTGACGTACTATGACAAGGGGTTTGAAATAAACAGACCAGTATATTTCTCAGAATCATTAGATAAAGCAAATCATACACTCAATCTGAATTGGAAACTGAAGGCGGCAAACAATGAGGCACCATTAAATGAATTTCAGGTGCAAACTCATTTCCGATCAATCGACAACTACTCGATGATGATGGACAAAAAGCCTAATGATGCAAGCCTTTATTTTGGTAGAGCAATCGACTTCATGTTAGTGCAAGACTTCGAGAGTGCTTTAATAGACATTGATAAAGCCATTGAGCTAAACAACAAGATGTCGCAGTCGTATTTTGTGAAAGCGGTAATACTATCAAAACAGTTGGAACTGAACCCGTCTCAACGTTCTGAATTAGACGAATCTAAGGAGGCACCAACGGGAATAACTACTATTGACCCATTAACAGGATTGCAACAAAAAACAAAATTGAAAATACAAGAGGTATCAACCAAGTCTCTTCGCAATGATGCCATACTGAAACTATATGAAAAGGTACTCGACTTAGACCCCAACTTTATATTTGCATACTACAATATGGGAGAGATATATAGTATCGAAAAGGACTATAGAGCAGCAATAGATAGCTATTCGAGCGCAATAAAGATTGAGCCACAATTTGCAGAGGCTTACTTCAATCGTGGAATATCTTATCTCTCTATTGGGGAAACTGCCAAAGGCATAGATGACCTTCGCAAAGCGGGTGAACTTGGCATAGTGGAGTCATATAGTATTATCAAAAGGATGCAGAATTAAGAATTGGTTGTTTGCTAATGGCTGATGGCTTATAGGCAAATAATAATTACCTTTGTACTCTTATTCAACTAATTAAAAAGAAAAAAACATTATTCATATATGAGAATTGAAAACATACTCCAAGAAGCCATCATAGAAGCAATAAAGAAGCTCTATGATGCTGATGTAGATGCTTCGCAGATAACACTTCAAAAAACTAAAAAGGATTTCAAAGGGCATTATACCTTGGTTACTTTTCCATTATTGAAGATATCAAAAAAGAACCCCGAACAAACATCTCAAGAGATTGGTGAATATTTGGCAAAGAATAATGACAGAGTTGTTGCGGATTTTAATGTCATAAAAGGCTTCCTAAACATTGTTGTTGCAAAGAGCATATGGATTGAAATGCTACAGCATATTGATGATAATCCTGAATACGGTTTTACTCCTGTCAAAGAAGATGCTCCATTATTCATGGTAGAATATTCATCTCCAAACACCAATAAACCTCTACACTTAGGACACGTTCGCAATATCTTGCTTGGGCACTCTCTTAGCGAAGTATTGAAAGCCAATGGCAAGCGAGTGGTGAAAACCAATATCGTCAACGATCGTGGCATTCACATTTGCAAATCTATGCTTGCATGGCAAAAGTGGGGCGAGGGAGCTACACCAGAGTCAACGGGCAAGAAAGGTGATCACTTGATTGGCGACTTCTATGTATTGTTTGACAAAAAGTATAAAGAAGAACAGAAGCTATTGCAAAAGGAGCAAAACCTTTCGGCAGAAGAGGCAGAGATCCAATCGCCACTGATGGCCGAAGCTCGCGAGATGCTTCGCAATTGGGAGGCTGGAGATGAGCCTACAGTTGAGCTATGGAGAACCATGAACAATTGGGTATATGCAGGCTTTGATGAGACATACCAAGAGATGGGGGTTGGCTTCGACAAGATATATTACGAATCGGATACCTATATAGCGGGTAGAGATGAAGTGCTTCAGGGATTGGACAAAGGGCTATTTTACCAAAAAGAAGATGGCTCTATTTGGGCTAATCTTTCAGACAAAAACCTTGACGACAAGCTTCTTCTCCGCAGCGATGGTACTTCTGTGTATATGACACAAGATATTGGCACTGCTAAAATGAGATTTGATGATTATCCTATCAACACGATGATATATGTGGTGGGCAATGAGCAGAACCACCACTTCCAAGTATTATCAAACCTATTGGATATGTTGGGATATGAGTTTGGCAAGGGATTAGTTCACTTCTCATATGGAATGGTAGAGCTGCCACATGGCAAGATGAAATCAAGAGAGGGCACCGTTGTTGATGCTGATGACTTGATGGCGGAGATGGTTGACACTGCTCTCACTACTTCACAAGAATTGGGCAAACTCGATGGTGTTTCGGAAAAAGATGCTCACGAGATATCTAAAATGGTGGGGCATGGTGCTCTTAAATACTTTATATTGAAAGTTGACCCTAAAAAGAATATGACTTTCAACCCCGAAGAATCTATCGACTTTAATGGCAACACTGGTCCTTTCATTCAATATACTCATGCTCGCATTCAGTCGATACTTCGCCGTGCAGCGGAGCAGGGTATTGATGTTGACAGCAAACTCGACACCTCTGTTGAAATCTCCGAAAAGGAAGAGGGATTGGTGCAAATGCTGGCAGATTTTGACGCAGTAGTTAAGCAAGCAGCCACTGAATACAATGTTTCACTGATTGGAAATTATGTTTACGACTTAGTGAAAGAGTACAATCAGTTTTACCACGAGTTCCAAATCCTACGTGAAGAAGATGATATGAAAAGGGCATTCCGTCTCTCACTTTCCAAGAATACTGCTTTGATTATCAAACGTGGTATGAAATTGTTTGGCATTGATGTACCAGATAGGATGTAGATATTAGAGAGAATATGATATTCAAAACTCCCGCTTTCTTAAATAAGTTGGGAGTTTTTTTATTTCATTAATTGTGTGCATTAACGAAAGTGCAATTCCAAATATTACGCCAATATTGAGACTACGAGTCCTGATATTACGCCAATATTGGGAATTGCAATATTATCACCCTAAAAACATAGCTGCATTTACAGCCCATATATTTTCTTCAAGTTGTCGAGTTTCAGGATCATTGGATAGAATAAAAGATTTTTTGACTGGCTTATCCAATATTTCATCTAAGCTTCGTAGATGTCTTGCATCTGTATGGATAGCCTTTTTTGCCATTTTGATTTCGAAGGCATAGTAATGATCTTCAAATTCCAATAATAAGTCAACTTCTTTTTGATCGTGTGTTCTAAGAAAATAAAAACTTACTGGAAGCTGACTGTTTTGCGATTGCTTGTAAATCTCTGAAATGATTGCACTCTCGAACTCCCCACCCGTTACACCTCCTCTTTTTTGTAGTACCGCCTGAAGCACCCCATTATCCAAGAAATGAATCTTTGGAGATTTTACTAATCTCTTATTTTGATTCCTTGTCCAAGGCTGTAGTGATATCGTTTGGTAGCTAATTTCTGTATATTTGATATATCTTTGAACTGTTTTTGCTGACACACCCAACTGATTAGCTATTGCAGAAGCGTTTATTAGCTCCGACGTATTCTGAGCCAGATATTTTTGAAGCTTTACAAAAGGATCTAAGTCTCGAAATGAAGCTAAGTCTCTGATATCTCTTTCAAGATAAGTTTTCACATAGTTTGCCAACCATTCATATTTGTCATCATCGCCTAATGACTTATCACTCAAGGCTGGATATGCACCAAATTTTATATATGAATCAAATGCTGATTGCTTTTTCGACATTAATGGATCTAACATAAAGGAAGGATAGTAAAAAGCTTTTTCGCCCTTCATTTCTTGTTGAAATATTGAGTCTTTTATATCTTCTGACCACGATTCAGTACTCATTTCAGGCAATGTTAATGGAAAGATTTCATAGATAGAACATCGTCCAGCTAAACTCTCTCTTACTTTCTCTAAAAGAAGTAATTGACTTGAGCCTAAGAGAATATATTTTACATCATCAAACTGGTCGTATGCAGACTTAATACTCTCAATTAATTGTGGTTCTTTTTGCACCTCGTCTAAAGCGGCTTTTGGATATAGTTCGTGCCATTGAGATGCAGTGAGAGCCGTGAATACTGGGCGCATTTGAGGGTCTTCGATAGATATATATTTGTAATCGGGGAATCCTTCTTTTACTAAAGTTGTTTTTCCTGTTTGCCTTGCTCCCGTTAGGACAATAATCCTTCCAAATTTAGTTTGACTCTTATTTTTAATGATAGCCAGTTTCCGACGATTTTTCATATTCTTTTGTTATGATATATTTATAGCAAAAATATATAAGATACCTCTCAATTCCAAATATTACGCCAATATTGAGACTACGAGTCCTGATATTACGCCAATATTGGGAATTGCACTTCAATGGTGGTTCATAGACATTAGGTATGCATTAGCACAAAATTTAACTGGAGATCTTATATGATCACTTGAAAATAGATGTAAGACAAAAGAAGAAAGCGAAAGAAGTATCAAACAAACACTTCCTTCGCTCTCAGTAGTAGCCCAGCCGAGAATCGAACTCGGATCTAAAGTTTAGGAAACTTCTATTCTATCCATTGAACTACCAGGCCCTAATAATTTATAGAGATGCAAATGTAATAGTTTTTCAATTACCATCAAATGATTTTTGACTCAACAATTCAACAAATCGACCCTTGCTCCAAAAATCAAACCTTTTCAATAGATAATTGTTTAGGTTTTAATAAATACATAAAACAAATATGGGAAAAATAGCAATATTATACGGTAGCTCAGGTGGCAACACAGAGATGGTAGCAAAGGGAATCGCTGATCTATTTGATGGGGATGCAGATCTATTTAATGTAGAGGATATTCGTCTTGACAATATCAAACCCTACAAATATCTTATCCTTGGTGCCTCCACCACAGGTATTGGGGATTTGCAAGATGATTGGGAAAGCTTTTTGCCCTCATTCGCTAAGTCAGACTTATCTGACAAGACTGTTGCCATCTTTGCACTGGGTGATAGTGCTTCATATTCAAGCAGCTTTGCCGAGGCAATGATTGTGATATATGATGCAATAGTTGACAAAACTAATATCGTGGGGTCCGTTGCTGATGAAGGCTACACATATGATGATACTATGGCAATAGTAGATGGTAGATTTGTGGGATTACCCATAGATGAGGACAACGAGTACGACAAGACTGATGATAGAATAGGTGCTTGGGTGGAGGAGCTCAAGAGAATCTTCATATAAGTACGATCAATAAAACATTCAATATACTATTTTAGATTTTATGAAATGTGCAAAGAGGGTGTATCACAATGTGATAACATCTTCTTTTGCTTTATAGTCATTAAAACCCTCTTAATCTATTAAACAAAGATAATTTTTGAGCACTTAGATAATTATTGTACTTTCGCTACACAAAATACAAAAGACAATAAAAAATATGCAACAAAGTTCGATAATTAAGATAATGGCTTTTGTCATTATACTAATGAGCAGCAGTGTACTCATTGCGCAAAAGAAAGTATTGGACCATTCGGTATATGATGGATGGAAAAGTTTGGCAACGATGAGTATTAGTGCAGATGGGAAGATAGCCACTTCACTAATTTGTTCACAAGAAGGAGATACAACACTTTTGATTCAAAACACTGCTAACAACAAATCTCTCAAAGTAGATAGAATCAGACGATATCAACTGACGCCCGATGGGAGGTTTACTATCGGATTGCTGAAGGCTCCCTTTGCTGAGAGAAGACAAGCACGAATAGACAAGAAGAAAGGAGATGATATACCTAAAGACTCATTGGCAATAATAAACAACAGAACATTCGCAATTGAGAAGATTGCAAATATCAAATCTTTTAAGACACCACAGGAGATTGCAAATCATATTTCTTATATAATAGAGTTTCCAAAAGATACAACCAAGAAGAGCAAGATTAAACAAAAGGATCTTTTGATTATAAGAAATCTTGAGACTGGCAAAGAAGATAGTATCCGCAACACGGGTATTTCATTGTTCAACAAATATGGAAACTCATTTGCGACAACTATCGTTCCAGATAAGAAAGACTCAACCGACATTAAAAGAGTTTTGTTTATTGACTTAACTTCTGGTGCAAGAAAAGATATATCTAAAGATAGTATAGATTATAAGTCTTTATCGTTTGACGAGGCTGGTAGCCAATTAGTATATATGGCAACGAGAGATACATCAAATATTGAGCAGAAATCGTATGATATCAGATACTTTAAAATAGGTGCTGACTCAGCAAAGATAATAGCAAATAGTGGTAGCAAAGGAGTTCCTACAGGTTGGATTTTTAATGACAACTCCTCGCCGTCATTTAGCAAAAATGGAAATAGAATTATTGTTGGCTCAGCTCCAAGAAGAGCACCAAAAGATACTACTATTGTAGATTTTGAAATGGCTCGCCTTGACTTATGGAGCTGGAACGACCCTACAATACAACCTCAACAGCTTGTAGAGCTCCGAAGTGACTTATCTCGCACCTATACAGGAATATTATCACCTGGCAAGCCAAATGAATATAAGTTATTAGCAAGTGAAGACAAGCCATTTAGCACTATCTCTGAGTTGGGAGATGGAAAATATGCATTACTATCTTCTAACATACCTTATTTGATTGAGTCACAATGGGATATTTCTCCCAAATATGATGCTTGGATAATTAATATTGAGACAAATGATATTGTAGAAATTGGAAAACCACTGCAGGGAAGACCATCACTATCAGCATGTGGAAATTACACCATCTGGTGGAATGGAGAAGCCAAAGAGTGGTTTGTTTACAACAATAGCACAGGAGCAACGAGAAGTCTTACAAAAGATATTAATGTCAACTTTTGGGATGAAAAGAATGATATTCCATCATTGCCCAATTCATATGGATTGGCAGCATGGGGACAAAATGATGAGTTTGTACTATTATACGATGCATTCGATATCTGGAAAATAGATCCATTAGGAATTAAGAAACCAGAAAACATTACACAAGGTGCTGGTAGAAACGATTCTATCACATTCAGATATATCAAGACAGACCCAGAAAAGAGATTTATTGAGCCAAAGGATGTGTTGCTATTATCTGCATTTGACAATGTAAGCAAAGAAAGCGGATTCTACACACTCAAACAGAAGGGTAGAAAACCTCTTGAGAAAAGAGTGCTTGACAAATATAGTTTTAGTACTCCTATAAAAGCAAAAGATGCTGATGTATTCTTGTTTCAAAAGAGCAACTTCAACACTTCACCCAATCTATACTTCACCAATAACTATTGGAAAACAGAGACTAAATACACCAATATCAATCCTCAAATGGCAGATTACAATTGGGGTAATGCCGAAATGTTTAACTGGACATCTTTTGACGGTGTGCCACTACAAGGAATAGTTTACAAACCCGAGAACTTCGACCCTGCAAAGAAATACCCTGTGATGATATATTTCTACGAAAAACACTCGGACAATTTATATAATTACTTCCCTCCTGCTCCAAGTAGATCAACGATCAATATTCCATTCTTTGTGAGTAGAGGATATATCGTTTTCACACCAGATATACATTATACAATCGGAAACCCTGGAGGCGACGCCTATAATTCTATCGTTGCAGGTGCTGAGGCTCTTGCCAAGAATAGCTGGGTGGACAAAGATAATATGGCAATACAAGGACAGAGCTGGGGAGGATATCAAGTGGCTTACTTAGTTACTAAAACAGATATGTTTAAGGCAGCAGGAGCAGGAGCACCAGTAGCCAATATGACAAGTGCTTTTGGTGGCATACGCTGGGAGTCGGGACGAAGTAGACAATTTCAGTATGAGCAAACGCAGTCTCGCATTGGTTCATCAATGATAGATTCTTTGGGCTTGTATATTGAGAACTCGCCCGTATTCTTTGCAGATAAAGTAAATACTCCATTGCTCATTATGCACAACGATAATGATGGTGCTGTGCCATGGTATCAGGGTATTGAATATTTTATGGCTCTGCGAAGGTTGCAAAAGCCAGTATGGATGCTACAATACAATAACGAAGCTCACAATCTTATCCAACGTCGCAACGCCAAAGATCTATCCATTCGCCTACAACAATTCTTTGATCATTATCTAAAAGGAGAGCCTGCTCCCACGTGGATGAAAAATGGATTGCCCGCTATCGAGAAAGGCAAATCATGGGGATATGAGATAGAATAGAATAGAGACTGATAGAACAAAAATATAAAACCTCAAGTAGCAATGTTAGCTTACTTGAGGTTTTTTTGTTTTAATGCTATTCAAATGTACTATCAAACTCTTCAAGCTTTGACAAAAACTCTTGTCTTTCATTCTCAGAAATATATGCCGCAAGAAAAGAGTTTTTAGCAAGAGTGTATATATCGGCACGAGTCAATCCCTGAGCCTCGGCAGTCTGCAAAAAGTTCTCGTTGATATATCCTCCAAAGTAAGCGGGGTCGTCTGAATTGATTGTGACCACAACATTCTTTTCTAAGAACGCCTTCACTGGTACCTCACTTAATTCATCAAATACTTTTAGCTTAATATTTGATAGAGGACATACAGTTAATGGAATTTCATCCTCGCTCAGCCTCTCCATCAATGCCTCATCTTCAATAGATGCCACACCATGGTCTATACGCTCTGCTTCTAACAGCTCAAGAGCTTCCCAAACATTCTCAGCTGGTCCTTCCTCACCTGCATGAACCACTACGAGAAAACCTTCGTCTCTAACCTTAGCAAATACATTAAAGAATTTGCTCGGTGGGTGCCCATTCTCAGATGAGTCCAAACCTATACCCACAATCTTATCCTTATAAGGTAATGCCATTTCAAGAGTTTCAAAAGCAGACTCTTCACTCATATGTCTAAGGAAACACATTATCAATTTAGAAGAAATACCAAACTGTGCTTTTGCATCTTCCTGAGCTCTTGTCAAACCATTCAATACAGTTTCAAATGATACCTCTCTTTCGAGATGTGTTTGCGGATCGAAAAATATTTCTGCATGCACTATGTTATCTTCGTGTGCTTTTTTGAAATATGCCATTGCAAGATCATAAAAGTCTTGTTCGTGAAGCAATACATCAGCCCCTGCATAATATAAGTCTAAAAACTCTTGCAAGTTATTGAAGCTATATGCCTTCTTCACATCATCAATAGATTTATATCTAAGATCCACATTATTTCTTTCAGCTATTTCAAACATTAGCTCTGGTTCAAATGTGCCTTCAATGTGAAGATGCAGCTCTGCTTTTGGAATCGCCTTGATATACTTTTTCAGATTATCATTCATATGTTTTGTATTATTTTGATATGTGATTACTAAACAACAAAAATAGACTATCTGTTTGACATCATCAGTAAATTTGATACATAATTGCTTACTTATCGGTTTTATATGGTTATTTTTGCCATTAATAATAAGATTGTTATATATTGGTGGGTATTACAAAGGGGGACGCTCTTACCATATTACACAAGAATTCAATTTAAATATAAATATATGAAACTCAAAATTTTATTTATTGCAACTGCGTTATTATCGCTAAGTGCATTTTCTCAAAACCTGACCGA
Organism: uncultured Proteiniphilum sp.; assembly: GCA_964575445.1. Taxonomy (GTDB): domain Bacteria; phylum Bacteroidota; class Bacteroidia; order Bacteroidales; family Dysgonomonadaceae; genus Petrimonas. The sequence continues at coordinate 7,549 of CAZNRT010000052.1, read as the reverse complement.
TTATGTGAATCCTTTCATAGGATCTACTAATTATGGAACTACCAATCCAGGTCCTATTGCACCAAATGGGATGATGTCAGTGGCTCCATTCAACGTAATGGGTTCGACAAAGAACAAGTTTGACAAAGACAAACAATGGTGGTCAACTCCATACTCGTATGACAATAAGTTTTTTACTGGATTTGCTCATGTTAATCTGAGTGGAGTGGGATGTCCCGAGTTGGGTTCATTGCTACTTATGCCTACCGCTGGTGACCTCAATGTGAACTATGAGGAATATGGAAGTGAGTATAAAGACCAAAAAGCAAGTCCAGGATATTATTCAAACATACTCACCAAGTATAATATCAAGACAGAAGTTTCCGCCACTACTCGCACTGCTATTCACAGATATACCTATCCAAAGGGAGAGGCAAATATCCTGATGAATCTTGGCGAAGGACTTACTAACGAAAGTGGTGCTTGGATGCGTCGCATAAGTGATACCGAAATTGAGGGTATGAAAGTTCTTGGAACATTCTGCTATCACTCACAAGCGGTATTCCCAATTTACTTTGTGATGCGAGTGAATAAAAGCCCTATCACTACTGGATATTGGAAACAACAGCGCAAAATGGGTGTTGAGGCTCAATGGGATGACACAAGTGGTATCAGAAAGCTATATACTCGATACAATAGAGATATTGCTGGTGATGATATCGGTGCATATTTTACATATAATGTGGAAGAAGGTGAAACTATTGAAGTTCAAATTGGGGTTTCGTTTGTGAGCACTGAAAATGCCCGTGAGAACTTAGACTCCGAGCAAGGTGGATTCAATTTCGATAAAGTATTGGCTGATACTCGCAATAGCTGGGAGAAAACTCTTTCAAGCATTGAAGTGCAAGGTGGAACACATGACCAGAAGGTTATTTTATACACAGGCTTATATCATGCACATATTCATCCTAACATATTGAATGATGTGAATGGTGAATATCCAGCAATGGAAAGCGATGAAAATAAGACAACTCTTACCAATCGCTACACTGTATTCTCACTCTGGGATACTTACCGAAACCTACATCAATTACACACACTGCTCCATCCTAAAATGCAATTGGATATGGTACGCACTATGGTAGATATGTATAAAGAGGGTGGTTGGTTACCTCGATGGGAGCTATATAGTCGCGAAACTCTGACTATGGAGGGTGATCCTGCTATTCCTGTAATTGTTGACTCGTGGATGAAGGGATTGCGAGACTTTGATGTGCAAACTGCCTATGAAGCAATGTATAAATCGGCTACAACAGAAGGCAGCAAAAACTTTATTCGTGCAGACAATGATGACTATTTAGGTAGAGGATATGTAGCACTGAGAGAGAAGTATGACAACTCAGTGTCTCATTCATTAGAATATTATATTGCAGATAATGCTCTATCAAAGTTTGCTGCTGCATTGGGCAAGAAAGAAGATGCTGAAAGATTCAGAAAACAATCTCTCAATTATCCTAAGTTCTACTCAAAAGAATATGGAGTATTCCGTCCAATATTACCTGATGGAACTTTCATTTCTCCATTTAACCCAAAGCAGGGTGAGAACTTCGAAGATGTTCCTGGATTTCATGAAGGCAGCTCATGGAACTATTCATTTATGGTGCCTCATGATGTGGATGGCTTGATTAAGATGCACGGTGGCAAGAAGAAGTTTGTAAACAAGCTTCAAGAGGTATTTGATGATGGGCACTACGACCCCACCAACGAACCAAATATTGCTTATCCGTACTTGTTTAGCTACATCAATGGTGAGGAGTGGAGAACTCAACAGCTTACTCAAGAACTGTTAGAAAAGCATTTCAAAAACTCGCCTGACGGTCTTCCAGGAAACGATGATACAGGAACTATGTCTGCATGGGCTATATTCTCAATGATTGGTTTGTACCCCGACAATCCTACCGACCCATCATATACTTTCACTTCACCAATATTTGATAAAGTGAAACTCAACTTAGATAGTGAATATTATCCTAATGGTGAGCTCAATATAGAGGTGGTTAAAAGAAGTGATAACTCTAAGCTTATTGATAAGATAGTGATAGATGGAAAGCAAATAAAAGGCTTCAGAATATCACATAGTGATTTAGCGAAAGCCAAAAACATTACTTTCTATCTGAAATAGATTTACAATTTAAAAAGCCTAACAGACATCAAAGTCATGTTAGGCTTTCTCTTATTTTCACCAACTCTTATTAAGCTATATCTCTTTCAGCAAATATACCAGTACAGGCAAGTGGTCACTATATCCATTTATAAAAGTATTGCCTGAGAATGTTCTCAGCGGATAGCCTTTGTTTTTACCCTCCTTCTGTATCAAGAAATCACGATTAAAAATCTCTGCCTTCCAATATTTGAGAGTGGAGTAGTCATCACCTAATAGTTCATGAGAAACAATGATCTGATCAAACAAACTCCATTTGCCTTGATATGCCAAAGACCCGACACCCTGATAATATAGTTTCCACATTGGGTTATACCATCCTTGTGACTTCACATCCTTTCTCTCCTTCTTTGCGTTAAGAACCTTGCGAACACTCTTATCATCGGGGTTGTCATTAAGATCGCCCATGATAAAAATCTTTGCATCCTCTTCTATTGCAAATATTGAATCAGTGATTAGTGTTACTGATGCTGCTGCAGCCTCTCGCAACACTGAAGACTTCTTACCACCATATCTTGATGGCCAGTGATTTACTATGACGTGAATCTTATCTCCAGCGAGCCAACCACTTACAAGCAGATGGTCTCGAGTTCTATAATCGGGACGACCTTTCATTACAAATGTATGTGCCTTATAGTTCTCAAGTGTGAAGAGATCGGGATTATACAACAAACCCACATCAATACCCCTCCAGTCGGGCGACTCTTCGTGTACAATTTTGAGATTCATCCCCTTCAGTTCAGGTTGTGTCACCAAGTCCTCAAGCACTACCCTATTCTCCACCTCCGAAACCCCGATTACAGCTGGTCCTAAAGGGCTATTTTCTCTTCCAATGCGACTGAGAACTTTTGCCATATTAGTAAGCTTCTTCTCATACTTATCTTGAGTCCAATTGTAAGCCGACTGTGGCAAGAACTCATCATCACCAGGGTTGCTGGGATCGTCCTCAATGTCAAATAGGTTTTCGAGATTGTAGTAAGCTAAAGAATAGACTGCATAGTTCTTCTTTTGTGCAAACAGAGAGGTTGCACAAAAGAGAACCACCAACAGCATTATTGATATTTTTTTCATTTATCTCACTATTTTGGTTTGATAATAATGACATCATCCGTTTGCGAAGATATGGATATATTATCCATTCTAAGCCCAACAGTATTCAAATCACCTTTTGCCAAAAACTCTATTTTCAATCCTTTCTTAGCGGGAATATCTTTTAGAGTAATCACATACACCTTATTATTGTCACCATTAGCATTGCTAACTTCTTGGCTTGGCACACTCATCTCTTTACCATCCACCTTTACTGTCATTGCATTTAGGTTCATTTTTGATCCAGCATCAAATAGGTTGGCAGTAAGTTCATATTTAAGAACAAGCTTATCATCAGCCCCTTCAGAAGTGTCAATGTTTTCAATAACAAGCATTCCATCTTTACTGGCAGGGTACCACAAGTGTGGCGTTGGGAAACCATTGGTAGTTCTTACCGACACACCGCCGGTTGGGTCACTATATGTAACTGTTTTATTGTCATATCCAGTATAGGCTGCAATGAAAGGTCGAGCCGAAGCATCACCACTATCGAATGTCTCCTTAAAGTATGTTTTGGCTGTTGGATCGGGCTGGTCGCCACCTCCAGGAATTGGTTGTCCAAAATCTATACAATCATCCTTTGTGCGAAGATATAATTGCCAGTCGGCATTGAATTTTGATAAGACTCCCACCACTGTTCCTCCCCCTTCGGGAAGCATATCTGCTGCAAAGCTTGCATAATTGCTATTCCTAACAATAATAGACTTTCCATCTCCATCTTTCAAAGCTCTGTTTGTTGTAGCATCAGTATTGCTAAAAGGCAATTTGCCCCCGTCAGCAAAATATACATTCTCAAGCTTTATAAGTGTGTTCACCATACTTTCGTTTAGCGATGATAGCGTGGTCACTGTTGGCACAGCTTTATCTACCTGAGGCCATTTATTCTTAAACACATAGAAGCTAAACGTCTCCCACGGGATGCGGTTTGCTTGTGTTTTATCATATCCAATTTGCAGCTGTCCACCATAGCTTATCATATACAAGCCCTTGAGGTTAACATACACCTCCTGTCCCACTCGATATTCAGTATATACAGAGTTTTGGTCAACACCCAAGTTTATGCCACCCGTTTCGTCTTCGATATATAACTGTTTGAATATATTGCCCGAAATATCATTACCAATAACAACAGCTTTGACAACATAGTCCACATCTATCAATGTAGGGTCTGTCATTCCTTTATACAATGTTTTTAGCTTTGCAATAGTTATATTAGCCTCCTTGCCTTTATAGATAGGCTCGGTGAGTGGTGGTGCATCATAATCTTTCATGCACGAGCTTAGCAGTCCGATTATCAAAACTGATAAGAATAAGTATTTATAGGTTTTCATATGAAATATATTTTTTGATTTTAAAAACGATAGCTTACATTAAGGAACGCATTTATGCCTTGCATATAGAAGTACTTAGGAGCAAAACGATCGGGATTCTCAAGATTAATACGTCCCTGCTCATAGCCACCAGTTTTCACATCCTTATTGTTGAGTATATTGCTTACAGACAGATTGAAGTTTACAGAATTGCGATTAGCTAAATAGAAAATCTTGCCCAATCCAAAGTCTAAAGTATATCCTCCGTCAAACTTCTCTTGTGTAGTCAGTTTAGTGTATGCATTATACAGCCCCTCATCAAATCCAGCAGTGCCAGGAGGTGTTATACCTGTATAATTGGATGCCAAACGACGCAAAGGAGCAATCTCAATGTGGTTTCCTGCAAAAACATTTACATTTAGATTGACAAACCAATAGTTGTAGAAGTAGTTGATTCCAAATGTTCCCATCGTTTGTGGCATACCACCAATGTAGGCATTCTTCATATATACAGTTTCCGACTTATTGTCGCTCTTGCCATTCTCGTAACTTATTGTACCCATCGGATTGTTGTTGTAAAAATACTCCCCAGTAGTACCAATCAAATCAAAGTTCCAAAAGTCATTTAGTTTGTAGTTCATCCCCAACTCTATACCTCTATGGGTTTTGTTGACACCCGATAGCATATGATTCACAAATGTTCTTTCCGAATCATGATAGTAGCTTACCCTTAGCAAATCGTCGTAGAAGTTGGTATTAAAAACACTAACACGTCCAGTAATTGAGGGCATCGAAAAGATATAACTCAAATCGGCTGCAAATATTCCCATGCTTTTAAGATTGTCCGCCGTCTTGTCTGTTATTCGAGGCGATATATATGCTATCTCTGCCAATGGAGCAGCTGTTTGATAACTAACGTTTCCTCTCAGGAAGTGACGACCGCTAAACTTGTAGGTTATGCCAGTCTTCATTCCATAATCCATAAAGTCGTGTCGCTTTCCTTTGCCAAACGAGCTGTCGGGATATCTACCATTTTGCATCATTCCCTCACGCTCCAGGCTATTGTACTTTAGTTTTGCACCATAATACAAATCAAATTTGCGATAACTATGCTCTTGTTGCATCCATATATCAGCACTATTCACTCTGAATCTGAAATCATATCCAAATACATCTCCCTCATACACTTTTCTGTCGGGGCGTTGCAAGTCGTTTTGTACTGTTTGAGTGTTACCAGGAAAGTCTCGCTCTGCAAACTTATCAATATCCAACAAGTGTTTTGCACCAAGCAGGTCGTCAACTGTTTTAAATTGTTTAGACAAAGAGTTCTTTAATCCAAACCCAGCAGTAAGCTTCACCCTATCGCTTATCTGTGTGTTGAGAGTGCTATTAAGTGATATCTCGAATAAGTCTTTGCGACGCTCTTCCACCATATATATTGCTGAGCCATCTCCTTCAAGATTGTTCAGATGATTCACTTCCCACATCTTATCCCAATTTACTTGAGACATAGGATTGTCAGCCTTTGTGTCTTTCCAAAGGTAGGTGTAATAATCTTGCGTTATTTGACTATCCTTGAAGTAAGAAGGTATGTAGCGATAATAATCTGGTCGCGGATCTGGACCATTGTACCAATTGAGTGCACTTCCACCATATCTACTATAGTGTGCTCCCAATCCTGTTGTAAGTGATGTAAGCTCATTTATTTGCCATACATGAGACAGTATAGCTGTTGGGTCGAAAGCCTTCACCACTTTCGAGTTTCTCTTCTTTCCATTCTGATATCCCCAATTTGGATTATATAGGTTGTTGCCCACGAGGTCATACACTTCTTGGTATGAAGACCCTTGTTGTCCACGCTCGACGGGCGACCCAAATGTCATAAATGAAAGACTATGTCTATTGTTGTCCCATTTTTTTTCTACACCTAAGGCGTATGATACGTTTCTGTAAAACACCCCCTCGATGAATCCCTCGTGAGAATATCTTGAACCAACCGATGCTGTTACTGCCCAACCATCATCTCGCAAGCCTGTGGAGTAGGTAGCCATTGCACGAGCATAATAGTTACGATTGGTGAGCGACATAGTCAGCTTACCACCACGTGCGTAATTGCCTGCACGCATATTAATGTTTTCGGACCCACCTATCGAACCAAAGGAATATGACGAGGGGTCGAAATAGTTTGTAGCATCACCATTGCGGGTGATATCGTTGAGTGCTCCCACCGAGGCATAGTTGAATATACCTCTTATCTGGTCATTAAAGTTAACTCCATTGATATAACGCTCTTCAAATCGGCTTTCGTATCCACGAGTGCGAAAGCGAAATTGAGAGAACTGAAAACCTGCATTCTTAAGAAAGATATCATTAGAAAAAATTACCATGGGACTAACATCCTGCGACAATCCTTCGCCCTCATCGCCAGACAATAGCGACTCGTCTATGATGCCAGCTAATGCAAGGTCTTGTCCATGCTTTTGGTTAACAGTTATAGTGCCTAAATCAAATAGGATTTCTGTTGTTATTTTTACTGGTATCTCTGTATTTGAGATTCTGGCACTACTTATTATCAACACATCATCACCAATAGCAACATTACTGAAACTAAAGTAGCCATCAGTGTTGGTAGTGGTTGAGATATTATTGTGCAACAGCCTCACCGTTACATCAGATACTGCTTGCCCCGTTAGCTCATCTGTTATCCTACCGCTCACCTCACTTGCTGTTTGAGCGAAGGCTAAGGGTATGATGCAAAGAGATAAGAGCAATGCCCATAGTTTTTGTTTCATACGATTATAACTATTTAGTTTATATAAAATAATAAGGTAAATAGAGGTCGAGGTGTTATCCCCGACCTCAAAATATCTTTATCTTTCAGGTTGCTTTTCGTTATTATTCAAGAGTGATGTCGTCAACCAAGAGGTCGTAAACTGCATCTTTACCTACT
>CAZNRT010000051.1:6956-19160 GCA_964575445.1 uncultured Proteiniphilum sp. | reverse complement strand
AATTATACTAATTTTGGAATTAGCTTCTTATCGAGTGAATATCTACCTGGACCTGCAATAAACATAGCCATGAAAACAATCATTAGCTCTAATGCATGACTATAAACCATAAAATTATCTCCTTTAGATATATGTGATAGCATTGCCATTCCCATCATACCAGTTAGCATAATTGTAATAGGGCGATATACTAATCCTAAAGCAAATAGTAGTCCTCCAAACGCCTCAGTGAATGCTGCTAAAAAACCCCAAAAAGTGGGAGCAAAGTTTATTCCTACAATTGACATTGAGCTACCTAACCATGTCCAAGTTTCAACTCCACCCATAATCTTTGGCAGCCCATGAAAGAACATTGAAGTACCAATTCCAATACGTAGCACTAATAATCCTAAGTGTAGCAAATTGTTTTTTCTCATAAAGTTTGATTGAATTTTAAATTTGTTGTTATTACAATTCATAGAACTTAATAGTTGCACTATTTGTTTATCTTTGCATTATAAATATTATTGATATGTCAACATTTGCTCCCTTTGCAAAACCACTATATGTGATGCTAAAGCCAATCGGCTCAAGATGTAATTTAGATTGTGATTACTGTTATTATCTCGAAAAAGCAAATCTTTATACAAATGAAGATAAGGGTCACGTTATGAGTGACCAACTTTTAGAAAGGTTCGTAAAACAATATATTGAAGCTCAAACTATGCCTCAAGTCATGTTTACTTGGCATGGCGGTGAAACTTTAATGCGACCCCTATCATTTTATAAGAAAGCAGTAGAACTCCAAAAGAAATATGGAATTGGTCGTCAGATAGAAAATACTCTTCAAACTAACGGTACACTTCTTAATGATGAGTGGTGCAAGTTTTTTAAGGAGAACAACTTTTTAATTGGTATATCAATTGATGGTCCGCAAGACTTTCATGATGAGTATAGGCGTGATAAGATGGGGCGTCCGTCCTTTTATAAAGTTATGAAGGGAATTCGACTACTCCAAAAACATGAGGTTGAATACAATGTGATGGCGGTTGTAAATGATTATAATTCTGATTACCCCGTAGAATTCTATCGTTTCTTCAAAGATATTGGTGCACAATTTATACAATTTACTCCAATTGTTGAGAGATTAAGGAAGACAGGTGGTCCTTTAAAGCTTGCTACTGCTAATGAAACTTCAGAAAAAGCCGAGTTAGCTCATTACAGTATTACTCCCGAAAAATGGGGCACCTTTCTTTGTGGAGTCTTCGATGAGTGGATAAAGGAGGATGTTGGAAAAATCTTTGTGCAGATATTTGATTCTACATTAGCAAATTGGGTCGGCGAACAACCAGGATTGTGTACAATGGCCAAAACCTGCGGTCATGCTGGTGTTATGGAGTTTAATGGAGATGTATATTCATGTGATCACTTCGTTTTTCCAGAATATTATCTTGGTAATGTTGGGGTAAAACCATTAACTTCAATGATGTATTCTGAAAAACAATTGAAGTTCGGTAATGATAAGTTTGATAAGTTACCGCAACAATGCCGCGAATGTGATTTCCTCTTCACTTGTTATGGAGAGTGTCCTAAAAATAGATTTGTTGCTGATAAGTATGGTAATCCAGGATTAAACTATTTATGTAAGGGATACTACCAATTCTTTAACCATGTTGCTCCATATATGGATTTTATGAAAAAGGAATTGATGGAAAAGCGCCCACCAGCTAATGTTATGGAATGGTTAAAGGGTGAATAAGATATTTATAATAATCTGAACTATTTATTTCAGCGTAAGTTAGCTCACCATATTGCTAAATACCATATAAACAAAAACCGAGTCATTTATCATGACTCGGTTTTATTAGATAATATAAAAAGGTTTTTAATTTTCGCCTTTTCGTGAAGAATAACTAATCTTCAGTGCAAAGGCCTTTCTAAGAGCCTGTTTAACATCACTGATATAACGCATTCTTGTATCTTCATCTGCTTTGATTGACACTGTCATCAACTGCTGATCTGCTTCATTCATGCTCGATTTTTCTTGAGCAATATAGTCTTGAATATCCGAAATCTCAGCGAACTTATCATTAAGCTGCATTTGTGTACCTGTTCCATATTTGGCTTCCATTGGAGGACCAATATTTATATAAGTCACAAGTGATTTCTTTTCCAATTTTTGAACTTCTGAAGCCGTTGGTAGCTTTAGTTTTACCATTAGAGTTTCCGAGCGCATGGTTGTAGTAACCATGAAAAAGAACAAGATGGCAAATACCAAGTCGGGCATTGAAGCTGTGTTCAATTCGGGCATTTCTCGCCCACCACTTTTAGAGAATTTTCCCATATTATTTTCCTTTCGTAAAGTTTTTAGGCTCTGCCTCAGAAATCTTCTGTGGATAAAGCTTGTTAATTTGTTCTCTTTGTGCTTCGATCAATTCTTCGTAGTCATTGTTGAAATACTTTCTTGATGCAGCTTGTCGCAATTCGTTATATGCCCTCATCATTTCGTTTTGGACAGCGATATAGGTTTTATAACTTGTTGTAGCATCATTTTGAAGCGATATAACATGTTGAGATGTTACAGGAACAATTCCGATAGGGTCATCAAACTGCTCCTCCATTAGTTCTGGTAACAATGCACTGTTATTAGTATTCAAAACAAATTCTTTTACTTTTTCTTTAAGAGCAACTTTGCTTCCTTTACCTAATAGTTCATCCTCATTAGAATACCATTCAGTACCTTCTTGAGAAGCAACCATTGTTTCGTTGTTTGAGTTCACCAATACAACCAAAAGGTTACGTCTCTGTACATCTACTGACTGGAGATTTTCTTCATCTTGAGGTGGTGGTGGCAGCCTTCGCGCCAGCCCACTATCGGTATCCATACTTGAAACAAGCAGAAAGAAAGTAAGTAAAAGAAACGAAATATCCGCCATTGAACTTGCATTAATTCCCGGTAGTTTTCTTTTTGTTTTTCCCATTTTATTATTTTTTTTACCCTAATTATTAATTATTAGGTTCAATGTCTATTTTCTCCTTGCTAATAACGGCGTTACCACTATCGCAATAATACTTATGGCAAGCATAATATACATGCTATTTATCCACATGTCTGTCATTTTCAGTGTTTGTGGATTATTATCAGCTCCTTCGTATCCAGGGATATTTAACAGTTCACCGCTACCAATCGAATATGAAATTCCTAAGAGTGCCGCTAACCCAACTAATACTAGAAGGCTACCTAATGCGCCTTTTCTATTTAATTTTAAATTTTGAAAAAATCCCAAGATTGCAAATAGCACCAATACTACAATTGTAACAACCAGTAGCGCATATGCCCAATAAAGCATTAAGTCCGTATATGCGGGTTGAGATAAATCTGCAATAATTTTTTGGTCTGATGCTACTTGACCTCCAAGAATGAACAAAGCAATTACTATCAATGAAATAATAATAGAGCCTAAAAATGTCCAACTAGAGATTCTACGTATTTTAGTTACAGCCATCGTATTAATTATTTTTTGTATTTAACGTTGTATTTAACCACTTGATCAAGAAGAGTAATTGAAGCGTCTTCCATTTTGTTTAGAATATTCTCTAATTTAGAAAGAATGTAGTTGTAAAAGATTTGAAGAATTAAAGCTACGATTAGACCCCCTACTGTTGTAATCAAAGCAACTTTCATACCACCCGCAACAATTGTAGGACTCATATCACCTGCTCTTTGAATATCGTCAAAAGCTTGAACCATACCTACAACGGTTCCCAAGAAACCCAAAGATGGAGCTAATGCAATAAATAAAGTAATCCATGAAAGATTCTTTTCTAACAAACCACTTTGTACGCCACCATAAGCAACTATAGCACGTTCTACCTCGTCTGGACCTTGGTCTAAGCGTAAAAGACCTTGATAAGCAATGGAAGCAATAGGGCCTCTTGTATTGCGAGCAATGTTTTTTGCCCCTTCTATGTCGCCATTATCAAGCGCACTCCCAACTCCATTAAGTAATGATTTTGGATTTACATCTGCCAAGCTTAAATAAATAATTCTTTCCAAGCTATACGCTAATCCAAGAATTAGTGAGATAGCGATCAAAGCCATAAAGCCAGCACCACCCTCAATAAATTTAGTTTTCAGTGCTTGGTGAAAACCACCCCCATCAAATTCAGTTACAGAAGCTACTTGTTCAGTTGCTGTTTCTGATGAAGCGTCTTGTGCAGAAAGATACGTAGGCAATCCAACAGTCATTAGACCGAAGATTGCTAAAATTGCAAATAACTTTTTCATTGTGTGTTCAATTTTTTTTGGATTAATGAATTAATTTTTTTGTTTTATTTGTTTGATATTTTATTTTGTTTTGTTTCCTATCGAGTTCAAAATAAGTAATTTATGATGCGGAGAGAGCGGGATTCGAACCCGCGATACACTTTTGGCGTATACACGCTTTCCAGGCGTGCCTCTTCAACCACTCGAGCACCTCTCCTTATTTTGTTTTAAACTATAGAAAATGTGCTTTTATTGTAATTATTTTATTCATTCCACCTTTTCTAATGCAAAAGTACAGAATTAATCCATTATATTGCTATTTCAAATGCAAATTATTTTAAAAAAAATTTTTATTAGTGAAAATAGATTCTTCCAATAATACATAATAGTCAGATATTAAATATCTTAGATGCATTCTGAGTTGTATGATTAACGATCTCACTTTCTGATATTCCATATATAAAAGATAATCTTTTTACAATTTCTGATAGATATGATGATTCATTACGTTTGCCTCTGTATGGAATTGGCGCAAGCCAAGGGGAATCTGTTTCAATTACAATTTTTTCTAAAGGACAATTTCTCAACACCTTATCAAGTCCAGAGTTTTTAAAAGTTACTACGCCATTAATTCCGATAAAAAAATTTTCAAGTGATAGGACACTTTCCAATTCACTATCATTTCCTCCAAAGCTATGAAAAACCCCGCAAAGACTATTTTCTCCTATTTGTTTTATTGAATCTATAACTTCAAAGATAGCATCTCTTGAGTGCATTGAGACGGGTAGCTTTTTATCTATACTCCATTCAAGCTGCTTTTCAAATGCTTTTTTCTGAATTGTCAAAGTTGATTTATCCCAGTACAAATCTATTCCTATTTCACCAATTGCAATATATTTGTTCATATTGAGCTCATTATAAATTACTTCTAATTGTTTTTCCCACTCATCAGTTACACTTGTTGGGTGTAATCCCATCATAGGTAAGAAGATATCTGGAAACTTTTCAGTGCTGGCTTTTAGTGACTCAATGGTAGTTTCATCAATATTTGGCAATAATATTTTACTTACTCCAACTGACGTTGCTCTCAAAACAACTTCATCGAGATCTTCCGTAAATTCATTTGCAAAGAGGTGAGCATGGGTATCAATCATTTTCATTAAGTACTTTTTCTCCACTCCTATAATAATATATTATACCATATTCCTTATTTCGCTCAATTTTTTCGTCATTCATATATTTGGTGTTGTATCTTTCTACTTCATCCCAAATATTGAGAATAATGCGATCAACTACAGCTCTCATATCCGCAATATCTTCCGAAATCCTGTTTGTAGCTCTTTGATGTATTTTCTGTATTTGATAGCCCTCTTTAAATAACGAATACATAACATTTACTTTTGCGATTGTTGGGTTATAAATTGGTACTCCACCCATTTGTATTCGTTTCTTCTCTCCTTGAATTACCTTCTCGCCCCATTCCAAAATTTGATCATTAGTGTTGAGTTCTGGAAGAATTAAGTTGAGCCTATTAAGTCCGTAGTATTCAAGTTGTTCTTTTTTTATTTCTGACCTAACAATACTCATATATAACACTTGAATAAAATGAGAAATATACATCCTTGCATTCTTTACCTTGCTCTGAAATATAATGTTTGACTTAACTTGAGTATCGAATTTTTCTTGATAGTTATAGTTGAGTTCTTCGAATTTGACCACAATAGATTTGGCTTCAGAAAATAATCTCATGCTAATAGCAATTTCTCTGAAATCTACACTTGATGCCTTTTCTATTGCTATCTTAAGTGCTTTAATTCTTGAAATATCAGTATTCGGTAATCTACGATAGGGCATTTATTGTTTGTTTAATATTCTCTGAGCATTAAGGATTCAGTTAGTTGATAGAGTTCTTTTTTCCTTTCTTCTGATACTTTTACCCTCGAAATTGATTTTAGGGCAGAAAGATAGTATTTATTTATGAGATTATCAGATACAATTTTCAAATTTAACTCGTTATAAATATTTTTCACAGCACTAATTTTCTCCTCATCATTATATTGTTGAGCAAACACCCATCTGTTTAATTTATCTTTCTGTTGCTCATTTGATAGTTCAAAAGCTTTTATGAGAAGGAATGTTTTTTTGTTGTTCAAAATATCTCCTCCAATAGCTTTGCCAAACTTTTCAGTATCTCCATAAACATCCAACAGGTCATCTTTCAGTTGAAATGCTAATCCTATGTTTATTCCAAAATCATAAAGGTGTTTGGCATCTTCATGTGATGCGTCAGAGAGAAGTGCTCCCATTTTGAGTGAACAGGCCAATAACACTGCAGTTTTCAGACGTATCATCTCGATATACTCTTCTACAGAAACATCATTTCTTTTTTCAAAGTCCATATCAAACTGTTGTCCCTTGCAAACCTCCATTGCGGTTTCATTAAACAATGTCAATACTTCGGGTAAAAACTCCAATTTTGTATCAGATATATACTTGTAAGCTTCTATAAGCATAGCATCCCCAGATAGAATAGCTGTATTAGAGTTCCATTTTTTATGCACCGTTTCTTTCCCTCTTCTTATGTCCGATTTGTCCATCAAGTCATCATGAAGGAGAGTGAAATTATGAAATATCTCTATACCTATTGCCGTTTTTATAGCAATATCTACATTATCAAAAAAAAGATTGGCACTCATTAAAGTAAGTAGGGGGCGTATTCTTTTGCCTCCTAATGATAATATATACTTAATAGGTTCAAAAAGAGAATTCGGATTTTGGTCAAAAGCTAATTCATCAATATACTTTTCTATCTTGAGATTTAAATAATTTATGCTGTGAATCATAATAAAATAAATGTGTTCAATTTTTTAGAATAAAAGCCACCTTCATTGTTGAAGGCAGCTTTAAATGTCAATTTTATTAATGTCAATTTTATTGTTGCAGACGGAATACAACTGGTAGAGTAAATCTAACACGTACAGTTGATCCACGTTGTTTTCCAGGCTTCCATTTAGGCATAGATTGTATAACGCGAACGGCTTCTTTGTCGAGTGATGGGTCAACACCTCTAACTACTTGAACGTCTGTTATGCTTCCGTCACGTTCTACAACGAAGTTAGTAATAACACGTCCTTGAATACCGTTCTCTTGCGCAATAACTGGATATTTAATATTGTCACTAAGAAACTTCATCATTGCAGTATTACCTCCAGGAAATTCAGGTTGCTCTTCTACCACAACAAAAATCTCTTCGGTTACTTCTTCTTTTTTTGCTTTTGGTGGTGGTGGCGGTACATAAGCTTCCATTTGCCTCTTGTTCGCATCGTCCTCGGTTTGAATCTTGATTACTGTTTCCACTTTTTCTTCAACTACCTCAATAACCTCTGGAGCTTCTGGTGCTGGTGGTGGAGGTGGTGGTGGAGGAGTTGGTTCACGTCGAGTGATTTCAATTTCTTCTTCCGCAAAAACGTCTTGAACAATAATGCTCTCGTCAAGTTTCTTTGATTCTGAAGCCCATTCGAAAGCGAAGAATATAACCGCAATACCCACAACTACCCCCATCATGATAGATGTAATTTTATGCGTTTCTAAGTTCGCTTTTGGTGATTTTTTTACTTCTTCCTTCATTTTATTTTTTTAATTTGTGTTTCTAATACTATTAATACACTTTACTTTAATGCAAAAATAGGCATTTTTTCTATATGCGGTAATATTTTGCGTACAAAATTCACAAAAAAACTTTTTTTCATCTTAATAGTGAATCCTTTTATGCCTTCTTTCTTATTTTATTGCTTAGTCTTGTATAGTCTATGAATTATTCTTCTAAAACCTTATAGATATTTCTCAGGTTCCTTCCATAGCCGTCATAGTCTAAACCGAAGCCAACTATAAAATCGTTAGGTATCTCAATAGCTACATAATCTAATTTTACTTCTCGTTTGAGGGCATTTGGTTTAAATAGAAGAGTCGCCACTTTAATTTCTTTGGGTTTTTTCTGACTTAATACATTAATCAGCTCTACTATTGTATTTCCTGAGTCAACGATATCTTCTAAGACTACTACGGTTCTGTTTTCAATATCTTCATTTAATCCTAACAGTTCCTTAACACTATTGGTAGATGCGATACCTGCATAAGATGCAAGACGAACAAATGTTATCTCACATGGGATATTGATTTCTTTCATTAGTTCGCCAACAAACATGAAAGATCCATTTAGAACGGCTATGAAGATTGGTTCTTTATCGTGTAACTCTTTATTTATATCAAGAGCTATTTTTTTTATTGATTCTTCAATTTGTTCAAAATCAATAAAGCTTTCAAACTGTCTATCTTTAATTGTTATAATCTGGTTCATGTACTTTTTACTTTTTGCAAAAGTACAACTTTTTTTATTCAATTATAATTATAGTATGAGATATTCTATTTCTTACATGAATATATCCACTTTTGCGTTGTTTAATTGTCATTCCATTCAATTTAGAAATCAATATAGTTATAAATGATCTTTAGATCTTTATTAATCGACTTAAAATACATAATTTTGCAATATGAAAATGTGATTAACTAAACAATATCAATTATACATATAAACTTTTTTATATATGAGCTTACGAAATGCTTCTCTTTGTGTTGCCATACTTGGCGCGCTTATTCTGATTTCATGTAATTCCGAGCAAAAATTCCATGTTAAAGGTCAGTTTTCTTCTGCTACAGATCAAATTGTATATCTCGAACACCGTGCTCTTTCAGGTATAGAGATTATTGACTCAACTAAGTTGGGGACAAATGGTTCCTTTAGCTTTAAAGGTTTGGCACCACAAAATCCAGAGTTTTACCAGCTTAGAATAGATGGCAAAGCAGTTCCTTTCGTTGTCGAAGGTGATGAGGATATAAATGTTGTCGGTGACTTGAAGGATTTGCATAATTCATTTAATGTTGAGAACTCTATTGAAAATGACCAAATCAAAGTTATAGATTTGAAGACACAAGAAGTCAAATCGCAGATTAATCATTTAGAAAGTATTCACTCGCAAAAAGGTATTGACGATTTGGAGTATCTAAGTTCTATAGATTCAGTTTTGAATGTTTACAAGTTGGACATAGCTAAGATTATTCTTGGCAATCCTTCTGGTCCAGCTGCATATTACGCAGTCTTCCAAAAAATAAACAATTATCTTATTTTTGATCCATATGACAAGAAAGATTATCCTATGTATGGCGCAGTTGCTACCTCTTGGGATAAGAATTATAGTGGAACTGATCGTGCCAAACATCTTTATGACTTCACAATGACTGCTTTAAAAGTTAGAAAAAAACAGGAACAACAAGTTGCCATGTTTGAAAATGCTCCAGTAATTACTAATACGTCGCTTCCTGATATCTCATTGAAGGATGTTGATGGCAAGAGTGTGTCTTTGTCTTCGCTCAAAGGTAAGGTTGTGGTCTTAGATTTCACAGTGTATAATTCTGAATTTTCGCCAAAACATAATATCGATTTGAATAATATCTATAGTCAATTAAAATCACAAGGACTTGAGATATACCAAATATCATTTGACTCAGATGAGCATTTCTGGAAAAATGCAGCTAATAACCTACCTTGGGTAACTGTTCGTGATCCAGAAAGCGTTTACTCTCGACTACTATCAACTTATAATGTGCGCGATGTACCGACTGCATTTATTGTAAATAAGGAGGGAGAGATAGTGAGTAGAGTTGAAAACTACAAATCTCTAATACAAGAAGTTAAGAAAGTTATTTGAAAAACTAATTTGCATATTTCAAATTATAATTCTATCTTTGTCAGTAATAAATATTACCAACAAAATGAAGGGAAAGGATTCCGTAGTGTAAAGCTTACGGAATTCTTTTTCTTTAATATACATATATTAGAATCAAAATAATTAATAAATTAAGGAGAACAGAAAAATGGCAATAACTTATATGACTGAAGAAGGGCTTCGCAAGCTAAATGAAGACCTCATTCAATTAGAGTCGGTACAAAGGCCTGAAATATCACGCCAGATTGCCGAAGCCCGAGATAAAGGAGACTTATCTGAGAATGCGGAATATGATGCAGCCAAGGAAGCACAAGGGATGTTGGAGGGCAAAATAGCACAATTAAAAAGTTTGATAGCTTCAGCAAGGATAATAGATGAGAGTTTGATTAAAACTGATGAGATTCAAATCATGAATAAGGTTACTCTTAGGAATCTTAAGACTAATAAGAATATGACTTATACATTAGTTTCTGAAACTGAAGCCGATTTGAAAAGCGGCAAGATTGCTGTAAGCACTCCCATAGCACAAGGATTGTTGGGAAAGAAGGTTGGAGACAAAGTCGAGATTAAAGTTCCCTCAGGAACAATTGGATTTGAAGTTTTGGAGATTTCTATTTGATCAAAAACTTAATGAATTTATTATGTCTACAATATTTAGCAAGATTATAGCTGGTGATATTCCATCATTCAAAATAGCAGAGAATGATAAGTATTATGCATTTCTTGATATAAACCCAATGGCGAAAGGTCACACTCTTGTTGTTCCTAAACAGGAGGTTGATTATATTTTTGAGCTTGATGATAATACTTTGTCAGATATGATTGTTTTTGCCAAAAAGGTTGCCAAAGCAATTGAAAAGTCCATCACATGCAATAGAGTAGGGCTAATGGTGATAGGATTAGAAGTGCCACATGCACATATCCATTTGATACCTATACAAAAGGAGACAGACATGAACTTGTCTAATCTTAGAGTAAAGCTAACAAAGGAGCAGTTTCAAGAAGTAGCTGATTCAATACATAGTAATGTGGAACTATAAATAATTGAGAGAACAAAATATGTCAAAACAAGCGACAATTACCAACTGGGTGATTGTCGCTTGTTTCATTTTGCTCTATAGGTGTGCGATATTGATAATATTATATCTTCCTAATTCTTACTCCTCTTATAAAGTGATGCACTCCTTTTTCTAATATCAAATCTGCCCTAAATCGTGTGGGAAGAATGTTTTGAGTGAGATTAGGACAGTTTATTTCATCCCAAACTTTGTGTGCAAATTCCATCAGCTCCTCCTCAGTATATGAAGCATATTGATGGAAGTATGATTCAGGATTTGCAAATGCTATCTCTTGCAAAGTTTTAAATCTTTCTAAGTACCACTGTTTGATATCTTTCTCGGCAGCATCTACATATATAGAAAAATCGAAAAAGTCTGATACAAAAACTCTTCTCTTTGGTTTCTTGCTTAAAGTGACCTGAAGAACATTGATTCCTTCAACTATTAGAATATCTGGCTTCTTCACCTCAATAGTTTCATCAGGTATAATATCGTAGTATAGGTGAGAGTAAACAGGAACTTCCAATTTTTCACGCCCTGACTTTACCGCAGCAAGAAATGCGAGCAAATTCTTAGCATCGTAGCTTTCGGGAAAACCTTTTTTATTTAAAATACCCTTATCCTCTAACACCTTGTTGGGGTATAAGAATCCATCTGTAGTTATCAATTCCACCTTAGGTTTCTCTGGCAACATTGAAAGCAGTTTTTGCAATACTCTCGCTGTTGTGCTTTTACCCACTGCCACACTTCCAGCTATTCCAATAATATATGGGATACTTTGACTTGGATTATTGAAAAACTCTTCTCGCTCTACATGCAAATTTCTGTAGTGACTAATATGAATTTGAAGAAGTCTGATGAGAGGAATATAAATCTCTTCAAGCTCTTCAATGTTGAGTGGTTCATTTAATCCATGAAGTTCTTTAAGATTAATATCTGCAATTGGAAATTGTGGATGATCTTCTAAGATCTTCCATTCGTCCCTTGTAAAACTTCTAAAGGGGGAGTATGTGGCATTATAGTGTTTTAGCTTCATAGAAATACAATTCTTATTCAGTTTGCAAAGATATAAGGCTTTCTTAAAACTAACTCTTTTATTTTAAAATAAAAACTGCCC
>CAZNRT010000051.1:3048-6856 GCA_964575445.1 uncultured Proteiniphilum sp. | reverse complement strand
TTTACGACCGCTTGCATCATATTAGGCATTTCTCCATAGAAAGCCATTCCTGGTTGCATTGCCGACATCTCTTTCAT
Source organism: uncultured Proteiniphilum sp. (assembly GCA_964575445.1). GTDB lineage: Bacteria > Bacteroidota > Bacteroidia > Bacteroidales > Dysgonomonadaceae > Petrimonas. Next base: position 6,779 of record CAZNRT010000051.1, on the reverse strand, counting down.
TCGGCGAGAAAACTCATCTTGTGTTATCTGAACTGGTCTTGCATCCTTTCCTAAGTTTTTGAATACAATATTAAATTCAGTTTTCTCAATTTTTGGCAACAAAGCTTTGAGAGATTCTGTTAGGTTCTCTTTTTCAGTGTCCGATAGTTCTGCATCAGTTTTTTCTTCCTTCTCTATGAGATGATCAATGGTGTTGCTATCAACTCTAACAAATTTAGTCTTGTCGAGCTTGCTTTCCATTTGTCCAATCCAGTGAACGTCCAATTGCCCATCCATGATTAGAACATCATATCCTTTATTTTTGGCATCTTCGATAAAAGAAAACTGACCCTCTTGATCCGTTGAATACAGATATATCAATATGTCATTCTTGTCTTTTTGATTACTTTCTATTAGTGTGTTATACTCTTCAAGCGTAAAGTATTTGTTTTCCACATTCTTTACCAGACAAAACTTGGTGGCTCTATCATAGAATCTGTTCTCTGTGAGCATACCATATTCAACAAAAATCTTCAAGCTATCCCACTTGCTTTCAAATTGAGTACGATCTTTCTTGAAAATATCCTCAAGTTTGTCGGCTACTTTTTTGGTGATGTGGCTCGATATCTTCTTCACATTATTGTCACTCTGCAAATATGATCGAGATACGTTGAGTGGAATGTCTGGAGAGTCTATAACTCCATGCAGTAGTGTCAAAAATTCGGGCACAATGCCTTCTACCGAGTCTGTCACAAATACTTGATTGCTATACAGCTGTATTTTGTTGCGTTGCAGCTCGATATTATTTTTAATTTTTGGGAAGTATAAGATACCAGTCAGATTGAATGGATAATCTACATTGAGATGAATCCAAAATAGTGGCTCATCCATGCTCATTGGATATAATTGACGATAGAAGTTCACATAATCCTCATCTTTTAAGTCGGCAGGCTTTTGCTTCCACAGAGGATTCACTTCATTTATTACATTGTCTTCGTCTGTATCCACATAGTTGCCATCTTTCCATTCTTGTTTTTTCCCAAACACTACGGGCACGGGCAAGAACTTACAATATTTATTTAGTAGAGATTCAATCTTACCCTTTTCCAAGAAGTCTTGATTTTCCTCATCTATATATAATATAATGTCAGTACCCCTGTCTGTTTTTTCAGATCTTTCCATTTCATATTCTGGATTGCCCTCGCATGACCATTTTACTGCATCTCCATCTTTGTGAGACTTTGTAACGATCTCTACCTTTTTTGCAACCATAAAGGTTGAATAAAAACCTAAACCAAAGTGCCCAATGATAGCATTAGCGTTATCTTTATATTGATCGAGAAATTCGTTGGCAGAGGATAGAGCAATTTGGTTGATATATTTGTCAAGCTCTTCGGCAGTCATACCTATTCCTCGATCTGAAATAGTGAGTGTGCCCGCTTCTTTGTCAATAGACACTCTAACTGACAGGTCGCCCAATTCTCCTTTATATTCGCCAACATCAGATAAGGTTTTTAATTTTTGAGTTGCATCCACAGCGTTTGAAACTACTTCGCGAAGAAAGATTTCATGGTCACTGTAAAGAAATTTTTTAATAATAGGGAATATGTTACCTGTTGTAACCCCAATTTGTCCTTTTTTGATTGTCATAATATATAATTAAGTTGTAAGTTTGAATTAATGACTATATATATGCAAATACTATGCCAATGAAGCATAGAATGCGAAGTATTTTATTTTATTCTTTTCTGAAGATTCTAAATCTGCTTGTCTCATTTATATAGTGTGGCATGCTATCTATTCAAAATTGAAGAATATAGATCATTTATTTGCAGATATCAAAATAATTTATATGCTATAATGAATAATCGTGTTTTTATAATGTGTTGATATACAGTAGTAACAATAAAGGGCAATTTTGTCTTAATCATAATTAACAGATAATTCTTTCAAAATAAGTAGCATAAGACAATAATTTTTCTAAATTTGTATTCAACATCTGAACAAAATAACATTATATATGTAGTGATATTTCAGAAGTAATTTAACACAACAATTAAAAAAATTGCAGGTATGAAGTCAAAAAAATCTTTCGAAAACAGTTTGCTTAGTTTACAAGATAATATGTTCAACTTCGCCTTGTCTTTGACTGCAGACAGAGAGGAAGCTAAGGATCTGTTGCAAGAAACCACTCTTCGCGTATTAGATAATAGAGAGAAGTATTATGAGAATGTCAACTTCAAGGGTTGGGTTTTCACTATTATGCACAATATCTTTGTAAATAACTATCGAAAAATTGTACGTAGCCAAACCATAATTGATAAGACAGAAAACTTGTACCACCTTAATCTTCCACAAGATTCTGGTTTTAATACTCCTGATGGGGCATACTCTATCAAAGAGATTAATAAAGCTATCACAAGTTTCACAGATGAATATAAAGTGCCTTTCTCAATGCACGTATCGGGATATAAGTATGAAGAGATTGCAAAACATTTAGGTTTGCCAATAGGCACTGTTAAGAGTCGTATCTTCTTTGCTCGCAAAAGATTGCAGCAGATGCTTAAAGACTTTAGATATTATAACGAGTAAAATAATCCTTTTTATTTTTATAAAAAGCCTCTATATTATTTATAGGGGCTTTTTTATTGTCTATATTTGCACCTCTTTTTTGAAATGATAATATTATAGATTTAAATATTTCACAGTAATGGTTGTTTTTTTATTAATTCTTTCTCTTATTATTTTATATTTTGGAGCCGAATGGCTTGTAGGTGGTGCATCTTCGTTTGCTGCACGATTAAAAATAAGTCCTCTAATTATTGGACTCACAATTGTTTCAATGGGCACGAGTGCTCCAGAGCTGGTCGTGAGCATCAAGGCTGCGATGGCGGGGCAGAGTGCCTTGTCCATAGGCAATGTGATTGGTTCTAACTTGTTTAATACTGCTTTTATTCTTGGCGTTTCAGCTCTCATAGTGCCACTTACTGTTAAGAGACAGTTGCTAAAAGTCGATGTTCCTGTAATGGTAGGAGCCACCCTGTTATTTCTGATTCTATTTATAGATGGTAAGCTTTCGCAAATCGAATCTATTATATTTGTGGTTCTGTTTATAATATATATGGTGTATCTGTTTATTGTTTCACTAAGAAACAGTGATCCAAAGCAAAAGAATGAAGGAGCTATCCGAATATACACACATTGGTTTATTGATGTTATGATGATTGCTGTAGGGCTTGCGGGTCTTATTTATGGTTCTGATATGTTGGTTAAAAATGCAATCATTATAGCCCAAAGATTGGGTATGTCTGAAGCAATGATAGGACTTACTATTGTTGCCGTAGGCACAAGCATTCCCGAATTAGCTACATCTGTGGTTGCAGCTCTCAAAAAACATTCCGACATTGCCATAGGCAATGTAGTTGGTTCTAATACATTCAATCTTCTTCTCATATTAGGTGTTGCTGGCACGATATATCCTATCGAAACTCCAGATATCAATATCTTGGACAGTTTGTTTCTGTTAGGCATAAGCCTTATGTTGTGGTTGTTTATGAAAATGGATTACAAGATTAGACGCTTTCAGGGTGTGTTGTTTCTCATTTCATTTGTATCGTATTATGTTGTAAAGATATTTCTATAAAAAAAAGTCTTTTAGATTTTCGCATATAATAAAAATAGGAGAGTCATCAGTTTCGATGCTCTCCTATTTTGTTTATTCTTGTCAGAATCTATACTTTATCCTTTGGTAT
>CAZNRT010000051.1:0-2948 GCA_964575445.1 uncultured Proteiniphilum sp. | reverse complement strand
CCCCTGCTCAGTGAGCTCTCCACAAAAAGAATCTCTCCACCCACGGCAGTCCAAGCAAGCCCCGTCACCACGCCCGCATATTCATTGCCTTGATATTTATCTTTACTATATTCTTCTACACCCAGATATTCTCTTACGTTTTCGGGCTTAAGAGTTTTGGGGTAATCCTCGTCACTTGCCACTTTGCGAGCAATTTTTCTCACCACCTTAGCAATTTTTTTATCCAATTCCCTAACTCCAGATTCGCGAGTATAATCTTCCACAATCTTTAGAAGAGCAGGTTTTGATATTTTGAAATCTTTTTTTGGTACTCCGTGATTTTCCAATTGCTTTGGCAGTAAGTGTCGGTGTGCAATTTCAATTTTCTCATTGCTTATATATCCGCCCACATCTATTAGCTCCATTCTGTCTAATAGAGGTTGCGGAATAGTGTTTAGATTATTAGCCGTAGCTACAAACATCACTTTTGATAGGTCATAATCTATCGAAAGATAGTTGTCATGAAAAGCATTGTTTTGCTCTGGGTCCAACACCTCCAATAGTGCCGAAGCGGGGTCTCCCCTAAAATCTGCACCCACTTTGTCTATCTCATCAAGCACAAATACGGGGTTCGAGCTTCCTGCTTTTTGTATGTTTTGAATTATTCTACCTGGTATAGCACCGATATATGTACGCCTGTGTCCTCTAATTTCCGACTCGTCATGCAAGCCTCCCAAAGATACTCGCACATATTTTCTATTTAGAGCCTCAGCTATTGATTTGCCCAGCGATGTTTTGCCCACTCCTGGGGGTCCATATAGGCATAATATTGGAGATTTCAGATCGCCTTTAAGCTTTAGTACTGCAAGATGCTCAATGATTCTCTCTTTCACCTTTTCCATGCCGAAGTGATCTTTGTCTAAAACCTTTTGAGCATTTTTCAGATTGAAATTGTCCTTAGTATATTCATTCCAAGGCAGGTCGATAATTGTCTCTATATATCCGTATTGCACCGAATAGTCGGGCGATTGTGGATGCAAGCGTTCCAATTTATTTATCTCCTTTTCAAAAATCTCGGCAACCTCTTTGCTCCATTTTTTCTTCTTAGCTTTTTTCCTGAAATCTTCAATTTCGATTTGCTGAGTGTTGCCCCCCAATTCTTCTTGGATAGTTTTGATTTGCTGTTGCAAGAAAAACTCTTTTTGCTGCTGATTCAAATCCTCCCTGGTCCTCATCTGAATATTCATTTTCAGTTCCAGAATCTGAGTCTCTCTGCTCAATATCATTAAGAGCCTATACGCCTGTTCCTTTTCGTCACTGATGCTCAGTAGCTCTTGTTTTTCTCTATTTTCTATTGGCAAATTGGTAGCACTATAGCTTACCAACATATTGGTGAACGACTTGTGGTTGATTGTCTGTATTAGCTCCTTTGGAGGGTCGCCCAACAGATGCAAAGCATGATTCATCGAATCTCTGATGGAGTCTAACAGTGCGTGATACTCTTTGTCATCCTTGTCAGCCTTCACAGATTCCAATATCTTATATTTAGCCATAAAATATGGTTCTGATTGTGTCATCTCAACAATCTCGAATCTGGTTTTGGCTTGCACTATCACACTCGACGTATTGTCATCGATCTCTATCACTCGAATTATTTCGGCAATCACACCAATATTATACAATTCATCTGCAGTGGGATTTTCGTCATTGTTCTCCTTTTGACAAACCAATCCAATATATTTTTGATTTTTGCCAAGAGATTTTATCAACTTAAGCGACTTTTCTCTTCCCACCGAAATGGGTAGTCCACTTCCCGGAAATACAATCGTGTTGCGTAGTGGCAAAATTGGCAAAGTATCTTTCAGCTTCTTCTCATCCAATCCTTCTTCGTTTTCCATAAAACTCCCCGTAAAAAATGAGATGATGTTATCATCTTCATCTTCCAATCCTATTCCTCTTAATTTGCTATGAAACATATTTATTTATTATCTTTTGTTCAAATGTTATTATTCTGGCTATCTATCTTGTCATAGAGAAACATAAATGTACTATTTTTGTTCTACACATGCTTTCTAACTTTATAGTATGTTCAAAATTCGTGCCAAACATATAAAATTAATTTGATTTATGAAAAATAGTTCGTTCAGATTTAAACAATTTACTGTTTATCATGACAAATGTGCTATGAAAGTGGGCACCGATGGTGTATTGCTTGGTGCGTGGACAAATGCTGGCACTTCTGCCATTCGCATTCTTGATGTGGGCACTGGCACGGGGCTGATAGCGTTAATGCTGGCTCAGAAAAACAATTGTGCTGATATCACTGCTATCGAAATTGATGATAAGGCATCTGTGCAGGCAAAAGATAATGTATCACTTTCGCCCTTTTCAGACAAAATTGATGTCGTTGCTACTTCTTTTCAAGAATTTGTAAAAAATACTTCCACAAAATTTGATTTGATTGTTTCCAATCCCCCTTTCTTTGTCAATTCATTGCTGCCACCCAATCACTCTCGCTCTCATGCTCGCCATGCCGACACACTTTCGTTGCAAGAGCTGCTACATTGTTGTCATAATATAATAAAGCTTCAAGGCTCCATTTCTTTCATCTATCCATATGAAGAAATTTTGGATATAGATCAATTAATAATAGATGAAGGTTGGTATGTAAAACGGCAAACGGATGTTTACTCCAAGCCTGATTCCGCTTTGCCAAAGCGTCTATTGTTAGAGTTGACCAATACAAAACCTATCGAAGAGCCCATAAAAAACAAATTGGTGATTGAGATAGACAGACATCAGTATTCTCATGACTATATCGCGCTAACAAAAGATTTTTATTTGAAGATGTAATGCCACACTCATCAAAAGTGAGCGAGATATAACTCGTTGGATATTTGGGTGGGGGGTTATTGGGTTTTGAATCATACGTCCCACCCAAAAACATTCCCAATCCCAAACCAAAATCA
>CAZNRT010000050.1:4121-19287 GCA_964575445.1 uncultured Proteiniphilum sp. | reverse complement strand
TTGGGTGCCTCGGGTGCTGTGTCGGCAATTGTTTTTGCATATATACTAATCAATCCAATGAACTTTATGGGAATAATGTTTATCCCTATTATGCTCCCCGCGTTTCTATTTGGTATTATATTCATTGCAATTTCCATAAAGTTGGACAAAACACAAGCAGGAGGGATAAATCATTCAGCACACATCATTGGAGGCATATTTGGCATTGTTTTCACAATTGTTATTTTTATTGCTTTTGCCAATATCAACCTATTACTATCATTCATTAGTCAAATTAAGGTTAACTCAATAAGCGACCTTATTCATTTTGGATATTAAATTTTGAACATAAAATGAGCAAACCCAAATTATATCTTATTCCTGTAACTCTTGGTGACACCTCGATAGGCAAAGTAATTCCATCTTATAACATTGACATAATTATTAGTCTCAAGTACTATATTGTAGAAAATCTTCGATCAGCAAGACGCTTCCTCAAAAAGTGCAATCCCTCAATAAATATTGACGAACTCACATTTTATGAGCTCAACAAGCACACCAATATTGATATAATAGGTAGTTATTTAATTCCTATAAAAAATGGAGAGAGCGTTGGCATCATCTCCGAATCGGGCTGTCCAGCTATTGCCGACCCAGGTGCTGACGTGGTGGAAATAGCACAACGACGAGGATATCAGATTGTGCCATTAGTAGGTCCATCATCAATACTTATGTCGCTAATGGCTTCGGGATTCAATGGTCAAAGTTTTGCTTTTCATGGATATCTTCCAATTGACAATGGAGAAAAAATAAATAGAATAAAGCAATTGGAGACAAGGAGCTATAACGAGAACCAAACTCAAATATTTATTGAAACACCATATCGCAATCAAAAAATTGCTGAGGACTTTATTGCTCACTGCAAACCACAAACAAGATTATGCATAGCTATGAATATTAGTTTAGACAACGAATATATTGTAACGAAAACGATGAAAGAGTGGAAAGGGAAGCTACCCGAAATGCATAAACAGCTTTGTGTGTTTTTGATTCACAAAGGATAACAACAATTACGAAGATGAATATTCAACACAACTTCCAGCTGCAAGATTACAACTCATTTCGCACAAAAGCCATAGCAAAGTCATTTGCTCAACCCTATACAATAGATGAGTTGATAGAGGTATTAAATCAATATCCCAACGAAGAAAAATTAATCTTAGGCAATGGATGCAATCTGTTTTTTACAAAAGACTTTGATGGATTGGTAATCAAACCAATGATGAGTGGCATCAATATATTAGAAGAGAATGATGATTATGTAGAAATAGAAGTTGGAGCAAGTGAAGATTGGGACAGATTGGTGAGCTATTGCGTGAGCAACAAGTGGTCGGGAATAGAAAATCTTTCCCTCATTCCTGGCTCAGTAGGTGCAGCTCCAATCCAAAATATTGGAGCATATGGCACAGAAGTAAAGGATGTTATCACTGGAGTGAAAGCTGTAAATATTTCCTCTAACAAAACAATAGTATTTGACAACAACGATTGCAGCTTTGACTATCGCAATAGCATCTTCAAACAAACTCGTGAATATATCATCACGTCAGTTGTATTCAGACTAAGCAAATCTTTCACTTATCATGAAAAATATATTGACCTCAAAAATGAATTAAAAGATATCCCCGCACCCACTCTTCAACAAGTGCGTGAGGCTATCATAAATATTAGAAACCGAAAGCTACCCAATCATATAGAAATACCTAACGCTGGGAGCTTTTTCAAAAATCCAATAATAAGCAACGACGAGAAGAAACAATTGCTCAAAAAATCACCTAATGCACCAATATACTATGTAGATGAAAATCATTTCAAAACATCTGCCGCATTTCTTATAGAGAAAGCAGGATACAAAGGAAAGCGAAAAGGAAATGTTGGCACTTATGAACATCACGCACTAATTATTGTGAATCATGGCACCAGTTGTGGGCAAGAAATTGCAGATTTCAAGCAAGAAATTCAAGATGCGGTGAAAGCAAAATTTGATATCAGCTTAGAAGCTGAAGTTTGGATGTTTTGATTTCATTACGCTGAGCAAAGCTTGCTATCTCATTTATATTTACTATCTTAGGGCGGTATTTAATTAGGGCATCTATAAATGTCTGCCCTTTATATCTAATTTAAATTTAACATGAGCCGAGCATTTATCAAAGAAGACAACCAACAAGACATCCCCTTTGTACCTCCAAGAGCAGACCTGCCTAAGGATGTCACCAATTATGTTACACCACTTGGTTTGGAGCAATTAATTAATGAAAAAGAAGAGCTATTATCTAATCTCAAAGAAGTGAATGAAAGCAATGACCATGGGAAAGTAAACTCCATTAAGGTGATAAACATAAAGCTACAAAGACTTGAAGAGCGGATAGTTACAGCTCAAGTTATAGACCACACAAAGCACGATAACAGCAAAGTCAGATTTGGCTCGACAGTATTATTGAAAATCGGAAACACAGACAAAACCCGCAAGTTACAAATAGTGGGTGTAGATGAAGCCGACTTAAGAATGAATAAGATTGCATTTATCTCACCATTAGCAAAAGCATTAATAAACAAAACAGTGAGTGAAGAGGTGGTTCTGAAACTTGATAGAGGAGAAAGCAGGTTTACAATATTAGAAATAGAATGATGATTTCTGATTTCTGATTTTTAAAGCTACCTTTGCTATTAGTAAAAAAATGAACTAACTACAAACATATGTCTTCATTCATTATCGAAGGTGGTCATCGCCTAAGTGGAACAATTACCCCCCAAGGTGCTAAAAACGAAGCACTACAAGTAATATGTGCAACACTATTGACTAAAGAAAAAGTGATAATTAAAAATATTCCAGATATTTTGGATGTTAATAATCTTATATCACTACTTTCTGATATTGGGGTGAAGGTGGAAAGGCTTAGTAGCGACTCCTATTCATTCTGTGCCGAAAATATTGATTTAGAATATACTCAAACAAGTGATTTCATTAATAAAAGCTCAGCATTGAGAGGTTCCATAATGATTATTGGTCCCCTTTTAGCAAGATATGGGTATGCAATAGTGCCCAAACCAGGAGGAGACAAGATAGGCAGACGTCGCTTGGATACGCACTTCAATGGGATTATGAAACTTGGAGCTGAATTAATATATGATGAAAGCAAGCAACTATTTAGCTTGTCAGCAAAAGAACTAAAGGGTAGTTATATCCTTTTGGATGAGGCTTCAGTTACTGGCACTGCCAATTTGCTAATGACAGCAGTGATGGCTGAAGGCGAAACCACAATATACAACGCAGCCTGCGAACCCTATGTTGAGCAATTGAGTAAAATGCTAATACAAATGGGAGCCAAAATTGAAGGAGTTGGATCAAATAGGTTAATTGTAAAAGGTGTAACTCAACTTTCGGGATGTACTCACAAGCTTTTGCCTGACATGATTGAAGTAGGCAGTTTCATCGGAATGGCAGCCATGACCTCATCTGAGATTACGATAAAAGAAGTTTCAGTGCAAAATCTCGGAATAATACCTGAGAGCTTTAGGAAATTAGGAATTAAGATCGAACAACAAGGCGACAATCTTTTTATACCACAACAAGATCATTACACTATCGAATCTTTTATAGATGGGTCAATTCTAACATTGGCGGATGCTCCCTGGCCTGGTCTTACTCCCGACTTGCTCAGCGTACTACTTGTGGTTGCAACAAAAGCTGAGGGATGTGTGCTAATACATCAGAAGATGTTTGAGAGTCGTTTGTTTTTTGTAGATAAACTAATAGATATGGGTGCTCAAATTATATTATGCGACCCACACCGCGCCACCGTTATAGGCAATGCAGATCGCTTTAAACTAAAGGGTATGACTATGGTATCGCCCGACATTAGAGCGGGAATATCGTTGTTAATAGCTGCCATGAGTGCTTCAGGCAAAAGCACAATTCACAATATTGATCAGATTGACAGAGGATATCAAAACATTGATGGGCGACTCAATAGTTTGGGCGCAAATATCATTAGAGTATAACTCACCACACTAATAAACTGTGCATTATCGACCTACCATTATTTCTGGCTGCAAGTTTTGCAAGAAATCCAATAGAAAGGGGAGTTCATGTATATCCTTATCCACCACTACACCGTTGTAAGTAATGATGTCTAAGTCTATTACACGTGGTGCATTCTTATTAGTTGTTCTTACCCTGCCAATGATAGCCTCTATTTGTTTAAGCTCCATTTGCAATTGCAATAAACTCATATTTGTCATCAACAAGATAGCACCATTAAGAAAATCAGCCTGATCTTCATACAGCAAAGCTTTAGTATTTATAAAATCGGTTCGTCTTACAATAAATCCCAACTTCTGTATCATTTCTAAAGCTTTGGCAAAGTTTTCTTCTCGATTAATATTTGAGCCCAGAGCCACCATCACCTTATTATATCGGTCTGAACTTGATATTTTTACCATCACATTATCTGCAAATCGCAAAGCATGAGGCTTTTCTACTTTCACCTCAGCCTCCTGAATGCTTGGACAATATGCTTGAATCATATTAAATATTTTTTCGCCAAGAGTTTCGATAAGATTAAAATGTTGACGATCAACCATTGCAATTATTTTCTTCGTGAGAAGCTTATAATCTAATGCATCGTTAACATCATCAGTCTCGGATGCCAAACATACGTCATATTTAAACGAATAAGAAATTATTACGTCTTGCAGTTTTTCCCTTTCCCAATCCTGAAAGCCAATGTATGCCCTTAGGCGTAAACTCTCAACTTCTATTGTTGACAACTTGGGTATATAGAACTTTCTCATATTTTTGTATAATAGTTTTATATCATTTCATTATTAACAAGCTACCTATCAGATCAAGTGGTCACCCCCATCGACATATAATATCTGACCTGTAACAAATCTACTTTCCAACAAATATCTGAATGCCTTTAATATATCATCAATCCCACCAATCGTTTTGAGAGGTATATCTTTTGCCAAATTCAATAAGTAACTCTCATCTTTATCTTTAGGAGGCAATATAAGACCTGGAGCAATAGCATTTACTCTAAAATGAGGTGCAAGATGTACGGCAGAAAGCTTGGTAAATTCTCTAAGAAGCTTCTTGCTAAGAATATAATCCAAATGATTTGTATAGTTTTTCTCAATCTTTGTATCCAGAAAGTTCACAATATTACCTCTTTCATATACTCTTGCAAATGACTTTGTGAGCAAATATATTTGTTCGAAATTTATTCTCATTTCTTTATGATAAAGGTAACTACCAACATCATCAAAACTTGAAGGAATAAAGTCGGAAGCACAATTTACTATTATCTCAATATCGATATTATCTTGTTTTAATCTTTCAAATATTGAATCGAAATCATTGTCACTCATAAAATTTATTTGCAACAACTGAGACTCTACTCCAAAGGCATCCACTTGCTCTTTGAGTTTCAAGGCTTTTTCATGCGAACTATTATAATGCAAAAGCAAATTGAAGCCACGATGAGCGAGTTCTAAAGCAACCCCTCTCCCTATCCTATCTGCACTACCTGTAACTAACGCATATTTACTCATCCTAAAATCCTTCTTTTACAATTTGCTCTCCCAACACACCAAGCGATACCAATTGCTTTTCCACAGCCTCCATCATGGGTTTAGGTCCACAAAGATAATAAAACTTAACAGTCTCATCCATTTCTTTTTTGATTATATCTGCGGTTATATAACCTTTTTCGTACCCCTCGTGATCCTCTTCTGATAACACATTTATAAAATTATCTCCCAAAAGTTTATCAAAATAATCCTTCATAATAATATCCTCGCACTTCTTATTTGCAAATATGAGTTTGTTGTTTGCGATAATATTATCTTTTTCGAGCATCTTAAATATTGCAATAAAAGGAGTTATGCCAGCACCACCAGCTATAAAGATGCCATCACCTTTGAATCTTATATCCCCAAAGGGTTTATATACAAAAATTTCATCGCCAGGCTTTGCAGACAACAATTGATTGGTTACTCTATTTCGACTTGGATAAGTTTTAATTGTAAACTCCAAATCAGAGTCTTCAGGCAATGAAGTGAAAGTAAAGCAACTTTTCACATTTTCCCATTCAGGCTTATTGATGGAAATATCAACCGCCTGACCAGGCACATAAGTAAAATTTATAGGCTTTTCTATTTGTACGTGGAGCACATCATGCGTAATATGCTCAATAGACTTGATTGAAACTAATTGCGACATATTGTAATATTTAAAAAGTTAAAAATTGAGGTACTAACAGTTTATTAGCAATCAAATTGAAAAAAATTGACTACGCTTATGTTGGTTATTTATGAATAAAACATTTCTCCTTCTATGATGTTCATTATGAAAGTCAAAGTATGATTTTTGATGAGAGAATAATCTCTAATATATTTTTTAAATCATTCACAGCATAACATTAAATATATAACTGATAAGATTTGCTTTTATCCGTACTCTTTTATTACTTTGTGTACAAATATTTAACTACAAATCCAACCTCAAAAAGTTGAATAGAAGTTGACTACTAATATGTACACCATTCTAAAAAATATTATTTCATGACAAATAAAACTGTTATTACAGACTTGAAACAAGTCACAATACGGTTTTCGGGCGATTCCGGTGACGGGATGCAGCTAACAGGAACCCTGTTTTCTACCCTCTCAGCTATTTTTGGCAACGAGATATCTACTTTCCCCGATTACCCCGCCGAAATTCGTGCTCCGCAGGGCTCTCTACACGGAGTGTCAGGATTTCAGGTACGCATTGGATCTAAAGACATATATAATGCTGGCGACAAAACCGATGTTTTGGTGGCAATGAATCCAGCAGCATTAAAAGTAAATAAGCAGCATTTAAGAAAAGGCTCGATCATTATTTTTGATATCGATTCGTTCACAAAAAGAGATTTAGACAAAGCATTATTTACTACTGATGACCCTTTTAATGAGCTTGATCTAAGAGAAGTACAGATAATTCCTGTGGCTATAACCTCCATGACAAAGTCTGCTTTAGAAAATAGCGGACTTGAGAATAAAGATATACTTAGAAGTAAAAACATGTTTGCCTTAGGTGTTGTGTGCTGGCTATTTAACAGACCTATTGATATAGCCGAACAACTACTTAAGGATAAATTCAAAAAAAGACCCAAGCTCGTAGAGTCAAACATTAAAGTATTGATAGATGGATATAATTATGGCAACAATATTCATCTTACGGCTACCACATACCGTATTGAGTCCATAGATACAAGTAAAGGATTTTATACCGATATAAATGGTAATACTGCCACTGCATATGGACTGATGGCTGCTGCTGAAAAAGCGGGGCTAAACCTATTTTTAGGTTCTTATCCAATAACTCCTGCCACCGATATACTTCAGGAATTAGCAGCCCGAAAAGATTTAGGAGTTAAGGCATTGCAGATGGAAGACGAAATAGCAGGAATAGCAACTGCAATTGGTGCAAGCTTTGCTGGTAGTCTTGCCGCAACCTCCACCTCTGGACCTGGACTGGCACTTAAGGGTGAAGCAATAGGATTGGCTGTGATGACAGAGCTCCCACTCGTGGTAGTAAATGTGCAAAGAGGAGGACCATCTACAGGCATGCCAACAAAGAGCGAACAATCAGATTTAAATCAAGCTCTATATGGTCGAAATGGTGAGAGTCCTCTCGTGGTAATAGCTGCCAGCACTCCCACTGACTGTTTTGATTGTGCATATTGGGCATCCAAGATTGCATTAGAGCATATGACACCTGTGATATTGCTTACAGATGGATATATAGCAAACGGTGCTTCTGCATGGAAAATTCCAAATTTAGATGAATATCCTTCCATCAAGCCCAATCATGTTAATGATAATTATAAAGGAAATCCTGAAGACTGGACGCCATATCTTCGCAATAATGAAACGTTGGCAAGATATTGGGCAGTGCCAGGCACACCAGAGTTTATGCACCGCATTGGGGGTTTGGAGAAAGACTATAACACAGGGGCAATCTCTTCAAATCCTGAAAACCACCAACTAATGGTGGATACACGCCAAGCAAAGGTTGACAAAGTGGCAAATTATTTGCCCGAACAAACTGTAATTGGCGACAAAGATGCTGAAACACTTATTGTTGGTTGGGGTGGAACATATGGTCATCTACTTGAGGCAATGATGAGAATGCAGGATAACGGCATCAGTGTAGCATTGACTCATTTCAAGTTTATCAATCCATTGCCTCACAATACTCATAGTGTATTGAAGAGATACAAGAGAATCATTGTGGTAGAACAAAACAATGGACAATTTGCAGCACTCTTATTGAGCAAATTTGAAGATATAAAAATCAACAAGTTAAATAAGATAGATGGACAACCATTTAGCGTAAGTCAACTTGTTGAGGAATTTACAAAAATCATAGAAAAAAAGTAGCTATGGAAACATTAGAAAAAAAACAAATACAATATAAACCAAAAGATTTTAAGAGTGATATAAATATAAGATGGTGTCCTGGATGTGGAGATTATGCAATTCTTAGCAGCTTGCAAAAGGCTCTATCAGAAATTGATGTATCACCCGAAGATACTGCCGTGATTTCAGGTATTGGCTGTTCATCGAGATTGCCATACTATATGAACACTTATGGCTTTCACAGCATACATGGTCGGGCAGCAGCAATAGCAACTGGGGTGAAGACTGCAAATCCAAATCTAAGTGTTTGGGTTGCTACAGGAGATGGCGACTCGCTTGCCATTGGTGGCAATCATTTCATACATGCTATCAGAAGGAATATTGACATTAATATAATTTTGTTCAACAACAAGATATATGGGCTAACAAAAGGGCAATATTCACCCACTTCCGACAGAGGATTTGTATCAAAATCATCTCCTCATGGCACTATAGAAGAACCTTTCAGACCATCAGAGCTATGCTTCGGTGCCAGAGGCACATTCTTTGCAAGAGCAATTGATGTGGATATGAAAAACACCACCGAGATAATAAAATTGGCTGGCAAACATAAAGGAACGTCAGTGATTGAAGTGTTGCAAAACTGCATTATATTTAATGACGGCATTCACAATAAGATTGCAGACAGAACTTGGAAAGCAGAGAAAACCATACTCCTAAAACATGGCGAAAAGATGATCTTCGGTGAAGACAACAATAGAGGTTTAGTATTAGATGGTTGGAATCTTAAAGCGGTAACAATTGGTGAAGATGGATACACATTGGACGATATATTAACTCATGATGCCAAGATGCAAGATAACACTATGCATTCTAAACTTAGCTTGATGGGTGAAAACAATGATTTGCCTGTAGCTCTTGGAGTGATAAGAGCAGTGGAGGCACTTACATATGATGGCGAATTAGAAAAAGTAATGGCTGAAGTACAAAAGTCTTCAACTGCAAAAAACTTTACAGACTTTGTGATGACTAATTCACATATTTGGGAAATTAAGTAGCCGTCATTATTTACATTTTACATATTCAAAAGGGGTTAGACTTTAAGTTCAAAGTTTAACCCCTCTTTCTTTCACAATCTTTCTTTTCATTATGCATAAAACATACAAAGTCAACATTTAACTCAAAACAATAGGAAGTATTGAACAAATTCATCATCTTTATGGTTAGAATAACTTAATGATAATTTGCCTATATGAATACCCGAGAAAAGTTAAGTTACATGGACATTGGAGCCATAGAAGAACTTTACCAACAGTACAAAGAAAACCCAGAAAGCGTTGATGAAAGCTTTCGTTTTTTCTTTGAGGGCTTCGACTTAGCTTCGAAGCATTACCCTACAAAACAAGGATTAATTACATCTGCTTCTGTAGAAAGCATTCCATCAAAGGAAATAAATGTGATGAACCTAATCTCTGGCTACAGACGCCGAGGACACCTATTTACCAAAACCAATCCTGTGAGGACAAGGAGAACATACTCTCCTACTCTTGACATCAAGAATTTTAATCTCGATGAAAGTGATCTCGACACCACTTTTGAAGCTGGCAAAGAAATTGGAATTGGCAGAGCTACCCTTAGGCATATTGTAGAACATTTGGAAGAAACATATTGCAAGTCAATAGGTGTAGAATACCGATATATGACAAAGCCCGAAATAGTGCAATGGTTGCAAGAGAAAATGGAGGGTAGCAGAAATCAAGAAAGTTTGACGAACGAATCAAAGCTTCATATTCTTGACAGCCTTATCGAAGCATCAGGATTTGAAGACTATTTGCATCGCAAGTTTGTTGGACAAAAACGCTTCTCGTTAGAAGGCTCCGAAAGTCTTATTCCAGCATTAGATGCAATAGTAGCTCATGGCAGCAAGTTTGATGTAAAGAATATCCTGATTGGCATGCCTCATAGGGGGAGACTAAATGTATTGACTAACATTATGCGAAAACCCTACTCACAGGTTTTTAGGGAATTTAATGCACAGAACTACAACGAGGAGATTATTCATGGCGACGTTAAATATCATCTTGGATATAACAACACTATTGACTATGAAGGGCGAAAAGTGGAGCTTTCACTCACACCCAACCCATCTCATTTAGAAGCAGTGGATCCAGTAATTCAAGGAATGGCAAGAGCCTACTTGGAGAACAAATACAACCAACAATACGATCAGGTTCTGCCAATTCTTATTCATGGAGATGCTGCAATAGCTGGTCAGGGCATAGTTTACGAGACATTGCAGTTTTCAAAGCTTGACGGATACAAGACAGGAGGTACCCTTCACCTTGTGGTAAACAACCAAGTGGGTTTCACCACCAATTATTTGCAAGCACGATCAAGTACCTATTGCACAGATATAGCGAAAGTTACTCATTCGCCCGTATTTCACGTAAATGGTGATGATGCAGAGGCGATGGTTTTTGTAGCTAAACTTGCTATCGAGTTCCGTCAAAAATTCAATATTGATGTATTTATTGATTTACTTTCATATAGAAAATATGGGCACAACGAGGGGGATGAACCACGATTTACCCAACCCAAACTATATGACATAATAGCCAAGCACAAAAACCCGCGAGATATTTATGCAAATAAATTAATAGAACAGGGTGTACTCACTCTCAAAGAGTATGAAAATCGTTTGGACTCCTTTCATAAGCAATTAGACAATAGTTATGAAGAATCAACTAATACTACCAAGCTTAGCATTCAGCCATTCTTGGAGGAGGAATATAAAAACATTCGGATACCTAATGCATCAGACTTTGAAAACCCAACCAATACTGAAGTCTCAAAAGATACTTTCCTTGACCTTGCAAGAAGCATTACCACATTACCAAGCAACAAGAACTTCTATAACAAGACAGTAAGACTTTTTGCACAAAGGGCTGAAATGATAGAAAAGGATAATTATGACTGGGCAATGGGCGAGCTAATGGCATATGCAACTCTTGCAAAAGAAGGATTCCCAGTACGACTTAGTGGACAAGATAGCCAGCGAGGCACCTTTTCGCACCGTCATGCCGAGATTATTACTGAAGATGGTGAAGAGCAATACTTCCCATTAAGAGATCTGGGGGGGGAGCAAGCTGATGTTAAAGTTTACAATTCACCACTTAATGAATATGGGATATTAGGTTTTGAATATGGCTATGCACTTGCACAACCCAATGGTCTAACAATTTGGGAGGCACAATTTGGAGACTTTTTCAATGTTGGTCAGGTAATAGTAGATCAGTATATTTCATCTGCAAAAGAAAAATGGGGTATCAAGTCAGGGCTTGTTCTTTTTTTACCTCACGGCTATGAAGGACAAGGTGCTGAACACTCGAGTGGAAGAATCGAACGTTTTCTTATCCTATGTGCCAACTACAATCTGCAAGTTGTTAATTCAACTACTCCTGCCAATCATTTTCATGCCATTAGAAGGCAGTTGCATAGAGATATTAGAGTACCATTAATAGCCTTCACACCCAAGAGCTTGCTTAGACATCCCGAATGCACATCCACTCTTGCCGACTTTACAGAAGGAGAATTTATGGAGCTGATAAGTGATAAAGAGCTTACATCATATTCACAAGTTACCAGAGTAATTATGTGTTCAGGCAAGATATACTATGAGCTGAATGCAGCACGAAAAGAAAAAAAGGCGGAACATATTTCAATAATTCGCATCGAGCAACTATATCCATTTCCTAAAAAGCAACTTGATGAGTTGATGAAGAAATATAATGACAATGTAGAACTCGTGTGGGTGCAAGAAGAACCCCTCAATATGGGTGGAGCTCTATTTGTAAAACATCTACTTGACAATTGCAATCTAACGATTATTAGTCGTGCAGCCAGTGGAGTGACATCTGAAGGTCTTACAGCTATTCACAAAATAAATCAAGCAGCTATTATTGAAGAAGCAATTAAATAACATGGCTTTAATTACAAAATAGAGAATAAACACAACAAGATATTATGTCTATAATAGAAGTAAAAATCCCCAGTCCGGGTGAATCAATAACGCACGTAGAAATATATAAATGGCTTGTTGCCGATGGTGATATTGTGAAGAGAGATACCGAGATTGCTGAAATAGAATCGGAAAAGGCAACACTTACAATAGTTGCAAACGATTCTGGAAGAATATCAATAAAAGTAGCTGAGGGAGAAAGTATTGAAGTTGGTGCTGTAGCATGTACCATTGATACTTCAGTAGTTCCACCAGCCGATTCCAATAAATCAAGCGAACCATCCGAGAAAAAACAAGAAGAAGAGAAACCTATCTCCGAACCAAAGAGAGAATCATCAGACAGTGTTGAGCATGAGAAAGTGAAAGTAACACCAGTTGCTCAGCTATTAATGGATGAGAGTGGTCTTTCGATAGATGATGTAATCAAAGGACTGCGCAGGTTGAAACGGTCGGACATTGAAGCGGTATTGGCACATAAAGATACTCCGAGCAATACAATAGGGGTACTAAAAAATGTACAAAGCAGAGAATCTAAAAGCAGCAGGATGAGTGCCTTGAGAAGAAAGCTTAGCGAACGCTTGGTTTCAGTTAAAAATGAAACTGCAATGCTAACAACCTTCAATGAAGTGAACATGAAACCAATAATGGATATACGCAAAAAACATCAGTCGGCTTTTATCGAAAAGCATGGCGTAAAGCTTGGGATGATGTCTTTTTTCCTAAAAGCCTGTTCGATTGCACTTCAAGAGTATCCAACTGTCAACTCAATGATTGATGGTGAGAATATGGTCACCTACGATTATGCTGATATTTCGGTAGCAGTAAGCACACCAAAGGGACTAATGGTACCTGTTATCCGCAATGTGGAAAGCTTAGGACTCGCAGATATCGAGAAAGCAATATTAGATGTAGCAGACAAAGCACGCAAAGGCAAGCTATCAATACCTGAAATGAGTGGAGGCACTTTCACTATAACAAACGGCGGCGTGTTTGGGTCAATGATGTCAACTCCTATCATCAACCCACCTCAATCGGCAATATTAGGCATGCACAACATTATTGATCGACCAGTTGTAATTGACGGAGAAATAGTTGCACGCCCAATGATGTACGTGGCTTTATCATACGATCATAGGGTGATAGATGGTAGAGAATCGGTTAGCTTCTTAGTAAGAGTAAAAGAGCTTTTAGAAAACCCATCCGATATGCTGTTTGGAAAAAATAGTGCGGAAAAAATATTACTTGATTTATAATTCATACTTATCTATTAGTTTCTAAAAAAGCAGAGCAGGCATCTTGAAAAAGACCTGCTCTCTTTATATTATTATGTCTATCATACCTTTCTACCTCTTTCTCCTTCTCTTTATCTCGTTCTCAATCATGCTTAGCTCTCTACTCGACTGCCCTTTCACCGATGTATTCTCTTCGGCACGGCGAAATAGGTATGGCATCATTGTTTTTACAGCACCATATGGAATATACTTTACTACATTGTAACCTCTTTCTGAAAGATTGAAGGTAATGTGATCGCTCATACCATATAGTTGAGAGAAATATATTGAAGGATGATTTTTAGGCAGATTATACTCCTCAATAAGATCTGCGAGTAGCTGAGTACTATGCTCATTGTGCGTAGCCACCATAAAATCAATAGAGTCAATATTATTAATAAAATAACGGATAATATCGTCAAAGTCTTTATCAGTTGCTAACTTTTCTGGATGGATTGGCGAAGGGTACCCAATTGCTTCAGCTCGTGCTCGCTCAATTTCCATATAGGCACCTCTCACAATTTTAAGACCATACTTAAATCCTTTTTCAAGAGATATCTGATGATGCTCTTTCAAACGAATTATTGCATCATGGCGATACATTTGATAAGTATTCTGAACTATGGCTTTTTCTTTATTGTACTTCTCCATCATTTCCAGCACCATTTTGTCCAAAACTGGTTGAATCCATGAATGTTCGGCATCAATAAGTACAGGCACTCCTAATTCATACCCTCGTTTGAAGATTGAATCAACTCTATTATAGATTCGTTCAAATTCGGCCTGCTCATCATCAGTAATCTCCACTTCGTCACTCATCTTCGCCAACAACAAAAATCGTCCTATACCAGTTATTTTGAAAGCACTGAAGGGGATATCTTTATTGTTTTGAGCAAATTCAATTGTTCTAATCACTTCAGCACAAGTGGCATCAAAAATCTCATCTTTCTCTTCTCCCTCAACTGCATAGTCTAAAATAGCACCCACATGTCGTTTAGAAAGAGCGTTGATCGTTTTAGCGCAATCTGATATCGAAGTACCGCCTACAAAGTGTTTGTAAATTGTTTTACGAATTGCCCACTTTATGGGCAAATGAAAATAGAAAGCAAAATTCACCAAGTGCTTGCCAATATTAACCATCGTATTGCTGTTCATAACTTTGAACAACATATGTGCTTGTCTTAGTTCAGATGTTGTTTTATTCTTAAACGCTACCTCTGAGTTGCTAAAATCAATGTTAGTACGTAATGTGTGCATATTAATTATTAAGTATTTAGATTTTTCACAAAAATAAGATTATTTCTGATGAAAAGAAGATAACTGACAGTTTTTTTGTATGTTTGTGCTACTTAATAATAAATACGAACCATTAAAAAACAACTTTATTTATGCCGAAAGGAGTTTATAAATTACCAGAAGTAAAGAACGAACC
>CAZNRT010000050.1:0-4021 GCA_964575445.1 uncultured Proteiniphilum sp. | reverse complement strand
GATTTATACGCCATGCAGCCAAGTTCATCACCTGGCATATGGAATCGAACAGTTTGGCGTCCGCTCGAGGGCTTTATTTTTGCACTCACACCATTCAATTTCACTGCTATTGCTGGCAATCTTGGCGCAGCACCTGCACTAATGGGAAATACCGTAGTGTGGAAAGCATCAAAAACAGCTGCATACTCCGCCAATCTCATCATGAAGGTATTGAAAGAAGCAGGACTACCCGATGGGGTTATAAACCTTGTTTATGTAGGAGGACGTGAGGCTGCTGATGTGATTTTCAATCACAGAGACTTTGCTGGTCTCCACTTTACTGGTTCGACAGGGGTGTTCAACGGAATGTGGAAAACAATCTCTAATAATATGGAGAAATACAAATCGTATCCACGCATAGTAGGCGAAACTGGTGGTAAAGACTACGTATTTGCCGATCATACAGCCAATCCAAAACAGGTAGCAACTGCACTTACACGCGGAGCATTCGAGTATCAAGGTCAGAAATGCTCAGCCGCATCACGCGCTTATATTCCATCGAACATTTGGGAAGATGTGAAAAATTATATGACCAATGATATTGCAAAAATTAAAACTGGAATTGTTGACGATTTCACCAACTTCGTGAATGCAGTAATCGATGAAGAATCGTTTGATAAATTAGCCAAAGTGATAGAACAAGTGAAAGCTTCAAAAGATGCAGAAGTAATAATTGGTGGCACATATGACAAAACCGAAGGTTACTTTATATATCCAACTGTTGTATTAGCTAAAACGCCAGACTTCTTCACAATGAAAGAAGAACTCTTTGGACCCATCCTTACAGTATATGTATATGAACCCGACAAGATTGACGAAACAATGGACATTTTAGACAAAACAACTGACTATGCCCTTACAGGTGCCATATTCTCGTCTGATAGAGCCAATATTGAGCACATGACAACTTGTCTAACACACACAGCGGGCAACTTCTACATCAATGATAAGCCAACAGGCGCAGTCGTTGATCAACAACCATTTGGTGGCGGACGTGGCTCAGGGACAAACGATAAGGCTGGCTCAATATTTAACCTCTTGAGATGGGTATCACCGCAAACAATCAAAGAGACATTTGTATCACCAATAGATTATATGTATCCAAACTTCTTGGAAGATTAGTAAATTAATAAAAATATATTGTGAAGGGGTGTGGCATGTGCCGCACCCTTTCTTGTTGATGGTAGTGAACAATTCATTTGATCAAAGGTTAAATTGATAAGTATTGCGATATGATAGAGACAAATGAAATATTAATTAGACTTTTCTTGGCTGCCTTTTTAGGAGCACTGATCGGGTTGGAAAGAGAGCGCAAAGACTGGTCGGCAGGAACTCGCACACATATGCTTGTGAGCGTGGGTGCCTGTCTATTCATGATAGTTTCAGCATTTGGCTTTAGCGATATATTGGGATACGATAGCGTAGAGCTCGACCCATCACGTGTTGCAGCTCAGGTAGTAAGCGGAATTGGCTTTATTGGTGCTGGTGCAATTCTGTTTCTCAAACAAGGAACAGTGCGAGGGCTAACCACCGCTGCTGGCCTATGGACAGTTGCCGCTATTGGTCTTGCCACTGGAGGCGGCATGTATGTGGCAGCTATTGCCACCACAGTAATAGCACTTTTGATATTATGGGCAATGCAACCGATACAACACATGTACACAAAGAAATTTAAACAAGTAACGCTCAAGATAGTCACAGAGTCATTCTTGAAAAACATGGAGGTATTAGAAGAATTTCAAAATAACAAGGAGTTGAAAGTGCTCTCATATATCATCGAGCAGAAAAAAGAATACTACTCGTTTACAATCAGATTAAGAAATGTAGAAGAAGACAAGATCAGTACTATTATCCATAAAATTGAAAAGCATCCAGATATTAAAGAATTTATCTGGACGCAATGATAGGACAAAGAGATAAGCACTCAACGCTTATCTCTCATGTGCAGTTCCTCGTCTGTTGGCTTCCACCATCTTATATAATTGGTCGTTTGGACGTATCTTGTCAGTTGTTTTGATAGAAAAGCTCTCCCCTTTCAACACCTCTGACACTTCTTTAAGATTCACACGCATATCCTCAGCCGTTAGAAAAATGGCACCCGTGGTAGGACCAGTTATCAATAGCTCCTCACCCTCACTAATTGTTTGAGCTTCCACAAGAAACTCAGTAACGCCAATATTTGTGAAATGCTTCACAGCCTTCCCCACATATACCTTTCTTTTGGTTGCACCCGAACCATAACGGTGCGTCCACTCGCCAAGACGTTGACCAAGATAATAACCATCCCAAAAACCTCGATTGAAAACTGTGGCAAGTTTTTCATCCCAAACAGTAATCTTATCCTCCTCAAATGTTCCATCACAATAAGCTTTAACAGCCTCCTTATAACATGATGTAACAATACTAACATATTCGGGACCACGAGCACGACCCTCTATCTTGAAAACCCTGACACCTGCATCCATCATTTTGTTCATAAAATGGATAGTTTTCAAATCCTTTGGCGACATTATATATTCATTGTCAATATCAAGCTCGATATCACTATCAGCATCCCTAACTGTATATCCACGACGACATATTTGGTTGCAATCACCACGATTGGCAGATCTATTCTTTTCGTGCAAACTTAGATAACACTTGCCCGATACAGCCATGCACAAAGCACCATGACAAAACATTTCAATACGTATCAACTCACCCGAAGGTCCTTTTATCTCCTGGCTCACAATATCCCTATATATTGACGCCACCTGATCAAGGTTTAGCTCACGCGCAAGCACTACTACATCCGCAAATTGAGCATAAAACTTTAGCGACTCGGTGTTGGTGATATTCAGCTGAGTTGACAAATGCACCTCTACCCCAATTTGTCGTGCATACATCATCACCGCCACGTCCGATGCAATAATAGCAGACAGATTAGCCTCCTTAGCTGCATCCACAATCCTTCTCATCAGCTCCATATCATTATCATAAATAATGGTGTTGACAGTCAAATAGCTTTTAAGATTATTAGCTTTGCAAATCCCTACAATTTCATGCAGGTCATCAATAGTGAAGTTGTTAGAAGAGCGAGCACGCATATTCAATCCCTCTATTCCGAAGTATATAGAATCAGCCCCACCTTGAATGGCAGCCATGAGCGATTCGTATGAACCCACTGGCGACATTATCTCAAAATCGTTTACTTTTCTCATCTGTGATTTAATTTAGTGCAAAAGTACAACTTTATTTTGATTTCAGTTTTCCGATTGATGAAACCAATAGCAAATTTAGACGTAAGAGATTAGTTATCAAATTCCTTTGTCATTAAATACCTTTATAGTATCTTTGCAGACCGAAAAAACAATTTTCGGACTAAATTATTAATTATTAATTCATTTGAGTATGAACAATTACGAAACCGTTTTCATTTTGACTCCCGTTTTGTCTGATGCACAGATGAAGGAAGCGGTTGAAAAATTCAAAACCCTCCTTACAGATCAAGGGGCAGAAATGGTAAACGAAGAAAACTGGGGATTGCGCAAGCTTGCATATCCTATCGACAAAAAGTCAACAGGCTTTTACATTTTCTTAGAGTACAACGCAGCACCTTCAGTAATCGACAGATTAGAAGTGAACTTCCGTCGTGACGAACGTGTGATTCGCTTCCTAACTATCAAGCAAGACAAATTCTCTTTAGAATATGCAGAAAAGAGAAGACGCAACAAAGGTGGCAAAAAAGAAACTGCAGAACCAGTGAAAGAAGAAGTTGAATCAGTAGAACAAAAGGAGGACTAAAAAATGGCTAAGCAATCAGAAATCAGATATTTGACTCCAGTATCGGTAGATATTAAGAAGAAAAAGTATTGTCGTTTCAAAAAGAACGGTATCAAGTATATCGACTACAAAGATCCAGACTTTTTGAAAAAGTTCCTGAACGAGCAAGGAAAAATCCTTCCACGTAGAATTACAGGTACATCACTTAAGTTTCAACGTC
>CAZNRT010000049.1:0-19345 GCA_964575445.1 uncultured Proteiniphilum sp. | reverse complement strand
TCTACCAATTCCGCCATCTGGGCATTGCTCTAATGCGAGTGCAAAAGTACACAAATAATTTATATAATAAAATAGTTTGCCGCTTTTTTTACAAATCATGTTCATTTTTTATTTCACCTGAGATTTTATTCATATCTTTATCTGATTAATTAGTATTAAGTGTCCAAACATATTGTGGTCATTTTCTGTTATCTATTAAGAGATAATACATTGGATGATCATAGTGGCAATTAAAGAAGAAAATTATTTACTCACATATTCAATCTCTTAAGTTAATGAGAAACAATAACAATTACTGTGTAATTATGAGTGGTGGCGTTGGTAGCCGCTTCTGGCCTTTTAGTAGAGAGGAGAGGCCCAAACAATTCCTCGATTTCTTTGGTACTGGTCGCTCTTTATTGCAAACCACTTTCGATAGATTCGAAAAACTTATTCCTGTTGAAAATATTTATATCGTTACTAATGATTCTTATGCAGAAATAACTAAGAAACAATTGCCTAAATTGTTGGATAAACAGATTCTGCTTGAACCGCTTCGCCGTAACACTGCTCCTGCCATAGCATATGCAGCATTTCATATCTTTGCCAAAGATCCTAATGCTAATATTGTGGTTGCTCCATCGGATCATCTCATTCTCAAAGAGGATATCTTCTTGAGCGAGATAGAGCGAGGATTGGCGTTTGTGGAAAAGAATCAGTGTTTGCTGACTTTAGGCATTACTCCCAGCCGTCCCGAAACGGGGTATGGTTATATTCAGGAGAGCAAAGAAGAGATAGATGGAATCAGGAAGGTGAAGACTTTTACTGAAAAGCCAAATATAGACTTGGCGAAGGTGTTTTATGAAAGTGGTGAGTTTGTATGGAACTCGGGTATCTTTCTGTGGAGTGTGCAATCTATAATTAATTCTTTCAAAGAATATCTGCCCGATATTTATAACAAGATGTTGGAAGGTAAAGACAAGTTTAATACCACTGACGAAAAGTCATTTATAGACGAGGCTTTTCCATTCTGTCCCAATATTTCTATCGATTATGGTATTTTGGAGAAGGCTGATAACGTATATGTTATCGGTTCTGATTTCGGTTGGTCTGACTTGGGAACGTGGGGAGCTCTGTATGAAGTTTCAGAAAAGGATACCGATGATAATGTTAGTTTCAATAGCAAGTCTTTGTTCTTTGATAGTAACGATAATATTGTTACAATGAGCGACAATAAGCTTGTTGTTCTACAAGGATTAGAAGGATATATTATTGCTGAATCCGAAAATTCACTATTGATTTGCAAGAAGGAAGAGGAGCAACGCATCAAGCATTTTGTTACTGAAGTAAAGTTCAAATATGGGGATGAGTTTGTGTAAATAATTTGATAGAAGAGCCTATCGTCGTGACTTCGATATTATTTATTGCTTAGGTTTTCATTGCTTAGCAGAATAATGTCGAAGTCATTTTGTTAATAATAAAATAATACTTTTGAGAATTTTTCAATTATAAATAAAATTAATAATATGTCTATAAAGAAAACTCTGATTGTTATCGTTGCAACGGTAATGAGCCTATCGATAAATGCAGATGAGGGGATGTGGATGTTGCACCTATTGAAGCAACAAAAGCTTAGTGATATGCAACAAATGGGATTAAAACTTAATGATTATGATATATACAATCCAGATGGATCATCAATCAAAGATGCTATAGTGCAGTTTGGCAGTGGATGCACAGGTGAGGTTGTTTCATCTCGAGGGCTTGTTCTTACCAATCATCATTGTGGATATGGACAGATACAAAGCCATAGCACGTTAGAGCATAACTATCTTGAGGATGGATTTTGGGCTATGAGTATGAGCGAAGAGCTACCCAATTCAGATTTGACCGTTACATTTATTGATAGAATTGAAGATGTCACCGAATATGTTAAAGCAGCTCTTGAAAGAGACAAAGAATTAGATAAAGATGGAGTGTTGTACCTCTCTCCATCATATCTTAAAAAGATTGCCGTAGAGAAGGTTGGAGCAGACTTCTTGAAAGATAATGCGGGCATCGATGTGGAGTTAAAACCTTTCTTTGATGGTAATCAATATTTTATGTTCGTGAAAAAGATATACTCTGATGTTCGTTTGGTAGCTGCACCGCCAAGTTCTATTGGCAAGTTTGGGGCTGACACCGACAATTGGACGTGGCCTCGCCATACTGGCGACTTCTCGGTTTTCAGAATATATGCAGATAAGGATGGTAATCCAGCTACTTATTCTCCAGACAATGTTCCTCTAAAACCAAAAAGATGGTTGTCTGTATCTACTAAGGGGGCTAATGAAAACGATTTTGTGATGATGATGGGATTCCCTGGCACTACCAATAAGTTTTATACTTCGTGGGAGGTAGAAGAAAGACGAGATATTGATAACGATATTTTGATAAACATGAGAAAGGTTCGTCAAGAAACAATGCTTGAGGAGATGTTGTCTGACCCACAAGTTAAAATTCAATATGCTTCTAAATACTCAGGTTCAACTAATGCTTATAAAAGAGCTATTGGTTCAAATTGGGCTATTGATAAGCGCAACTTTGTTGATACCAAAAGAGAGCAACAAAACAGACTTGCCGATTGGGCATTGAATAACAACAAGCCATTATATATTGATGCGCTTAAAACTATCGAGTCAATAATTGAGCAACGAGCCGAGTATCGTTCGAGAAGTACTTATCTCACGGAGGCAATCATTAGAGGAATAGAATTTGCTAATGTTCCTACTTCTACTGCTGATTTATTAGCTAAGGCAATCGGTGATAGCGATAAGGAAAAAATTGAAGAGTATCGTTTGCAATTAAAGTCTGATTTTGATAAGTTCGCTAATAAAGATTATAATCCCGAAGTTGATAAAAAGGTGGCAAAAGCAATGATTAAGGAATATACAACTCATATTGCTAAAGATGATTTGCCAATTGCTGTGTTGCAATTATATACTACATTTGGGGGTGATGTGGATGCTTATGTTGACTATATCTTTGAAAGCTCATTATTTGCAAGTGAAGCTAACATAGATGATTTTATGAATAATATGTCGGTAGATAAATTGGCAAATGATCCTATGTTTAATTTTGCCAAGTCTATTAGAGCAGAAGCTGCAAAGTTGAGAGAAAAGCAAAGTGAGTATAATAATACTTTCAATATTGCTCGTCGCAAATATCTTGAGGGTATTATCGAAATGGATGGTCTTTTGGCTTATGCACCTGATGCTAATCTAACATTGAGATTGGCATATGGACAGTTGAAAGGATATAAGCCAACGGATGCAGTATATTATGAGCATCAAACTACTCTTGATGGTGTGATGGATAAAGAAGACCCTGATAACTGGGAGTTCGTTGTATCCGAAAAGTTGAAAGAACTGTATGAGAAGCAAGATTTCGGTAGATATGCAATGCAAGATGGAAGGATGCCTGTGGCTATTGCAGCGTCAACACATAGCACAGGTGGTAATTCTGGAAGCCCTGTATTGAATGCCGAAGGTGAGCTCGTGGGTATCAATTTTGATCGAAACTGGGAAGGAGTAGGGGGCGATATTCAATACCTGCCCGACTATCAGCGTAGCATTATTGTGGATGTAAGATATGTTTTGTTTGTTATTGATAAATATATGGGGGCAAAGCATATTATTGATGAAATGGATATTGTTGAATAACATAAATATATAACTCTCAAAAAGGTTGCATATTTGTAAAAAAAACTTATATTTGTGGGAAAGATTTATTTATATACTAATCATAAATTACGACAATCATGAATGCCAAGTTTATTAAGTTTACAATTATTACTTTGATGGCTACATTGTTGGTTGGATGTGGCACATCACAAAAGGGACTGAAGAGCGCAACTGCAAAGTACTTGTTTGGATTGTGGGAGGTAAAGGCTGTCTATAATAACAATGAGGAAGGATACAAAAGTATGCCGCAAGGAATGTTTAAAATGATTTGCGAAGATGGACGTTTTTTTAATTTCATGACAACTAATAAAGGAGCTCTGATAACAGTGGATGGTAACTTCAGATTGGATGGTGATTCTATTTATACTGAGGAGATTAATCACTCTTTTAATCGTTCACAGGAGGGTAAGGACAATCCACTACATCTTAGATTAGGAGGCAATAAGTTTATGTACCTGCGATGGTACCAGGCAGTTGACGAGTTTGGCAAGTCGCAAAATAGATGGATTGAAGAGATCTGGCAGCGAGTAGAGATTGAGGATTTAGAGGTTAGCAAAGTTGACCTTGAACAAGAACTCCGACTAATTTTGCAAGATCAAAAAGCCATTAAAGAGATTATTATTGATGAGTGAATTTAGCTCATTGTTTTGACAAAAAAAGAGCGTGAGGGGAAACATATTTCTCTCACGCTCTTTTTTTAATATAATGAATATCTACAACTTAGATAAAGCTTGTTCTAATTCATCTTTAATGTCATCAATATGCTCAACACCCAATGATAAACGAAGCATGTTGGGATAAACACCAGCTGCAAGTTGTGCCTCTTTCGAGAGTTGCTCGTGAGTAGTAGTTGCTGGATGTATTATTAGTGTTTTGGCATCACCCACATTGGCAACATGGCTTATCCATTCTAAGTTATCAATAACAGTGGCAGCTTGCTTTTCATCACCTTTGATGAAGAATGATAGAACACCACCGAAACCATTATTTTTTAGATATTTCTTAGCCAGAGTATGATATTTGTTGCTCTCGAGTCCTGGGTAATTTACTTTTTCAACTTTAGGATGTGCCTCAAGCCACTTGGCTATTTCAAGTGCATTATAATTGATGCGCTCCGATCTCAATGACAATGTCTCCAAGCCTTGTAGCATCATGAATGAGTTGAATGGGCTGATAGCAGGACCAAAGTCACGAAGACCCTCTACTCTACATCTAATAGCAAATGCAATATTGCCAAATGGTGATTTGTCTCCAAATGTTTCCCAAAAGTTTAGCCCATGATATCCTTCTGATGGTTCGCTAAACTCAGGATATTTGCCATTGCCCCAATTGTAGTTGCCACCATCAATAATAATTCCACCCATAGAGGTGCCATGTCCACCTATCCATTTTGTAGCAGAATGAACCACAACGTTTGCTCCCCATTCTATTGGGTTGAAAAGATATCCACCTTGTGCAAAGGTGTTGTCCACTATTACGGGCACATCATGTTTGCGAGCCATTGCAATAATCTTCTCGAAATCGGGTATATTGTATTCAGGGTTACCAATCATTTCAAGATATATCCCCTTTGTATTATTATCGATTAGTGCTTCTAAGCTCTCAGCACTATCGTCATCAGCAAAACGAAAATCGATTCCTAATCTTGCAAGTGATACTTTGAATAGGTTGTAGGTGCCTCCATAAAGATATGGTGCCGTAACAATATTGTCACCAGCTTTGGCAATATTATTGATTACAATAAACTCTGCTGATTGACCAGAACCCGTTGCCAAAGCAGCGACTCCTTTTTCTAAAGCTGCCATTCTCTTTTCAAAAACATCGGTAGTGGGGTTTTGAAGTCGTGTGTAGATGTTTCCAAATTCTCTCAATCCAAATAGATTAGCACCATGCTCGGCATTTTTAAAAACAAATGCGGTTGATTGATGTATAGGTGTCACCCTTGTTCCTTCGGTAGGGTCGGGCTGTTGTCCTGCGTGTACTTGTAATGTGTCAAAGTGTAAATTCTTCATACTTACTATATAATTAAAAAATGTTGTCAATAAAATTAAACAATGATTCGTCAAAAATGTTTTGAATTGTAGTCAGTGTTAATCAACAATACTCAACAAAAAAGTATTATTCAAGAAACTATATTAGATAATAAACAATTATTTGTTTGATTTGTAGTTATTTCATAGCTTTAGGGCATGTTACATAAATTGATAGTAAGTTATTAACCCATATAATATATTACCTTATGACTTATTTCTATCTTATTCCTATTTCCTCCATATTTGCCTTAGGCTTTGCCTATTATTTCTTCAAAGATATGATGAAGCAGAGCGATGGCACTGACAAAATGAAAACCATAGCCATGCACGTTCGTGATGGAGCTATGTCGTATCTAAAACAACAATACAAAGTTGTAGCAATTGTATTCATTATTTTAGCACTTATTTTTGCTGTGATGTCCTATTTTGGGTTGCAAAATAGTTGGGTGCCTTTTGCCTTTCTCACTGGAGGATTCTTCTCTGGTCTCGCTGGATTCTTTGGGATGAAAACTGCTACTTATGCTTCTGCTCGAACCGCCAATGCTGCTCGTCATTCTCTTAATAGTGGATTGCAGGTAGCTTTTAGGTCGGGTGCTGTGATGGGGTTAGTGGTTGTTGGGCTTGCACTCTTAGATATTTCTGTGTGGTATTTAGTATTAGACCATTTTATCGATAATACTGATGCTGGACACAAGCTTATAATAATTACTACCACTATGCTAACTTTCGGTATGGGGGCTTCCACGCAAGCTCTGTTTGCACGTGTGGGGGGAGGAATATACACTAAAGCAGCCGATGTTGGTGCCGACCTTGTTGGCAAAGTAGAAGCGGGAATACCTGAAGACGATCCACGCAATCCTGCAACTATTGCCGATAATGTGGGTGACAATGTGGGTGATGTGGCAGGTATGGGAGCTGATTTGTATGAGTCTTATTGTGGCTCTATCTTATCTACTGCCGCATTGGGAGCTTCAGCATTTGTTCTTAATCCCGAAATGCAGTTGAAAGCGGTATTTGCACCAATGTTGATAGCAGCAATTGGTATTTTCTTGTCTATTTTAGGTATATTCTTGGTGAGGACCAAAGAGAATGCAACGATGAAGGAGTTGATGAGTGCACTCAATAGAGGGGTAAACACAAGTGCAGCATTGATAGCAGTAGCTACCTTTTTTGTTTTCTATTTTCTCAAATTCGACAATTGGGTTGGATTATCCTTTTCCGTCATTGCTGGTTTGCTTGCAGGAATCATGATTGGGCAGGCTACAGAATATTATACATCTCATTCTTTTAAACCTACTAAAAATATTGCACATAGTGCAGAGACAGGTCCTGCCACAGTTATAATTGCAGGAGTGGGCACAGGCATGATTTCTACTGCTATTCCTGTATTATCAATTGTGTTTGCGATAGTTATTTCATATCTCAGTGCTATTCGTTTTGATATTGAAGTTATGCTTACAGCCAGAGGGCTTAGTCTTGGGCTATATGGTGTGGCAATAGCGGCGGTTGGTATGCTCTCTACTCTTGGTATTACTTTGGCAACTGATGCTTATGGACCAATTGCTGATAATGCTGGTGGTAATGCCGAGATGAGTGGTTTAGAGCCAGAGGTGAGAAGAAGAACTGATTCGCTCGATGCTCTTGGAAATACTACTGCTGCTACGGGCAAAGGTTTTGCTATTGGTTCGGCAGCCCTCACGGGATTGGCTTTAATGGCATCTTATATGGAGGAAATCAGAATGGGGATGATTAGATTAGGCGACAATATATTGGAGTTTGCTAATGGAGATACTGTTGAGGTTGCCAAAGCCAGCTTTGTTGATTTCATGAATTATTTTCAAGTTACACTGATGAACCCCAAGGTGATTGCTGGGGTGTTTATTGGTGCTATGATGTCATTCTTGTTTGCTGGGCTCACGATGAATGCTGTTGGTCGTGCTGCTCAATTGATGGTAGAAGAGGTTCGCCGCCAGTTTAGAGAGATTAAGGGTATTCTTACTGGTGAGGGTACGCCCGATTATGCAAGATGCGTTGAGATATCTACAAAGGGAGCACAGAGAGAGATGCTTTTTCCTTCTCTCTTGGCTATTGCTACTCCCATATTAGTTGGGATAATATTTGGAGTAGCGGGCGTGATGGGTCTTCTTGCTGGAGCTCTTGGTTCGGGATTTGTTTTAGCAGTGTTTATGGCAAATGCTGGAGGTGCTTGGGATAATGCAAAGAAATATGTGGAAGAAGGCAATATGGGTGGTAAGGGTAGTGATGCTCATAAAGCCACCATAGTAGGTGATACTGTTGGGGACCCATTCAAAGATACTTCAGGTCCATCTCTCAATATTTTGATTAAGCTAATGAGTATGGTATCTATTGTGATGGCTGGGCTTACTGTTGCTTGGAGCTTGTTGTAGCTAAATGTTTAATTATTGAAAATATAAAAAGCTCCAAAACTAAGTTCTGGAGCTTTTTGGTATATATAATATCTTCTTATCGAAAGATTAAAGATTTGGATTCACTGTTTTCCAACCTTCTAATGCTGGGATAATTCCCATTTCGATAACTTCGTCACGAAGTTTTGCAAGGTGAGAGTAGCTCTCTTTCAAAGCAGCCATTTCGCTGTCAGTACCTTTTGTTTCGTTGATAACAACGCCATTATTAGTGATGTCTGTTTCCATAGCCATCATTATTTGTGGGAACTCAGTTGTATTTACATAGCAACCAGAGGGCCAACGGAATGATTCGCCACCCATTGCTGCACGAATCATCTCAACAGATACGTATGATGGGCTTTGGAATGATGAGCGACCACGCAGTTTGATGATATTGCCACCACCTTTAGTTACACGGCTCTTTAGTGCCTCCCAATCTTCGTTAGTCAATGCTTCTGTTCCGATTAGGTCTGTCAATGGCTTGCCATCAACTTGAGCTGTTGATGCAAATACCGCCATTTGCTCACCGTGTCCGCCATATGTGCGAGTGTTGGTTACTTGGCTTTGATTCACACCAAAATGTTTAGCCAATTCGCTTTGCAAACGTGTGCTATCTAATCCTGCAAGTGTAGTAACACATGATGGTTTCAATCCAGAATGAATTAGAGCTACCAATCCAGTGATGTCTGCTGGGTTGAAGATAACAGTCAAGTGCTTTAGATCAGGGCAGTATGTTTTGATATCTTTTCCAAGTTGAGCAGCAATCTCCGCATTTCCTTTCAATAGATCTTCGCGTGTCATGCCATCCTTACGTGGAGCACCACCTGACGAAATCATATATTTAGTATTAGTGAATGCCTCTTTGATATCAGTTGTGAAAGTAAAGTTTACACCTTCAAATCCACAGTGACGCATTTCTTCAGATACTCCTTCCAATCCCAAAGCAAATGGGTCGTAAAGACAAATGTTTGGAGTTAGACGCATCATAGCAGCTGTTTGTGCCATGTTAGATCCAATCATGCCGGCAGCACCGACAATAGTAAGTTTTTCGTTTGTCAAAAAGCTCATAATTAGTTTTTTATTTAAATGTGAATGTTCTTATTCTGTTGACAAAATTACAACAATATACGGACATTAAAGAAATATTTATTTAAATAAACGTTAAGCCCAGCAACTGTATATATTGCTTGCTAATCAATCGTAAAGCTCCCACGTAAACGAATATCATCTGACGATGAACCTATCATTACTGAAAACTCGCCAGGCTCCACCACCTCCTCCATTGCTATATTATATAATGAGAGTTGAAGAGGTGTTAGTTTGAATGTTACTGTTTTTGATTCTCCTTGAGGAATGAAAGTCTTTTCAAAATCCTTCAATTGTATCGGTGGAGTATAGACAGAGCTTACTTTATCTCTAATGTAGAGTTGAACTACCTCGTCACCATCACGACCGCCTGTATTACTAACCTTGCATGAGATATTGACACTCTCTTCAAATTGTTCTATAGAAAGATTGCTGTATTCAAAGTTTGCATAGCTCAGTCCATACCCAAAAGGGTAGAGTGGAGTGCTTGGCTCTTCAACATAGCTTGATTGTTTTCCTAATGAATAATAAACAGGTAATTGACCCACACTGCGAGGTATGCTAATCGGCAATCGACCAGAGGGGTTGTAGTCTCCAAAAATTACATCAGCTATACCATTGCCACCCTCTTGACCAGGGTACCATGCCGTTAGCAAAGCATCTGCTCTTTGTGATGCTATGTTCATGTCTAATGGTCTTCCCTGAATATATATTACAATAACTGGTTTGCCTGTATCTAAAACGGCACTTAATAATTTCTCCTGAAGACCCAATAATTTAAGCGTGCTTCTATCATATCCTTCGCCAGACTCCATGTCTGAAATAATATCACTTTTGCTTGAGCTTACTTGTGCTGCACCAGTGTCGATATATTCTGTTTTAAAATCTCTGGCACTTGAGCCTCCTAATACTAATATCGTAACATCCGAATTCTTAGTAATTTCTATCGCTTCATCAATATCATATTCAGTAGTATCTCTTATTGCGCATCCTTTGGCATATCTCACAATTGTGTTGGGAGATACCGCTTCTTTCACACCTCTCAATAGGGTACTTACGTCATCCAAATTCTGAGGTGCGGTATAATCTCCCAATTGATTGTAAACATTATCAGCATTAGGACCAATAACAGCAATTGACTTCACCTCTTTTGAAAGTGGGAGTATATTGTTTTTGTTCTTCAATAATACCACACTCTCTTGAGCTACTTTTCTTGCAATCGATTTGTGAGTTGCGCTACCTACAATTTCTTTTGCCTTTTTTACTGATACATAAGGATTCTCAAACAAACCCATTTCAAACTTAAGTCTTAGCACATTTGATACTGCTTTGTTTAAAGTTTGTTCTGATATTAAACCTTCTTCTAAAGCTGTGGCTAAATTATTGCCATAGGCATTGCCACCTAAGTCAATTTCTACTCCCGCTTTCAATGCCATAGATGCGGCAGTTTTAATGTTTGGTGCCACTCGATGAGTAGTTGCAATTCCTTCCACACTTCCTAAGTCTGAGAAAAGAAAACCATTAAAACCCCATTGATGTTTCAGTACATCATTGATAAGATACGAATGAGCAGTTGCGGGAACTCCATCAATTGAGTTGTAAGATGTCATCACAGTTTTGGCACCAGCTTCTACTGCCATACGAAATGGCAATAAGTGATCAGAAAACAATTCGCGCATGCCAATGATAGACTTTTGTCCATTATGCCCACCAGCGGGAATGCCGTATGCTGCAAAGTGCTTTAGAGTAGAATATGTGTGTTTGCCATCAGTAAAATCGCTTCCTTGTAGTCCTTTCACAAATGCACTTCCTAAAATACCCGTTAGAACGGGGTCTTCACCAAATGTTTCTTCCACTCGCGACCAGCGTGGATCTCGAGCCAAGTCAAGAACGGGACCATAGGCAATGTGCCCACCTTGCAAACGAGTTTCTAAAGAGATGGCAGAAGCCATCTCTTCGATTAAATGTCTATTCCATGTGCTTGCCTGCCCAATAGATGTGGGAAACACCGTGGCACCTATTGCCATATGTCCATGAGCGCACTCTTCGGCAAAAAACAAAGGAATGCCAAGCCTTGTCTCTTCTACTGCATATTTTTGCAACTTATTCAATGCTTCGGCTGCAAGTTCTGGATTCAATCCAGTACTTAATGTCTTTCTTGTCCAAGGATCGGCACGAAGTGTAGCCCAGAATGTGCCTGGTTGCACTTCGTTCATTAACGTGATAAATTTGTCAGATACTTCAACCAAATTATCACCTTTTGCATACATCTCCCATCCAAGAGGCGAGCATAACTGTCCCACCTTTTCCTGAACCGTCATTTGTGATAACAAATCATCTACTCTTTTCTCAATAGGAAGAGTAGTGTCTTTGTATCTTTGTTGAGCAAATAGAGGCACTTGCAAAAAACACAATAAAAGAGATATGGCTATTGGCTTCATTTTAGTTCACATTAAATGATAATACTAAAGGTTCTTGCTTTAATTTTTTGGGTAGCGTAACAATTGTTTTGTCACCCACAGTTTTCCACTTCAAGCTTTTCTTATTCTGAAGCAATGTCATTTTAGAGCCTTTCTTAGGAGCATTGCCTTCCCATTCAATGGTAGATGGCAGCATCTCACTTTCGGGAAGAGAATAAATTGCATATAATTTCTTCCCATCTTTGTTTGCAGTAAACCACGTATTTCCACTATTGTAGTTAGGAGTAATGCGAGTGTTATATATTCCTTCACCATTCACTTTTAGCCATTCTCCCACTTTTTCAAGTCGTTCCACAGCTTCTTTTTCAATAATCCCTTTTGCCGTAGGTCCAACTCCCAAAAGCAAACAACCACCTTTGGCAGTTATCTCTGAAAGGGTGTTGATAACGGTTTGTGCAGATTTGTAAGGGGCATTAGGTACCCATCCCCAGTCGTTGCTCAGAGTGATGCAGCACTCCCAAGGGTTTGAAAGTTGTTTGTCTGGAATTGAACGTTCAGGTGTTTGATAATTCTCATGCTTCCCTTTTATTGTTCTGTCAACTATAAGAATTCCAGGTTGATTCTTACGTACCATTGTGGCAATATTGTCCATATCAATATCTTGACGTGGAGCAGCTACCCAGCCACCATCCAACCAAAGGATGTCGATATTACCATAATTAGATGTGATTTCGTTAAGTTGGTTAGTCGTAAAAGTCTTAAACGCATCCCAACGTTCTGGATGACGCTCAATCTTATAGTTTACATTACGGTTTGGAGTAGCAAAATGATCCCACCAGTAGTCTTGGCTATGCCAGTCGGGTTTTGAAAAATAGGCACCAATCATAAAATCTTTTTTTCTGAAAGCATCAAACACATGCTTAGCTACGTCTGCTTTTGGGTTATTCATGAATGGTCCTTTAGCGATTGAAAAATCACTCTCCTTAGTATCAAACATATTGAACCCATCATGATGTTTTGTTGTAAAAATGGCATATTTCATTCCAGCCTTGTCCATAACAGACGCCCATTGATCAGGATCAAAATCGGTGGGGTTAAACTCATCTTTCAGTCCCCAGTACCATTTCTTGTACTCTTCGTAGGTCATGGTGGTGTCGCGCGAAATCCACTCCACGTCTTCCGAGCAGATGGACCACGACTCCACGATTCCGGGAATGGAGTACAGCCCCCAATGGAATAATACGCCAAACTTTAGGTCTTGCCATTGGTCGAGTTTCTGCAGAACCTCTTTCTCCTCGGGATAGATGTATCCAGTAGAGGATTCGTGGACGAAGCCTTGCTGGGCGTGGGCACACACAATAAGGCTAATAAACAATAGTGTTGTTGATATTTTTTTTATCATATGATTTTTTTATGACGTTTGATGTTGTTTTTTTTAATTCTTACTTTTACTAATTACAAACCCAAAGCATAGTTAATCAATCGTATAACATCGGCTGGATTCTTGAATCTGATATTATCTCTTTTAATAAACTCTTTCAATTTATCTTTTTTGTTTGGAAACTGATTCAATAATTTTTTTTCGCTGCTGCATTTCACAAGTTTTCCTTCGACATAGAACCAATATTCATTATTGTTTTCTATTTGTGTTATCTCGGCAGTCGATCGGTCATTCTTTTTTGTTGTAATATGAGAAAGATCAATACTTTCCACTTTGGTATGTGTGATTAGGCCCATTGCACCTTGATAACCCTTCAAGTTTTCTTTTAATTTCCAGTTTATAAAAACAGAGCCATTGCTTGTGTTGACAACTTCTAAATATATGGTTTTATAGAGAATGAACTTACTGTCCTCGAAAATTATGGAGTCCACTTCATGGTTATTCGTTATTGTCATTTCTATATCATCTACCAAATATATCATTTTGCCGTTTCTGGCATCATAGTTCAAATCAGCTTTCGTCGTTATTCTTTGTTTTAGGTAAACAGTACCCACTCTGAAGTCATCGAAAAGCATTATGGGTTGCTGAGCATTAGAAACGGATGCCAACATGATGAAAATTATAAAAATAGAAAATGATTTTGTTTTCATAAGTCATATCGTTTCTTGCAAAATTAATCTAAACTTTTGTAAGAATGATTTTTTTCAAAAAAAAGCCGAAGAAAATTTTCTTCGGCTTTTTTTATGACGCTTAGATATGAAACATAAATATTAATGTTTTGCCCACCATAGAGGTGTAAGAACTGCATCTGTTCCCCCAAGAAGCTCTACTGCTTGCTTATGTCCGTCTGGATTACTGTTCTCTAGAGAAGCAGGATATTTCAATCGTTGTGGAAAGAAATCACGTTGTTGTGAGTTTTTGGCATTCGTTTTTGTCAAAGCAGGTAAATTTGTTAGAGGTACCTCTACCACCATATTTTCAAAGAACGGTAGTCCTATACGTCTATAGTCACTCCAAGTTTCTAATGGTAGCCATGGATTTTGTGCTATAAACTTTTGAGTGAATATTTTTGCCATTTGATCGTTTAATGCCTTTCCATATGATGTCTGGTTTGCAACTGGATACTTGAAGTTATATTTTCCAGGAGCTTTTGTTATTCCGTCCACCATATCCATCTCAACAGTTGCTGGTGGTTCTGCTGTATGCGACCACTTAACAGATGTACCAGCTCTATTATAGTCTGTTGATTCAATATAATCATCATAGAACTTTCCGACACCATGGTATTCAAAGCTTGCTTTGATTCCTTTTTTATATGCTTCCTCAGATGTCATAGGTGTTACCCATCCTCTTACTGAAGCCTCTGCAATTAGAAAATATGTTTCCCATTCTGCAAAAAATATTCTTCTTTGAGAGTGGTTTCTGTACTTCTTAACCAAGATTGGGTTATAATTGGAGCCAATAATTTGGTTCATGGCCGTTTTATCGCCCCATGCGCCACCAGGCATTGTGTTCCAGGTAAATGCCATGTTAACAGTAGCAAGTTTGTCTTTTTGATCCTTATCTGCGAATACTGATCTTTCAAGATCACCAAGTGTGTTTTTACCCATCGGTGATTTAGGACTTTCAAAATCGCCTGGTATATTGTATAGTTCGTATGCTCTTGGGTCTATTTTGTTTCTCAAACCATCGTGGAAGAATCCGAGGGAAGGATCGTTAGTATATTCTGAAAAGTAATTTCTGAAATCCATGCCCAAGTAATTTGCGGGTTTGATATACTGTGTATAAGAATCGCTTAATTGATCCTCAGACTTAATTCCTCCAAGATTAATCATCAAGTTGTTCAAGGTGTTGCTCATCAGTAAAGCATTCCATGGACGAGACATAACGCCAGCCAGTGGATTCCAACCATCTCTTTCCTGAACGGAGAATTTATCATCGGATGTTAGTATTATCTGACCTTTTACTGCATCTTCAAATTCGGTTTTCGCTTTTGATACATCTACTTCTGACAAGCGCATTGCAAGCCTCATTCTCATTGAGTTTGCATATTTAACCCATTTGGAAAAGTTAAATTCGTACGCCCTGTCGAACTTCTTGTCTGCATCTTGAGGTGTTAAACTAGTGTCCAAGTTAGAAGCAGCTTCTTTAAGCTCATCGATCATAAAATAATAAACATCCTTTACACTCGAAAACTCAGGGTTGACACCCTTGAAAGCTTCTATCGGAAGGGGACCAAAGTTGTCTGCAAATTCACTCATTAGATATGCTCTCCAAATGCGTGCAACTTCCTTTAGATTTTGAGTCATCTGCTTGTCATATTCTACTGCGAAATCATCTTTCTGAAGCTGGTTGTTTGCTAAATCAACAGCTTGTGTTGCTGACTTCATCCAACCAGATATGTAACTGTAGTAATCAGTGCTCCAATCATTGTTGTATGTTCCAGTTGTTATCCCTCCCGAACGGTCTTGTCTTCCAGCCCGTCTCCAATACAATACAAATGCTCTTTCTGCAACATGAGGGTCTTGTTGAGCATCAGTGATGGCCTTATTTAGTATGTATTGTACTTTTATATCCTCTTCGTTGGCTGCATTAGGATTTTTGTTGATATCCTCAAAATCGGAACAAGCTCCTACAAACATTATTACAGCTAAGAATAAATATAATATTTTCGTGTTTTTTATTTTCATTTTCTTCGTTTATTAATATGTTAGAAACCTAATGTTACGTTAAACAAGTAAGATCTTGTTGTTGGAGGTGCAGTGTTTTCAAATCCAACTGCGTTAGTTCCGATACCAAATACAGACTCAGGGTCAACTCCTTTCAGGTGACTCGTTATCATTAATGCGTTATTCACCGATATTCCAAGTTTAACTTTAGTAAATGGAGTGTTGGTTAGCATCTTACGATTGAAGTCGTAGTTGAGCTGAACGTTTCTAACTCTAATATTAGTTGCACTATAAATATTAGCTTCAGATATTCCCAAGTTTCCAGTTGCGGTTGTAATTCTTTCCCAGTAAAGCTGCGGACTTACTTTTGTATCATTAGGAACATATTTATTATTGGCATCTAATTTTACTGCGTCAACGATAAAGTCTTCTCGTGTACCATTTGGTGCTGTTGCTGCTGCAGTTCCTGCATATTGTAAATATAGATTTGAAGCAGAGAATATATCACCACCGATACGTGAGTCTATCAGGAATGAAAAGTTAAATCCTTTGTATTGGAATGAATTAGTGACACCTACGAGTGCTGTTGCTTGCTGGTCACCTATTTTCTCTTTTTCGCTACTTCCTGTTGGAAGTCCATTTTCATCTACGATAAGTTTAGCATAATAAGGGCTTGCTTTGTCTTCAACTCTGCTGAACTTAGTCCCATAAATTTCCCCATAATTTCCTCCAGATGTAGCATAAATGGCAAGGTTGTCGTATCCCCCTAACTGATAAAGGCTAACGTCTTTCGTAAGATCGACAATTGTATTGCTGTTCTGTGAAATGTTAGCCATGATGTTCCATGCGAAGTCTTTGGTTTCTATTGGTCGGGCATTAATCATTAATTCAACACCTTGGTTTTGAATATTTCCAGCATTTATTTTGCGTGAACTATATCCACTTAATGGATCCATGGGAAGGTTCAAGAGCTGGCGATGTGCATTTGATTTATACCATGCTAAATCAAATCCGAGTCTATTGTTAAAAAATCTAACTTCAGTACCAACTTCCCAAGATGAGATCAACTCGCTGCGTACAGATGAGTCAAATAAAGTGTTCCCAGTTCCAGCTGTTGCATTGTTTTCTGGGTCTTTGCCAAGCTCATATGTGTTGTAAAGCTGATAGGGATCTAGATCGTTACCAACTTGTGCAAACGATGCTCTGACTTTTGCATAATTGAACCAAGCGGGCATACCTTGTCCTTCTGCATTAATCATATCGCTCACAACGAGCGATGTGCTGACAGATGGATAAAAGAAGGATCTGTTGTCTGGATGTAATGTTGACGACCAGTCATTACGGAATGTTCCATCAATGAACAAGTAACCGCCATAGTTAACTTGAGCAGTTCCATACACAGAGTTTATTTTCTTCTCATTATATTCGCGGCTTGCATCTATTTTGTTTTTAGCATTGCCAAAAGTGAAAAGATTAAGAACAAGCAACTCGTCTGGTCCCCCGCTGATACCCGTTTTTTTGCGATGCATCAAGTTGCCTCCAAATGATCCGCCTAATCCCCATTTTCCAAAAATATTGTCCTGTTGAGCGGAAATTAAAGCGCTGAAGTTGTTTTCGAAAAACTTGTCTTGTCCAAACTGATAGCGCCCTGTTTCTGTAAGTGGGCTTCTACCATAAGTCTTGTTGTCATATTCGGTGAAATAGGTATCCGTACCACCTCTCAACTCG
Source organism: uncultured Proteiniphilum sp. (assembly GCA_964575445.1). Lineage (GTDB taxonomy): Bacteria > Bacteroidota > Bacteroidia > Bacteroidales > Dysgonomonadaceae > Petrimonas. Next base: position 1,841 of record CAZNRT010000049.1, on the reverse strand, counting down.
GCATTCAGCCAGTCGGTAAATCGATAGCTTAATGTTCCTTGCATTAAAAATCGTTCGCGCACATCGTTGTTCAATTTATATTTGCTTAACCAGTAAGGGTTGATTTGAGGACTCGTTTTTTGGAACCAAATCATCCTCCCTTCGTCATCTACTGGGTTGCTAAAGTCGCGAATATCGAGTGAGCGAGGCAGTGAATACATTGTGAAATAGGGGTTTGAGGTATTATTTCCACCTACAGGGCGATTTCTTGCATCAGTTTTTATATACTGCATTTTGCCATCCATTGACCATCTTTCATCTTTTCCGAATTTTGACGTAGCACGAAGTGTCATATTTGTCCTGCTAAGGTCTGCTCCTGGGATAATACTCCAGTCGTCAGTTCGCCCGATAGATGTATAGACTGATACATTATTATATTGCTGTGAAAAAGAGATATTTTCAGTTAAATTTAGTCCAGGTTTGTCGAAATAGTTAGAAAGGTTGTCATATGCTTCCATTCGAGCATTTTGTCCGTTCCACTTTGTGTATTCCTGACCAGTGATAGCTGGACCCCAGCTTCTGGGGATCAGTGGGTCGAATGCACCTTCAGTACCTTGACCAAATGCACTTTGAAGCTCAGGCTTCATAAAAATGTTTTCGGATGAAACTGAAGATGAAATTGTTATTCCCAATCCATCAGATTTAGCTCCGCTTTTGGTAGTAATTAAAATTACGCCATTACCAGCGCGCGATCCATAGAGTGCTGCAGCTGACCCTCCTTTCAATACTGTCATGCTTTCAATGTCCTCGGGATTGATGTCTGAAAGACCATTACCCATGTCTGCACTAGGATTCCAGTAATCATTGTTATCTGCACCAGCAAAGTTTTCCATCGGAACTCCGTCAACTACAATGAGTGGTTGATTTAGGTTTGTTACCGAATTGTTACCTCTTATAAGAATTTTTGAAGAACCACCAGGACCGTTATTTGATTTAATAACTTGAAGCCCAGAGATTTTTCCCGATAGTGCATTGGCTACGTTAAGCTCGCGCGCTGCTATGATGTCATCACCCTTGACTTCCTGGATAGCATACCCTAGTGCTTTCTTGTCCCGCTTGATTCCTAAAGCCGTTACCACTACCTCGTCAAGTAATTCCGTATCCGATGCCAAAACTACATTAATCGCAGTTCTCCCATTCACAGGAACTACTTGCGTCTTCATTCCTACATAACTATACTGCAACGAACCATTTGAAGGTACATTGCTGAGCGTATATTTACCGTCAATATCAGTTACAGTACCATGAGTTGTGTTGCCTACAACCACTATTGTAGCACCGATGACCTCGAAGCCTGTATCGTCGGTCACTGTTCCACTTACTGTAATATTCTGAGCAGAAATGGACAGAACACCTATGCTGAGCAATAGTACAAGCATCGTTGTTTTTAAATTAAAAATTAGTTTCCTTTTCATTCTCTAATTGTTTTTAAATTGTTAAATTTCATCTGTTCTCTTTTATTGTTTTTTAGTTTTGATTTGTTATGACAATTTTTTTGTTCTTGTTTACTGTGATTACTCACTATTTTCCATGCAAAGATATACTTATTTGAAATAAAATAAAAATATTTAACATAAAAAATATAAATGATCGATAGAAAATAGCTTATAACTATTGTGGTCTTTTTTATTGATATCTTATTTTTATTGTAATTGCCTATTGGCTTTTATATTTCTATCGAATCACCATCCAATTTCTATCGAATTTCCATTGAATTACCATCATCATCAATTCACAACACCCCACCTCCGACCCAAAACGCATCAATGTCATTTTACACCAATACATTTTACACTCAAAAC
>CAZNRT010000048.1:0-19402 GCA_964575445.1 uncultured Proteiniphilum sp. | reverse complement strand
ATAATGAACATCTTAATTCTTGGGTCCGGAGGACGAGAACATGCATTAGCATGGCATATGCAAGACAGCAAAAATCTTAATAACTTATATATAGCTCCAGGAAATGCGGGTACAGCATTAGTGGGAACAAACGTTGATATTTCGCCAACGGACTTTGTTGCGCTAAAAGACTTCGCACTTGCCAACAGCATTGACATGATAGTGGTGGGTCCTGAAGTGCCATTGGTGCAAGGAGTATATGATTATTTCAAAAATGATGAAGCCACTAAGCATATATCCGTAATAGGTCCATCTAAAGTGGGAGCTCAATTGGAAGGAAGCAAAGACTTTGCAAAAGACTTTATGAATAGGCACAACATCCCCACTGCAAGACACAAAACCATTACGCCCAATAACCTTGAGGAGGGATATCAGTTTTTGGAATCGCTATCCGCTCCATATGTGCTAAAAGCAGATGGATTGGCAGCGGGCAAGGGTGTGCTGATTATCAATAATATTGAAGAAGCCAAAGAGATGCTGGGCGAAATGCTGGGCGGAATGTTTGGCTCGGCAGGCAACAGAGTGGTGATTGAGGAGTTTTTGGACGGAATAGAATGTTCGGTATTTGTGCTCACCGATGGAAAATCATACAAGATACTACCCACTGCCAAAGATTACAAAAGAATTGGCGAGGGCGACACGGGCTTAAATACGGGCGGAATGGGAGCAATATCTCCTGTGGCATTTGCCGACGACCAGTTTATGCAAAAGGTAGAAGATAGAATAGTGGTGCCCACAGTAAGTGGCATTCAAAAAGAAAACATAGAATACAAAGGCTTTATTTTTATTGGACTGATAAAGGTGGCAGGAGAACCTAAGGTGATAGAATACAACGTGAGAATGGGTGACCCCGAGACAGAAGTGGTGATGCCACGAATAAAATCAGACTTAGTGGAACTATTCGAGGCAGTATCTAACGAAACATTGGACTCTAAAACTCTTGAGGTTGACAGCAGATTTGCAACCACCGTGATGATGGTGTCGGGCGGATATCCTGGAGATTATGAAAGTGGCAAAGCAATATATGGATTAGATAATGTGGAAGGCTCTTTAGTCTTTCATGCTGGCACAAAGCTCAACAACAACCGAGTGGAAACAGCAGGTGGAAGAGTGCTTGCCGTCACATCATTTGGTGCTACTATGGACGAGGCACTAAGCCAATCTTATAAAAATATTGAGAAGATAGAGTACCAAAACAGCTATTGTCGCAAAGATATTGGCTTTGATTTAAAATAAATATACACATATAGAGAGTAAAATAGATGAACACACAACTCAAACGCAACTTCACAACCTATTTCATAGAATCGCGATTTGTATCCGTTATCGTCGCTATTGGCGTGATACTTATACGCTTTGTGATGTATTCGAATAGAGGATTGAGCAACACACCAATCAGTGATGCAAACTTTGTATGGACCAATATTGAGCCACTACTTCAAGCATATCCATTAGCGTCATTAATAGCAAGTACATTCTCAATATTTATCGTTGCTTTCTTGATATCTGAAATAAATAATAGATTTGGAGTAATTAGAACTCGCACTTCTATGCCATTTTATATCCCATTAATTATATTCAGCATACACCCTCAATTTTTGAGATTTACGCCTGACCTCCCCGCATTAATATTGGTTCTGTGGTCGATGCTTCCCCTTCTCTCAACGTACCAATCACATAGCACTCATAAATATACATTCCAATTCAGCTCGCTACTTGCAATGGCAAGTCTGTTCCAGATTTATGCCATTATTCTTATTCCACTATGGCTTATAGCACTAAAGGCACTATCCGAGATAAGTTTTAAATCATTCTTAGCATCAATTTTTGGTATCAGCGTGGTATATTGGATAGCTTTTGCTTTTTATGTATTTGGCGACAACATACAAGGTTTTGTACTACCGATGATTGAGCTTGGCAATATATACGACTTCACCAAAGTACCCAACTTCTCGGTTCCTCAGTGGGGATTTATTAGCACCCTTCTGTTTTTTGTTCTTTACTTCATCTTGGTTGACAACAGAGAGATAATAAGAGAGCGCAGCTTCACGAAGAAGATTTTGTACCTGAGCATGACTATAATCATAGTATCACTGCTTTTGCATGTTCTGTTTCTAAATAATACAACCTTCTGGATTTATACATCATTAGCATATCTGACACTCATAATAGCTCACTTCTACACCAATATCACCAATAATCAGGTAATATATTCATTCTTTGTCTTTATTTCCATAATCGGATTCTATTTAATGCTTAATACCTTCACCGATTTGTCACCATTTTAGCAACATTTTCACTGCTACTTTGTTTTTATAATAGTACTAAGACAAGATGTGTTATTATGAAAACAAAACTGTATATTATTTTAATAACAATTGTAGCAGTATTTTGGGGGCTAACATCGTGTGTAACAACACAAACTGCTACACAGAAACAGGAAACGGCTAATGAAGTAAGACAAAAAGTAAGTGATTTGGAATTTACATTTACAGCTAATTATGCATTCCCCACTTCATTAAGGTCGGTCAACTTGGCTCCATATTATGACGTCAAAGTATCGCCTGATACTGTTGAGTGTTACCTCCCCTACTTTGGTAGAGCCTACGTGGCACCGATAGACCCTATGGATGGAGGAATTAAATTTACAAGTACTACATTTGACTATGAAGTGACAGAAAGCAAAAAGAAAGGCAATTGGCTTATTGATATTAGAGTGAAAGATAGGGGAAATGATATAACACTCTTTTTTGACATCTGGGATAATGCAACTGCAAGGCTAACAGTGTCTGACTCGAGGCGGCAATCAATATCATTTACTGGAGATATAGAACTTGACGAAAAAGAATAAATAAAAAAACGGCATGAAGCCGTTTTTTTTTATTTAGATATAGTAATCGTTACAGCTTTTGCGTTAAGCTTTTTGGCAAATAGAATGTATCATTCTTGTCTATATACACCACCACCGAACCAATATCAAAAGGCTTACCATTAAGCTTGGCTACAGATGAGAATGCCTTAATCTCTAAAGTATTCCTTCCCTTCTTGACTATCAATAGAGGAAAGTCAGTATCCTTTTTGTCCATGCTTATCGAGTAGCCCGCAAACACATCAGTATGTTTCGCAAACACCTCATCTGAAATATCTTGCAAAGTCTTATCAATACCCGATACCTTTACCAAATACTTATTTACATCCACATTGCGCACATTACCTCTGAGGATATTATCTTGTGGGTGATATGAAGCCAACAATGTTTCCTCACCTGTGTGACCACCTGTTGTGAATCCAAAGCAGGTTCTGGAGTTCATTATTTTAATAATAGTGCGAACCATGTTTTCGCTATTGGCTACCTCCATATAGTCGCTCTCTTTCTTATAATTCTTGGAAGTAGCAAGAGACTTCACCTCTTCATCAGTAAGATCGATATTGGTATATTTTTTAAATACACTTTGAATCTCATCAGGATTAGTCTCCAACAATATTGACTCAAGCCCATTACCACTTAGTTTATAACCCGAGATAGTCTCAAAGAGCTGGTCTATGGAAAGCTTATCATACCCAGCGCAATCTCTCGAACCAATAGTAAAACCACTATTGCCATGGTCAGACATAATCACCACAGCCGTGTTTCCATCCTTGATTGCAAAATCCATCACTTTGCCCACAGCATCGTCAAAAGCGATAAACTCGGTAATAATCCCTACAGCATCATTTGAATGAGCAGCCCAATCGACTTGACTACCTTCAACCATCAAGAAAAATCCATTTTCATTCTTAGATAATAACTGAATTGCCTTTTCGGTCATCTCTGCCAACGAAGGCACTTTATCGGGATTTCTATCAATGTCGTATGGCAAAGCACGTTCGCCAAATAGTGCCCACACCTTTCCACTCTTGTCATAGTTAAGCAATGCGCTTCTGTCATCTTGGATAAGTGTTGTGCCATTGTTATTGAAGTGTTGTTTAATATCATCAGTCAAAATGCCATTACCCCCACCAAACATTACATCAAGATTTTGATACGCAATTTGTGGAGCAATAGATTTGTATTGGCTTCTATAATAGTAATGAGCTGAGAAGTCGGCAGGAGTGGCATGTGGAAACTCACAAGTGACAACTAATCCTGTAGCTTTATTCTTCTCTATTCGTGATGCTTCAAGAATTGTGGCAGCAGGCTGGTAAGTTCTATTGGCATCTACTGGATATATATCATTGCCAGGGTCTGCCTCTGGATATATGGCAACATTGCCCGTTTTCTGCAACACACCAGTAGCATATGTAGAGCCCGTGGGTGCAGAGTCGCCGATAGGCGCATTAGAAGAGTGAGTTGTAACAGTTCCCGAAAAGAATGGATCAATATGGAGTCTATCCCCCATTTTGTTGTACATCTTGTACCATCTTGCAGCCGAATACACACCAGTAGATGTACCATCTGGTATCATCACGATTACATTCTTTACAGGTTTCACATCCTGTGCAAAGATTAGAATTGAAATGGCAAAGAAGCCAAGTATTAAACTTAATTTCCTCATAATTGAATTGTTTATATTTGTTTTAGATTTATACAAAAAGTAAAGGTAATTAAATTGAGTGTCTTACTTTTATGAATGTTCTCTATTTAACAAGCATGTAACATCTTTTAAGACTGAAAACTCAATGCAATTCATTATGTTTGTTCTAAATTTTAGAAATACAATATGAATAATTCAAATAAAAGACCTCTCATTTTAATTTCGAACGATGATGGTTATCAAGCTAAAGGGATAAATTCTTTGATAGAAGCAATGTGCCAACTGGGTGATGTGGTAGTATTTGCACCTCAACATCATCAATCAGGTATGTCATCAGCTATATCTACGATGCAACCACTTAGAACCAAAAAGTATATTGACAAAGAAGGACTGACTGCCTACTATTGTAATGGCACACCTGTGGATTGTATAAAGCTGGCTCTGAATGAATTTCTTGACCGCAAACCAGACTTATTGGTATCAGGAATTAATCATGGCTCAAATGCGGGAATTAGTGTGATATATTCTGGAACAATGGGTGCAGCTATAGAAGGATGCATCTTTGATGTTCCATCTATAGGAGTTTCTCTATGCGACCACTCGCAGGATGCAGACTTTACTCAAACCTGTGAGGTAGCAAAGAAGGCAGCCACAAAAGTATTGAAACATGGACTTCCGCAAGGCATATGCTTAAATATAAATGTGCCAAAGGGTGAAGTGAAGGGGATTAAGATATCTACTCAAACCCAAGGCAAATGGGTAAATGAATATCAAAAGTCTTATGATGGAATTGGGCAAGATGTTTACTGGATGACTGGCAACTTTGAGAACTGGGAAGAACATAATGGAAATTCGGACGAATGGGCTTTAGCTAATGGATATGCAGCAATTGTTCCTGTGGAAATAGATATGACTGCATACTCTTTCATTGATGAAATGAAGAGCTGGGACTTATAATCACAATATCTGGCAAGATTAGAAAAAACAAAGACTATGAAGTATTACATGATTGCGGGGGAAGCCTCGGGCGACTTGCACGCTTCAAACCTCATGAAGTCAATAAAAGAATTGGACAAAGAAGCTGATTTTAGATTCTTGGGTGGGGATTTGATGGCTAATCAAAGCAATAAAAAGCCCCTCATTCATTATCGCAATATGGCTTTCATGGGCTTTATACCTGTCCTATTGAACGTACGCACCATACTCAACAATCTTAGACTATGCAAAGAGGATATTGCAAGCTATCAACCTGATGTGGTAGTATTGGTGGATTATCCTGGCTTCAACTTGAAAATTGCTAAATATGTAAAACAACAATTGCAAATACCTGTTTACTATTATATTGCCCCAAAGGTGTGGGCTTGGAAAGAATACAGAGTTAAGTCGTTCAAAAAATATGTAGATGAGATGTTGCTCATCTTGCCTTTTGAAGTTGACTTTTATAAAAAACATAATTACAAAGCTCACTATATTGGCAATCCAACGTTAGATGCTATAGCTTCAAGAGATTTTAAAGACGAGAAGTTTGATGATTTTATAGAATATAATAACCTCGAGAACAAACCAATTATATCTATTCTGGCAGGGAGCAGAAAACAAGAGATTTCTAAAAACCTACCTCCAATGCTACATGCTTTGAGGAGCTTTGAAGGATATCAAATATTAATCTTAGGAGCTCCTGGCATTGACTCATCATTTTATGATGAATACACAATTGGGCTTCCTGCCAGAGTGTTATTCGATCAAACGTACAGAGCACTTGCACAATCGGAAGCTGCATTAGTAACTTCAGGTACTGCAACGTTGGAAACCGCAATATTAAATATCCCTCAAGTTGTATGCTATCATACTCCAGTGCCAAAATTATCATACTGGGGCTTTAAGAATATTCTACACACCCCTTTCATTTCATTGGTAAACCTTATTGCTGGCAGAGAAGTTGTGAAAGAGCTATTTGCTAAATTCTTCACTATTGATAATATTCGCACGGAACTTCATCAGATACTAAACGTGCAGAACTATCGAAATAATATGTTGAAGAACTATTCCGAACTAAGAAAAATACTTGGAGAGCCTGGTGCATCATACAGTGCTGCAAAATTTATTGTTGATAGAATAAAATGTTAAAGTAGTGCTTCAATAAAACTTTTCTTCAATTAATTGTTTACTTTGTATATAGAAAAACTATAATACAAAAGAATCATGAAAATAGGTATCCTTACATCAGGTGGCGACTGCCCCGGAATAAATGCAACTATAAGAGGAGTGGGCAAAACAGCCATAAACAACTACGGCATGGAGGTCATTGGCATCCGCAATGGATTTTCAGGGTTATTATACAAAGACGTCATAGAATTAACTGATGCATCACTATCGGGCATTCTTAATCTCGGAGGAACGATACTTGGTACAGCGCGAGAGAAACTATTTCGCAAAATGATTAACTCGCCCGATGAGAAAGATAGAGAGACAATAAAGCAGTGTTATCATGAATTAGGATTAGACTGCTTGGTGTGTATTGGGGGCAATGGCACACAACGCACAACATGGATGCTTTCAGAATTAGGATTAAATGCTATTGGAATACCTAAAACAATTGACAATGATGTTTGGGGAACTGATGTAACTTTCGGATTTGACACAGCGGTAAACATTGCTACTGAGGCAATAGATAGACTTCACTCTACTGCAAGCTCTCACAGAAGAGTAATGGTTATAGAACTTATGGGACATCATGCTGGCTGGATTGCTCTAAATGCAGGTATGGCTGGTGGTGCTGATATTATATTATTACCAGAGTTGGGATACAATATGAAGGTGATTATTGATAAAATAAAAAATAGAGTAGAAAGAGGTAAGACATATTCTATTGTGGTAGTAGCAGAGGGAATAGAAGTGCATGGTGGCAGTACAGAAAGACCCGCTATATATTTTGCACGCGAAATAGAAGCACAAACAGGTATTGAAACTCGCGAAACAGTACTCGGATACATTCAACGCGGAGGCTCACCATCTCCTGCTGATAGAAACCTGGGAACACTCTTGGGCGGACATGCAACTGAGTTAATCCATGAAGGAAAGTTTGGAAGAATGAGTGCAATTATTGACAATAAGATTTCAGATGTTCCTCTATCAGAAGTGGCAGGCAAACTTAGGTTGGTATCGCACGACTCACCATTGGTAGTTCAGGGAAAACGCATGGGCATATCATTTGGCATATAGGATATAAAGGCATCTATAATAAAAAAACCATAGATATTTTATCAGTAGCAATAAAATATCTATGGTTTTTAATTAGTAATTTCAGTTTACCAGAAAACAATAATTTCCAATAAAACACTCAACATTCACTTCATAGTCAACAAGAATGCTAACTATGAGTCTGAGCTCTCCTCGCTATCATCATCTATCGGAGCGAAAGGTTGACCTTTACTTTCAGGACTTAGGAAAGTATCTAAAAGCTCATTATCATTGCGAAGTCTCTTTATAGCCTTCTTTGACGCTTTTTGATGCGATTCCTTTTTAGAGTATCCCTTTCCAGAACCTAAGTTTACACCTCCAACAAGAACAATTGACTTAAAAATGGGATTGTTATGTTCATCGTAAGCTGATTCAACCAATTCAAAGACGACATCAATTTTGTGTTTCTGTCCCCATTCAATCAGTCTTGACTTAAAATCAACCTCATTCTTAAGCACCGTATCGATATTGATATGTTCTTCAATAAGAGTATCGTAAACAAAGCTTTTTGCAACTCTATATCCTTGGTCCAGATATATTGCTCCAATAAGTGCTTCTAATGCATCACCATAAATATTAGTATTATGAGCTAAATTCCTAGCGGAAGTTGTAATTATCTTATCAATACCAATTTCTACAGCAATCTTATTAAGAGTTTCTCTCTGCACGATTCGAGATCTTGTGCTTGTCAGAAAGCCTTCCTTCTTGTTCTGAAACTGTTTATACAATATGTCTGCTACTATAGCATCCAAAATTGCATCACCCAAAAACTCGAGACGTTCATTGTTAACCCATTTACCAGAATCAGACCGTATCGATGATGATCTATGTGTAAGAGCTTCGTGGTACAAATCTATCCTATCAGGATAGAATCCCAGCATTTGATAAAAAGAAAAGTAAGGCTCTTTCCCCTTTCTGGGAATTGCTCTTACTTTTCGCATAAATTTTCTTAACACATTATTTAGTGTATCTCTTTAATATAACGCTTGCATTATGACCTCCAAAGCCAAATGTATTTGACAATGCAGCTCTGATTTCTCTTTTCTGAGCTTTGCCAAATGTAAAATTCAGATTATAATCTATTTCAGGATCTTCATCTCCCTCTTGGAAGTTGATAGTGGGCGGAACAATCTGATTCTCTATAGCCATAATCGATAGCAAAGCCTCAATTGCACCTGCTGCACCAAGAAGGTGACCAGTCATTGATTTTGTAGAGCTAATATTCAGTTTATAACTATGCTCACCAAATACATCCAAAATAGCTTTTACTTCAGAAATATCTCCAACAGGTGTTGAAGTACCATGAACGTTTATATAATCGATCTCTTCTGGCTGCATCTCTGCATCCTCTAAAGCATTACGCATAACCAATTTTGCACCTAATCCATCAGGGTGAGATGCAGTTAAATGATATGCATCAGCAGACATACCTGTACCAGCTACTTCAGCATAGATATGTGCACCACGTGCAAGAGCATGTTCTAATTCTTCGAGAATAAGAGTGACAGCACCCTCTCCCATCACAAATCCATCGCGACTGGCACTGAAAGGACGAGACGCCGTTTCGGGCGAATCATTACGAGTTGATAATGCATGCATAGCATTAAATCCTCCAACAGCAGCGGGGCTTATAGTAGCCTCTGCACCTCCAGTAACAATAACATTAGCTTTATTAAGACGTATTAAATTATAAGCGTCAGCTATAGCATTTGTTGATGAAGCACATGCAGAAACAGTTGCATAGTTAGGACCTCTCAGACCATAAATCATAGAGATATGCCCAGCAGCAATATCAGCTATCATTTTCGGAATGAAGAAAGGATTAAAACGAGGACCTTTTTCAATGTTTGTGAAATAATTTCCTACCTCTTCTTCAAATGTTTTTATTCCGCCAATGCCGGCAGAGAATATAACACCAATTTTATTGGTATCCTCTTTCTCAAGGTCAAGCCCTGAGTCCTCCATTGCCTCTTTTGCCGCCTTTATTGCTAATTGAGAGTAACGATCGAAACGTCTCACTTCTTTTTTCTCAAAAACTTCAAGTGGATCGAAACCCTTTACTTCGCAAGCAAATTGGGTTTTAAACATTGAAGCGTCGAAAAGAGTAATAGGTCCAGCACCGCTTTTACCAGCAATAACGTTATCCCATAATGTTTTAACATCATTACCTAATGGTGTGATCGCTCCCAGACCTGTTACTACTACTCTTTTTAATTCCATCTGTTTATTCAATATGGATTTTATTTCGCGTGCTGCTCTACATATGATACCGCATCACCAACGCTTGAAATTTTCTCAGCTTGGTCATCAGGAATTGAGATATTGAATTCTTTTTCAAACTCCATGATTAACTCAACAGTATCAAGTGAATCAGCTCCAAGATCGTTTGTGAAACTTGCAGTATCTGTAACCTCAGATTCTTCTACACCTAACTTGTCGACAATAATCGACTTTACTCTTTCTGCTACTTCTGACATAATTATATTTATTAAATTAGTAAATAAAAATGTTTTATTCTTTAATTTTGTGGTGCAAAGTAAATCATTTTTTTTCGAACTACACAACTTTTCATTGCTAAAACAATAAAATCATGCACATATTTAGTATTTTTGTGCACTAAACTATATAATTCATGATTAAATTAGCTATTTTTGCTTCTGGCAGTGGAACAAATGCCGAGAATATTATCAAATACTTTTCCAATCGTCTTGACATTGAAGTATCGGTTGTAATATCAAATAAGGAGGATGCTCTCGTTCATAGTAGAGCAAAAAGCCATAATGTTCCTTCATATACATATAATAAAAAGGCATTTGACGAAGGTGACATTATCATTGCCAAATTAGAGGAATACGATATTGACTACGTAATATTAGCAGGATTTCTTCTGAAAATATCACCAAAGATAATCGAGAAATTCCCAAATAGAATTGTAAACATTCACCCAGCACTACTACCTAAGTATGGAGGGAAAGGAATGTATGGAGACTTTGTGCATAAAACAGTGGTAGAGTCAAAAGAAAAAGAATCAGGAATAACTATTCATTTTGTAAATGAAAATTATGACGAAGGTGCAATAATCTTTCAGGCAAAATGCACAATAGATATTGGAGACAGCTTTGAGGATGTAGCAAACAAGGTTCACAAACTTGAATATGAGTACTTCCCTAAGATTATTGCAGAAATAATAAAAAAATAACTCCAAAATATTTGGTATTAAAAAATTAGTATTACCTTTGCACTGCAATTGCGGCTGTGGCGTAATTGGTAGCCGCGCTAGACTTAGGATCTAGTGGAGCGATCCGTGGGGGTTCGAGTCCCTTCAGCCGCACAGCGAGAGTCTTTTAAGAAATTCTTAAGAGACTCTTTTTATTTAGGACATTCAATACTAAGTGCAAAATAAAAATTGAAAAGACTTGCGTAGTTATAAAAATTGACGTAACTTTGCACTCGATAAATAAGAAAAAGGTCCCGTGGCTCAACTGAATAGAGCATCTGACTACGGATCAGAAGGTTACAGGTTTGAATCCTGTCGGGATCACAAGAAAAAGGAAACGGTAAGTTGATACAGAATCACTTACCGTTTCCTTTTTTATATCCCTACTGCTCTATAAGCTTTATTATACAGAAAATAGAGTGCACCACCCGCCAACCATCCAGCAAAAACATCAATCAAATAGTGAGCTTGAATATACACTGTGGCACAACATAATAGAGCATATACAGGAAGAAGAAGTAGCGTAATTTTCTTATTTACACTATTATTATAAAGCATCAATACAGTAGAAACACCTACATGAGAACTTGGAAACGCTGCAATAGGGTGCTCACCGCCCGACTGAATCATCTCTATTGCATGATAAAAGAAGCCATCAGCATATCCAGGTCCAGGCATTATTTCAAATTGATGTTTAAAATAGTTGCCAACTGAATAAAAATTGGCAATCGCAACATTATCCATACCTATTACTAAGTAGTAAAACTGAGGACCAGCCACTGGAAGAAAAATAAATATTAGATAGAAAGTAAAGAAAGCACCCATTGTCACATACATCATTCGATCTAACTCAGAAGGCTTTACGAAAAAACTATAAATAACCGTAGCTACAATCATAGGATAGTAGGCAAAATATCCAAAATATATTGCTTCACTAAACCACTTATAAGGCATGAGCTGTGAGAACTCCACTGCTGGTTGAAGACCAAATATCGATTGCTCCAACAAGGCAAAAATGTGATCAAGATTGGGGAATAGATTATTAAACTCATAAATATCAGGATACCAAAAAGGCAACAATGAAATTTGAAGCATTACCCGTATTAATTTGGCTATTCTATCATTCTTAAAATATCTATTGACAGACCAACCAATAACAATCACCCCAACTACAATCGAAACTCGCCCTATAAGTTGAACTATTGGCTGTTCGAGTTTGGCCCAGAAAGCAAAGATTATTATTGTTGTAAGCAAACTATACCATACTGTCAATCGCTCGAACGGCAACAGCTTAATAGATTTGTAAAAACTCATAACTTTAAACGAAGATTATTACAGAAACATTTATCAATCAAATTCACTAAGCTCTAACCATCTAAGAGTTTTTTCTTCAATAATTTTCAAAAGCTCTACAATACGGTTTGATGAAGATATTAGCTCATCGGGCGAAAGGAGTCCTGACGAAAGCTTAACACCTAACTCGTCTTTTTCAGCCTCGTGGTTTTCAATTTCAGACTCTAATCGCTCAAACTCTTGACGTTCACGGTAAGTTAACTTAGTCTTTTCAATTGGCTGCTTTTGCTTCTCTTCAGTCTTCTCTTTCTCGAACTTTTCCTCCTCAGATAATTTTTTTTCTTCAATTGACTTCCAGTCTCTATACTGAGTATAATTGCCTGGGAACAACTTAAGATCTGCATTTCCATTAAAGACAAGGAGATGATCAACAACCTTGTCCACAAAGTATCTATCATGAGAGATTACTATCAAGCACCCCTTGAAGCCCGCAAGATACTCTTCTAAAACATTTAGAGTTACAATGTCTAAATCATTTGTGGGCTCATCAAGAATCAAAAAATTGGGATTCTTTATCAACACAGTACAAAGATAGAGTCGTCTCTTTTCTCCCCCACTCAACTTATGAACAAAGTCATGCTGACGGGATGGAGAAAAAAGAAAATGTTGCAGAAATTGTGAAGCAGTCAGCCTATTACCATCACCTAAGTCTATGATCTCGGCAATATTTTGAACAACATCAATAACCTTTGTTTGTTCGTTAAATTCGAGCCCCTCTTGACTATAATATCCAAAATTGACCGTTTCTCCAATTTCAAACTCACCCAAATCGGGATGTACTAAACCAAGCAACATTTTTATAAATGTACTTTTACCTGTACCATTATTTCCAATTATACCCATCTTCTCGTAGCGAGTAAACACATAATTGAAATCATTAGTAATCTCTATATCTCCATAGCTTTTGGTAATTCCTTTGGCTTCGAATATTTTTTTGCCAATATACGAACCCTTAGCGGCAAGCTTTACATCTCCAACTTGCTGACGCTTACTCGCTTTATCTTCTAATTCATAGAAAGACTCAACACGAGCTTTAGCTTTAGTTCCACGAGCCCTTGGCTGTTTGCGCATCCAATCGAGCTCTTTGCGATACAAGTTTCGTGCCCTATCTGTTTCGGCACCCTGAGCAACTATTCGCTCATCACGTTTTTCAAGATAATATGTGTAGTTTCCTTTATATGTATAAATCTGCTTATCGTCAATCTCTATTATTTGATTGCAAACACTATCCAAAAAGAATCGATCATGAGTTACCATCAATAGAGTGATATTATTACTTGAAAGATAACCCTCAAGCCATTCCACCATATCAAGATCGAGGTGGTTAGTAGGCTCATCAAGTATTATCAACTCGGGCTCCGAAATAAGAGCATTAGCCAAAGCAACACGCTTTATTTGTCCACCAGACAATTCACCAATCAGCTGATCATACCTAAATATTTTTAATTGCCCAAGTATCTGCTTTATGCGTTGCTCATAATCCCATGCCTTTAGCATATCCATTTCAGCTAATATCTTATCGAGCCCTTCAGCATCTCCCGACTCCATAATTTTCTCATAGCGTGCAATTGTTTTTACAACATCACTTCCCGATTGAAAACAAGCCTCAAGAACTGAGAGCTCTGGATCAAAGTTTGGGGATTGCTCTAAATACGAAAATCGAATATCGTTACGAAAAACAACGCGACCACTGTCGTATGGCTCTTTTCCACCAATAATATTCAATAGTGTTGTTTTACCAGCACCATTCTTAGCAATCAAACCAATCCTATCCCCTTCGGCTATACCGAATGAGATATTACTAAAGAGTAATAAGTCGCCAAAACTTTTTGTAAGCGTATCTATTTGTAGTAAAGGATGTGTCATTTTATCTTATTTCTATTTGGTTGCAAAAGTACACCTTTTTTAATTAAGATGAATGCATCAATATTTTTTTATAAACACCTCAAAATCTCCATCTCACAAAGCTATACATATCTGCCCTACTATTCCCATCAATTAACTCTGTGCCAGACCCAATAGTTTTTCTATCAAAATAGTTTGTGTAACCTATCTTTAAAGATAGAGACAGCTTTGGCGTTATATTATATCTACCCGAAAATGCAAGCCTCATACCTTCACCATAAAAGGAAGGCATATAAAAGGTGGATAATATATTCTTTTCATAAGAATACAATCGAGCTGCATAAGAATTTGATTTAAAAACCCCCACAAACATATCACCCTGCACTTTATCATTGCCACGATATCCAATGTTTTGAGAAATCATATATCCCCTTTCGCTACTTGCATTAGATTGATCGTAACAAGCAATGTCAATAGAAGATCGAAAAATGATGCCATTTTTTAGTTCATTGCTATATCTTAATCTAACCTTCTGAGTATTATATGGCAAAACCTCCTTACCCCCATATGGACTATCCGTATTTTGTTCCTTCTGCTTATATTTATATCTAATTTCAAAATCTGCATGAGCTCCAATTTTATAACTACCCATAAAGTAGGCATCAATACCATTGGAAGGAGCATCAACTAAATATCTCAACCAAGGAAAGCGAAACATATCAACATAAGCAGTTATAGAAATATTTCGGAATGGATTAATTGCAGTACCTAAATAAATTCCGTTCTCATTCTGAACACGACTACTTTCAGCGAATGCCTTAGCATGCATTGCATTATACGTCACAGGTAGATATCTATGTAATAAGGAGAAAGTATATAAATAATTTGGACTGTACTGAATAACATTTAGTGATGCCACTGAACCGTTAGGCGCTACACCTACCTCACCAGCTATAGCAAGCTTTGAAAAACGATATGAATAATCGGCACTCAAATTGTAGTTTGCAGAATCACGCAGATAGAAAATATTATAGTCCTGATAAGTAGGATTGAGCATTCGATTGTACTTATGATAAATCCCACTAATGCCAAACTGTAATCCATCTTTCCTCCAATTTATATTGGCACCCACAATTTGCTCCCTGGCATTGTTTTTCTTATCCATTTCTGAGAGAGTTCGGTGATATCCATCAGTCTTTAATGAAGTGATATCTCCCGTTTTGGACAAATTTGCATCAAATCTTTTATTTGAATAAAAAGCAGTAATATTTGCCCTTTTCACTTGATACACGGCAGATATGCCTCTGTAAAAACCAGACTCAGCAGTTGAAAAATGTCTTTTGGGCTCTTGTGTACGGCGTATAATATTTCTTGACACCCATGATTTGGACAACATAAAATCATTGTTTAATATCAATCCTTGCCCAAAAGATAAACGATAATCACCTACGGCAAGCGTTTTCAGATGACCCACATCACGCACAATTAGGTGAAAGCCATAATGGTCATATCCTTTCGAATATTTTCCTTGCCAGAATGGTTCACCAGCATCCTTCTCACCAATAACACCAAATTGAATTTTATCACGATAAGAGAAAGAGTATTTTGCGGCGGTATAAAAATCCTCACCCTGATATTTTCGATTTGGATATCGCAGCAAAATACTATCCGAAAACTCACCATAACCAGCACGTTGATTCAATGTTTTGTCATACCTATTTGTCAACTCATGTCTGCCATTCTTAATCATTTCAGACAAGGATGGTTTTTTCTTCTCTGTTTCCCCCACATAAAAGAAAGGAATGATAAGCTCTACTGTCTTGAAATCTAATAGTGGAACATTTCGCAGTTCGTATGTAGTATAGATTGGTCTATTTTTTTCTAAAAAACCAACCAAACTAACCATTTGTTCATAACTTATGAGAGGAAAACGTTCTAATTGTTCAGCACTAACATTGTTTAGATTAATAGGATTAACTTCGAGCATTACCAGATCTTGGTACATATTATCTATGCTCTCTTCATCCACGCCCTCTTCAATTAGAAATTCGAGATATGTTCGCCAATTATTATTTTGGCCCAACAGTATAAAGTTATAGGAACTATACATTATGGCAACAATAAGAATAATACGAGATATTTTTTTCATTTATTTGGTATAAGGTTTGTAAGGTCAATAATCTAAGCATCCATACATTCAACTATCTACTGCCCAGGTTAGTACTGCGTCATCCAGCACCTCATAGTGTACGTGATAACTCTTTTGTTTTTCCGTTTTAAATTCTTTGGCGTCAAATACACCCATTTTCTCAGGTATAAAAGGGAATATACGAAGATGTTCTTTAAAGTCAATATCACTCTCTTTCATTATTTTGAAAAGTGTCTCCTTTGCCGACCAGTGCAACAACTGATGAATGATATCTTGTTTTGAGTCTATGTATTCGTCATCGGAAATAAACTTATCATAAAGACGTGTTACCCTATCTGATATCATTTCAATATCTATACCTACATGACGTGTTGTGCTCAACAAGATTGCAACATAGTTGCGTGTATGAGAGATACTAATTTTATAAGACTTATCAACAAGAAATGGTCTGCCATTAGGATACTTAGAGATAGTTTTTTCTTCACCCAACAATTCAAATAAAAGAACTCGAGTATTAAGCCACTCTACGACTCTACTCTTAGCCCTCATCTTAGAAATCTGTGTTTTTACAATCTCACGCTGTCCTTCGGGTAGCATATTTATAAGAAAGTCTGGATTCGTATCTATTTTACGAATACCAAGAATCACATCATCTTCAAAAAATTCTTTACGTATTAGCATTAATATAAACGAACAATTGTATCACACATTATATTTACTTATGAGTTTTAGAGGGTATATATCTTACTTTTAGGATTCTACGTTTACCAACCTCTTCAGCTTGAAATGAATACCCCATGAAGTCTATTATTTCTTTTCTCTTTGGAAAGTCTCCTTTTATTTCTAATAGAAGACCCGCAATCGTATCAGCACTTTCTCTCACCTTATCAAAATCATTTTCTGAGACTCCTGTTACATCAATAAAATCTTCTAAGGGTGTTTTCCCTTCAAAAACATAGCTTCCATCCGACAGTACATTATAAAATGGCTGTTCCTCATCATCATATTCATCACTGATGTCTCCCACTATCTCCTCTAAGATATCTTCCATCGTTACGATTCCCATTGTGCCACCATACTCATCAATGAGAATAGCCATATGATTTTTATTCTCCCTAAACTCTTCTAATAAATCATCGATTCTCTTGGAGCCAGGAACAAAATAGGCGGGTCTAATTAATGATTGCCACTTAAAAATATCTGTTTTGCCTAAATTTGGAAGCAAATCCTTTACATACAATACTCCTTTGATAGAGTCTTGATTATCTTCATATACAGGAATACGAGAGAAGCCAGCATCAACAATGTATTTTATCACGTCAGTAAAGCTTGTATCTATATCTATAGCCACAATGTCTGAACGCGAAACCATTATATCTTCGGCCGTTTTATTTCTAAATCTAATAATACCCTCTATCATGTCTATTTCATTGTCAAGCTCATTATCCTCAGATGAGAGTTCTAAAGCTTTCGACAAATCGTCTAACGAGAAATCATATTTTCGATCAACATTAGTTTTGTTGAAAACATTTGTCAGCTTCGTTAAAAATGAAGTAAAAGGACTTACGAGCTTATCAATGAAATAGACCAATGTGGCATTACGCATCACAAAACCAAGAGGTTTATGCTGAGAATACATCTTAGGAATAATATCAGTAACAAGTGCGATAGCAGATATAAGGACAAGAAGCAAAAGAAAAAGTTGCCAAATATTTTGAACAAATCTAATGCTCAAATATAGGGACATCACCACTAACAATACATTTAGGATATTACCAGTGAGCATAATGGAACTCAACAACCTCCTTGGCTTCTGCAATAGCTTGGTGATTTTTGCGGATTTTAGATCTGGATTAGTACGCAAAATCTCGATATCATCATGTATCAGCGAAATGAAAGCTACTTCAAATCCCGAAATTATAGAACTTATTATTAATAATATAATAATGAGTACAACAATAACTATATCCAACACCGAAAAGATATTGGAAGACTCTGCGAAAAAAATATGAGATACAGTATTGAATAACAACTGTGAAATAATTAATGAAATGATAAAAAGAATGTCTTACAGCTCAACGTGCTTTAAGACATTCTCTGCAAAATTACAATGTTTTTTTAAAATGGCAAGTCATCAGCCGAGTCATTAGGCTGAAAGTCATTAACGGGCGAAGCATCTGAAGGTGCGCCCTGTGCTGGTCTCTCTGATTGATAAGAAGTGGAACTCGCAGGAGCATTAATCCCCTCCTCATCAGCAGAAGAACGACGGCTTAGTAGTTCAACGCTGTCGGCATTGATCTCAGTAATATATCTCTTATTTCCACTTTGGTCTTCATATGAACGTGAACGAATTTTACCTTCGATATACAACTGCGAGCCTTTTGTTACAAACTTTTCAACAATCTGAGCAAGACCCTTCCAACACACCACATTGTGCCATTCGGTGCGATCTGGAACTTGAGTTCCATTAGCCATAGTATAACCACGCTCATTTGTAGCTAAGGTAAAAGTGGCTTTAACACTACCTGTATCGAAATACCTTATTTCAGGGTCTTTGCCCACATTTCCTACTAAAATAACTTTATTAACTGACATAATCTAATCTATTTTTAATAAAAATTCATACTGAACAAAATTAATACAATATTCAGATGTGACAATATTTCTGAGAGAAATAGTTTAGGATAATTATTCGCCATCTTAATTTTAATATAGGTACCTTTCACGCCAGAAGTGTATTCTTAAATTTAAGATGACTCATCTTTTGACGCAAAATCCCGATTTTAGAACTTAAACCACTCAAAAACGACAGAATATTTAACGTCTTAATTTTAAGATTAGTCATAACTGTTAACGAGGGAGTAATCTTAAATTTAAGATGGTGCCTAAAAGAGCATTCTGACCCATCTTAAGTTTAAGATCACTATACTTTTGCCATAGATACCAATTCTTAAATTTAAGATGGGTCATTTTTTCGCGAAAGTGAGTAATATTAATTTTAAGATGACTCAAAATCGCCAATTCTATGCCATCTTAAAAATAAAT
>CAZNRT010000047.1:0-19590 GCA_964575445.1 uncultured Proteiniphilum sp. | reverse complement strand
GAATGAGAACTACGGATGGATATCTATCAGCAATGATATTGCAAGTATTGTCGGTGGAGGCATTATCTATCACCACTATCTCTGTGGCAACAGAAGAACTATACAGAGAATCCAAACATAGTTGAATCCACCTTTCAAAATTGTAAGATACTATTATGGTGCAAACTTTCATTTTATATTTCTTTCTCTATTATTACTTTTATGGATACGTGCCTTTATCCAGATCTCCATTTCTTTCACTATCTCTAATCTGAACAACTTGCACGTCAGGATATAAACTATTGATACAATAAAGAAATTGACTAAGATATACAGCAAGTTGCTATCAATGGATGTAGTGGCAAAATATGCTACACCATTTGCAAGTAATGCTATTAATGCATAAGGGAGGGCATCCTTAAGAAAAGACAACAATGAGTATCTCACAAGCTTATCAGATAGAACAAGAGAGATAACAAGAGTGATATAAGTATAAACGACCCAGCTCGTAGCCAACCCCATTATCCCTTTTGGGATGAATAGCCAAATGAGAATAATTAAGATGATTCGCTTAACAATCTCTATCCCCAAAAAGAAGCTGGCTCTTTCGCGAGCAATGTAAAGCTCACCAAGAACAAAGATAAATGGCGACACAATTCCTGCCAAAGTGAGCATTTGGAAATAGGGCACTGCCGACAACCATTTGTCTGCCCAAATAAGCTCAAACACCTGGTAGGCTACAAGTATCATAAATAGCCCTGTGGGGAATGATATGAACGCAATGGTTTTGTGAAGCTTGCTAACCACTCGCTTCAGTCTGTCCAACTCCTGATTGATTTCGGACAAAACAAGCATTGATATGGATCTAAAGGTATTAGAAATCATGGCAAAAGGGATGTCTTGATACTTGTTAGCCTGAGTGTAGTCGGCAACGCTATTCAAGGAATTGGGATAGAAAAAAGCAATAATACTTGGATATATGTTATTGAAAACTGCACTTATGAGGCTTGATGCAAGTAACTTGCTGCTCAATCCCATCGAGTTCATCAGCAAGGTGCGGCTAAACATTAGCTTGGGACGCCAACCAGTGTAGAGCCACAAAAATAGAGTTCTGAAAAAAGAATATCCTACCAACTGAGCTACAAGAGCCCATATGCCAAAACCTTTTACTGCCATGCCTATTGCTATAATGGCAGCAAGGATAACAGCAGGGATGTTTATCTTGGTGAGCCCCCTGAAGTCGGCTCGTTTTATTAATAGTATTTGCTGAATTAGCCCAAGAGCATTTAATAAGAAAGAGATAAACAATACTCGAGCCACAGGTGTGAGTCGAGGTTCGCTAAAAAGCGAAGCTAAATAAGGAGATGCAAAGAAAAGTGCTATATATATGAATAAACTTAAGCCTACATTGAAAATAAAGACAGTAGTGTATTCTCTATCCGATATCTCTTTGCGGTTGAGCAATGCTCGAGAAAATCCACTATCGATAATAATATTGGAGAAAGCAATGAACACTGCCAATATCCCCATTATTCCGAACTCGCCTTTGGCAACAACAGCCATCAATATGATGCTACTGATAAGATTGATGAGTTGATGCCCAAACTTATCTAAGAAACTCCATAAGAGAGAGGTTGTAGTTCTTTGTTTTAATTCTGATTCCGACATGCAACTGGATATAATTAATGCAAAAATAGATAACATTTCAATGTAAGCAATAACAAAAGAGGCAAAACTCTTGTGCGTCATCCCAACCTTTCTTGTATTATTCCGTTTAATAAGAGCAACAAGTGGCATTTTAAAGATTATAGAATGACTTTATCAGAAGAAATAAAACAATATGCCCTATCGCTGGGGTTTGATGCAGTGGGCATTTGTCGTGCTGAGGATAGCGAACAAGAAGAAAACTATATGCAATGGCTTGCCGAAGAGGGACAGGGCAGCATGAGCTATATGGAGCGAAATATTGAGAAAAGAATTGACCCAAGACTGTTAGTTGATGGTGCTAAGTCAATAATATCGGTTGCGCTAAACTATTTCCCTTATAAATTTCAAAACCCCGATGCCCCTAAGTTTGCTTACTATGCTTATGGCGAAGACTATCACGATGTAGTGAAGGGCAAGTTGAAAAAGCTTTTAGAGTATATTCAAGAAAGGCACCCAGAAGCTAATGGTCGCTTCTTCTCAGACTCAGCTCCAGTGTTAGAACGCTTTTGGGCAGCAAGAGCAGGATTGGGATTCGTGGGCAAGAATACATTGTTGATTATCCCTGGCAAAGGCTCGTTTTTCTTTTTGGGTGAGCTGATTATAAATCTTGACTTAGACTATGATTCGCCAGTGCGTCAAAACTGTGGAGCCTGCCGAAGATGCTTAGACGCATGCCCAACGGGAGCTATCGAGAGACCACACTTTGTGAATGCAAAGAAATGTATTTCATACCAAACTATTGAAAACAAAGGTGAGATTGACAAGAAGATAATCCCCAAGTTGAGCAATAATATATATGGCTGTGATATCTGTCAGTTGGTTTGCCCGTGGAATAGACACGCCAAACCCCACAACAATGATGAGTTTGCACCCTCTGAAGAGTTCTTGGCATTGGATGCAAACTCAATAATGAATATGGATGAGGAGAAGTATCGAGAAGTATTTAGAAAGTCGGCAGTGAAACGAGCCAAGTTTGAAGGATTAAAGCGAAACTTGGAGGCATGGAAAGAGTGGAAAGAGAACAATCAGTAACTCAATACTATCATTTGAATAAAATAATTGTCCATTTTCGCCATTTTTGAAGAATATTTTTGTTATTTTGTAATCAATATCCTTTAAAATAACAACTACTATGATTTCAAACCTTTCGGAGCTATTAGCTAAAGCCAAGAAGAGTACTCCTAAACGCATTGCTGTGGCAGCGGCAGAAGATGAAGCTGTATTAAAAGCAATAAAAGAGGCAGTAGATAAGAATATTGTTTCTCCAATCTTGATTGGCAACAGATTTAAGATTGAAAAGATAGCTGAATCACTAAGTTTTGACCTGTCGAATATTGAGATAATTCATAATGATGAAGAGATAGATAAATCTGCTGATATTGCAGTCAGAATAATTAGTGATGGCAAGGCAGATATATTGATGAAAGGACTAATATCAACAGGTACTCTCCTAAAGGCAGTACTCAACAAAGAGTATGGTTTGCGCAAGAGCCAGCTACTGAGCCATGTTGCTTTCTTTGAGTCTCCATATTATCATAAACTACTATGCGTAACCGATGTTGCCATGAATATCGAACCCAATATTGATGACAAAGTAAATATATTGAACAATGCCGTAGAGGCTTGTCGTAAGATTGAAATAGAAAAGCCTAAAGTTGCAGCAGTTGCAGCAGTTGAAACTGTAAATGCTAAGATGTTAGCCACAACAGATGCTGCCATGCTAAAGGTAATGAACGAGCGCAATCAAATTAAGAACTGCATTGTAGATGGACCCCTTGCCATTGATAACGCTGTGAGCAAAGAGGCAGCCCTATTGAAAGGAATAGATAGTGAAGTAGCAGGAGATTGCGACATAATATTGTGCCCCGACATTGAGGCAGGCAATATGTTTTATAAAGCACTTAGCTTTTTGGGTGGTGCATCTGTGGCGGCAGTGATTATGGGTGCAAGTGTACCCATTGTGCTAACATCCAGATCGGATAATGATAAAAGCAAATTCCTATCAATAGTCTTAGCTGCTGCAATGGACTAAATACGATACTCCTTGACCACACACACATTTAACAACTAAATAAGAATACTATTATGGACGACAAAACAAGAATTTTGGTAATCAATCCTGGCTCAACATCCACAAAGATTGCAGTATTCAGAAATGGAAATCCAATCTTCCTGAAAACTATCCGCCACTCGGTGGAAGAGCTAAGCAAATTTAAGACTATAGCAGATCAATATGAATATCGCAAGGACATCATCTATAAAGAATTGAAAGATGCTGAAATCAAACTTGATTTGATTGAGGCAGTAATTGGGCGAGGCGGCTTGGTGAAACCAATACCATCTGGAGTATATCGCATCAATGAAGAGATGAAAAAAGATCTGATAGAAGCAAAGTTAGGCGAGCATGCAAGCAATTTGGGTGCACTGATTGCTGATGATATTGCCAAACATCTTCCTTCCGCTCAAGCTTTCATTGCAGACCCTGTGGTGGTGGATGAGCTGGAACCAATTGCCCGCTTCTCGGGGCATCCTTTATTTGAGAGAGTTTCAATATTTCATGCTCTCAATCAAAAGGCAATTGCCCGAAATCATGCCAAGTCAGTAAATAGGAAGTATGAAGATATGAATCTTATCGTGGCGCATATGGGAGGCGGCATTTCAGTGGGAGTACATAAAAAGGGGCGTGTGGTGGATGTCAATCAGGCATTGGATGGAGATGGACCTATATCTCCAGAAAGATCGGGAACATTACCCACAGGTTCACTACTAAGAATGGCATTCAGTGGCAAATATACTTATGATGAGATGAAATCAATGGTGGTTGGCAAAGGTGGACTGTTTGCTTATACTGGTCACAACAATGCTTATGAGGTGGAAAAAGCTGCCTTAGAGGGTGATGATAAAAGCAAGGCTATAATGGAAGCTATGGCATATCAAACAGCAAAGGAGATTGGAGCATTCTCTACTGTATTGAAGGGAGACGTGGATGCTATACTTATCACTGGAGGATTGGCAAATAGCAAATGGTTTTGTAATCTAATCATTGAGCGGGTATATAAAATTGCTCCCGTATATGTATATCCAGGTGAAGATGAAATGCGTGCTCTTGCAGATAATGCTGCATTAGTTCTAAAAGGGGAACTTGAGGCAAAAGAATACAAATAGACTGCTGGTATCAGATTCTTATCGTGCACAATAACTAAAAGCCAGAAGAAAAGTAACTTTTCTGACATTATAACAGTATTTTGAGTAATTTAGTTCTAAACGTTCAGTTACCACTAAAATAATATTTACCTTTGCAGCTTATTTTTATTATAAAAAACTTATGCTGAATATTGTAATTTTTGGAGCTCCAGGATCGGGCAAAGGTACACAAGGTGAACTAATTGCAAAGAAATACGAACTTGAACATGTGTCAACTGGTGAGCTATTGAGAAATGAAATAAATGCTGGCACAAAGCTTGGCAATACTGCAAACGATTATATTTCAAAAGGACAATTGGTGCCAGATAATATTGTTATAGATATCATAGACGATCTGATAAAAAACAATCTTGATAGAAAAGGCTTCATCTTTGATGGATTCCCACGTACTGTAGCGCAAGGTATTGCTCTGAATGAAAAGCTTGAGGAGAATAATTTATCAATCACAAGTGTATTATGCCTTGATGTTGAAGAGGAATCTCTTGTCGAGCGATTACTTAATCGTGGCAAAATTGAAGGTCGCTCTGACGATAACAGAGAGACAATTGAATCAAGACTAAAAGTATATCATCAACAAACTGAGCCTTTGAAAGACTTTTACAACAAACAAGGCAAATTAGCTGTTATAGAAGGCAATGGTAGTATTGATGAAATATTCAATTCTATTGAACAGAAAATAGATAATTTATAGAGATACAAAATATACAATGAGTGAATCAAACTTTGTTGATTATGTGAAAATCTTCTGTCGCTCTGGTAAGGGCGGTAGAGGTTCATCACACTTTAGACGGGAGAAATATATACCAATGGGTGGTCCTGATGGTGGTGATGGTGGACATGGTGGTCACATAATTCTACGTGGCAATAGAAACTATTGGACTTTGCTTCACCTTCGATATCAGAAACATATCTTTGCTGGTCACGGGCAAGGTGGTATGGGCAAAAAAAGCTCTGGGAAAAATGGAGATAGCAAGATAATAGAAGTTCCATGCGGTACTGTTGTGTACGATGCCGAGACGGGAGCTTATATTTGCGATATCACCGAGCATGAACAAGAGGTTATCTTGATGAAGGGTGGCAAAGGTGGGAGAGGAAACACACATTTCAAAACTTCGACTAATCAGGCTCCGAGATATTCACAACCAGGTGAACCTTTTGAAGAGAAATGGGTAATTCTTGAGCTGAAGCTTCTTGCTGATGTGGGATTAGTGGGATTGCCTAATGCGGGCAAATCAACTCTTTTGTCTGTAGTTTCTTCAGCCAAACCAAAGATTGCCGATTATCCATTTACTACACTTAAACCGAATCTTGGTCTTGTGAGTTATAGAGACTCCAAATCGTTTGTCATGGCTGACATACCTGGAATTATTGAGGGTGCAAGTGAAGGCAAAGGACTTGGTCTTAAATTTCTACGACATATAGAGAGAAACTCTATTCTATTATTCATGATTCCATCTGATAGTAATGATATTTTGGAGGAATATAAAATGCTGCTCAATGAGCTAACAGTTTATAATCCTGAATTATTGGATAAGCAGAGAATATTAGCTATCAGTAAATCAGATATGTTGGATGATGAATTGATGGAAGAGATTTCTAAAGATTTGCCATCAATACCTCACACTTTTATCTCTTCAATAACAGGCTATGGGATATCCACTCTCAAAGATCTGATATGGAAAGAACTAAATTCGGAAGAAATTGTCAATAAAGCTACTTCTCAAACATCTCTAATTCACAAACCACTCGATATAACCAAGATTATATTTGAAGATGAGGATGATGATTTTGAAGATGAGTATGAAGAGGAAGATGATGATATAGACTACGACGAAGAAGATTACAACTATTACGAAGAAGATTTTTAAGTTTTGATTATGATTAAAGATATTGAATATCCTAATCTCCTCTTTTTTGAAAATTTAAAAAGGAATAAAGAGATAACGCACTTCTCTACTACAAGGAATGGTGGTGTAAGTCGTGGAGAATTCGAATCGCTAAACTTAGGCAACTATTCTGACGATAGCCCATTGTATATATATGAAAATAGAAACATTGTGGCACGTCAGTTTCATATCAATACTGACAGCCTTATAACACCACACCAAACCCATAGTTCCAATGTCATTCATATCGACAACTCATTGTTGAGTTTGCCTAAATCAGAGCAAGTTGACAAGCTCTATGGTTTTGATGCATCAATTACTCAAGAGAAAGGAATATTCTTATGTGTGACTACTGCTGATTGTGTCCCAATATTATTATACGACACTAAGAACAAAGCCATAGCTGCTATTCATGCAGGGTGGAAAGGAACATCTGGAAACATTGTATATAAAACAACTAAGGAGATGTCTAATTTATTCGGCACTTTGCCAAGTGATATAATTGCTGGAATTGGACCATCTATCTGTATCAATAATTATGAGATTGGAATTGACGTGGAGAGATCCTTTGCTGAAAATAATATCATATTAGACTCTTCTAATTCAAGTAGAGACAAGGAGAGTGGAAAACTACATATAGACTTAAAGAAGATAAACAAGCAGGAGCTCATCAGATTGGGGGTAAAAGACTGCAATATTGAAACTTCTAACTATTGCACTTATGACCAAGAAGATTTATTCTTCTCCGCAAGGCGTCAATCAATACACTCGGGCAGAATGCTCACTGGCATAATGATAAATCATTAAGGTGCGAGAAAAACTTAAGGAAAAAGGGACACAATCAATGATTGTATCCCTTTATTTTTTTATTTAAATAATCAATAGATGTTAGTATCGGCTACTTACAACTTCCCAGTTGATTATTTTCCAAACTTCTTTGAGGTGGTCTGCACGACGGTTTTGATAATCTAAGTAGTAAGCATGTTCCCATACGTCAAAACCAAGTATTGGAGTTAGGTCTTTAGTAATTGGATTGCCACCATTAGGTTCCTTTTCAATATAAAGCTTACCGCTACCATCTTTAGCCAACCATACCCATCCCGAACCAAATACTGATGCACCAGCAGCATTAAACTCCTCCTTAAACTTCTCGAAAGAACCAAACTGAGCAATAATAGCTTCAGCTAATTTTCCTTGAGGTTCACCACCACCATTAGCTTTAAACGAAGTAAAGTATAGATTGTGATTCAAAGCCTGTCCAGCATTGTTAAAGATTGCACCTTCGCTTTTCTTTACGATAGTTTCAAGGTCTGCATTTTCAAATTCAGTACCCACAATTAATTTATTCAAATTGTCGATATATGCTTGATGATGTTTACCGTAGTGAAGTTCAACCGTTGTTTTACTAATAACTGGCTCTAAGGCATCAGTTGCATAAGGAAGTGCTACTTTTTCGAATTTCATTGTTTTTAAATTTTTAGAATTGTTGTTTTCTTTATTCTTTGCATTTGAGTTGCCACAAGATGTTACGCTGAAAGCGAAAATACTTGCTAACAAATAATACTTTAATGTTTTCATACCTTTCAAGTTATAAGTACGTTTACTATATAGTATAATAACGATACCACAAAAAAAATGTTCATTGTTCATATTGTAGCATAGAATTATACTGTATACAAAGACAATAAAAAGGAAAAGCCTGCGCTCTAAAGCACAGGCTATCAAACTGTTTCCAAATCCAATCAATAAATATTATTTGAATTTGGTTTTATTTATATTGTCAGATTAATCCTCTTTGGGTGTTGATTCTGATTCACGTTCTGAGGATGGAATATCTGATGAATGATTTTTTTTACGATAAGAATCTTCATAAACATTCTTTGATCTACTTTCACTCTCCAATATCTCTTGAGATCGAGATATCCAAGCTCTTTTACCGAAAATTTTCTCTAAGTTCTCAGCATAGATAATCTCTTTCTCAATTAGAATATCTGAAAGCTGATGATGCCCTTTAACATGCTCGCTCAATAAGCTTTTAGCACGTTGATATTGTTCTGCAATCATCAATTTAACTTCTGAATCGATAAGTTCTGCAGTCTTTTCGCTATAAGGCTTTTGGAAGCTATAGTCCTGACCGCTTGAATCGTAATAGCTGAGATTAGCAATCTTATCGCTCATCCCAAGATAAGCAATCATTCCGTAAGCCTGCTTTGTTACGCGTTCTAAATCATTCATAGCACCAGAGGAAATGCTCCCTACAAATAGCTCTTCAGCAGCACGTCCACCCAATAGGGCGCACATTTCATCAAGCATCTGCTCCTTAGTTGTTATCTGTCGCTCTTCGGGTAGATACCAAGCGGCTCCCAATGCCTTTCCTCGGGGCACAATTGTCACCTTTACCAATGGGTTGGCATGCTCT
This sequence comes from uncultured Proteiniphilum sp., assembly GCA_964575445.1. GTDB lineage: Bacteria > Bacteroidota > Bacteroidia > Bacteroidales > Dysgonomonadaceae > Petrimonas. The sequence continues at coordinate 10,395 of CAZNRT010000047.1, read as the reverse complement.
AAGAACCAGCTAAGAGTAGCGTGACCAGCTTCATGTATAGCAATAGTGCGCTTCTCATGTTCGGTAATAATCTTATTCTTCTTCTCGAGCCCCCCTACAATTCTATCAACTGCACTCACAAAGTCCACACTTTCCACAAATTGTTTCTTATTTCTTGCGGCAATCAATGCAGCTTCGTTACAAACATTTGCAATATCTGCCCCACTAAAGCCGGGAGTTTGACGAGCTAAAAATTCAACATCAACTGATTCGTCTATTTTAATAGGACGCAAATGAACATTGAATATTTCTTTTCTGTCATTTAAGTCTGGAAGTTCTACATGAATCTGTCTGTCAAATCGACCAGCACGAAGCAACGCCTTGTCTAAAATATCAGCTCTATTGGTAGCAGCAAGTATAATAACACCACTATTAGACCCAAAGCCATCCATCTCAGTCAACAACTGATTTAGAGTATTCTCTCGCTCATCATTAGAACCCATATTCACGTTCTTTCCACGCGCCCTTCCCACTGCATCAATTTCATCAATAAATACAATTGAAGGGGCTTTTTCTTTTGCTTGGCGAAACAAATCTCGAACACGAGACGCACCAACTCCAACGAACATTTCAACAAAGTCAGAACCAGACATTGAAAAGAAAGGAACATTGGCTTCGCCTGCAACAGCCTTTGCCAATAGAGTTTTACCCGTTCCTGGAGGTCCCACTAATAGTGCACCTTTAGGTATTTTACCCCCAAGATTAGTATAGTTGCTTGGGTGTTTCAAAAACTCAACAATCTCCTGCACCTCCTCTTTTGCCTCAGAGAGACCAGCTACATCCGTAAATGTAACCTTTGTCCCAGCATCCTTATCAAAAAGTTGTGCTTTAGCTTTTCCAACGCTGAAGATACCGCCAGATCCACCAGCTCCTCCACCTTGCATTCTTCTCATCATCCAAATCCAAAAGACGATCAGCAATAAGAATGGAGTAAACGAAAGAAGCGAACGCCATAACTCAGAACTATTATCATACTTAACGCTAATATCATACCCTTTGTCTTCCTTCACTTTATCTAAGAAGTCTGCTGCCCCTTGAGTTGTAGGGATATTCACACTAATAAACGGGTTATTAGCAAACTTTTTTGCATCCTCGCCAAATACTGTATTAATAGATTCAGAGCGCACCTTAGCGTCCGCAGAGTTTTTGCTGCTATAAACTGTTATGCTCTCGACTCTATTGTCATTGACATATTCTTGAAATTCAGACCAATCTACCTTCTTAACAGTCTTGTTCTGTCCAAAAAGTAGCATCCCAATCAATCCTAATGACAAGATTGCATAAATCCAATAAACATTGAATGGTTTATTAGAATCAGGACCTCCCATGCCACTTGATCTCATAGGCTTCAATGGCCTATTGTTTTTATAGTTTTGTTTTTTATTGTCCATTAAAAGTTTTCTATATTTTTCTGATGAATATTTGTAACAATTTTATTGATAATATGTTTTAGTCTATTGAAAGTATTCTCTCTGAGGGAGCATCATCCCACAAATGATCAAGATTATAATAGCTTCTCTTTTCAGGCAAGAAAACGTGAACTATAACATCTCCATAATCTAATCCAATCCATTCTGAGTATTGATAACCTTGTACTCTTAGCGGGCTCTCTTTCATTTGCATCTTTACCGTAGCCTCCACGGATTCAGCAATCGAGGATACCTGAGTAGGTGAATTACCCTCACAAATAACAAAATAATCACACACGACTCCTGGTATTCCTGCAAGCTTGATTTTGGTTATTTTCTTGCCTTTCTTTTCTTGAATTCCATCGATAATGCTATTTAATAACAAGTTTACTTCTTCCATTCCTTATTTTAATGAGTTAATATGCAAAGATAGTGGCTTTTGCCGAATCTACACTTTTATTACTGTGCAAAAAGAATGCCAAATAAGGCGACGTTAATTCAAAAGAGATTTGGATTAAATATATTGGCACAGAATAACATATCTTATGCTATTCTGAACCAGCAGGTCAAATTAATCTTTTGATAGCCTAAAACTTAGACGATGGTACTCCGTTATTCCATGTATATCGATAGCCTCTCGATGAACTTTAGTGGGATAACCTTTGTTTTTTGACCATTCGTAAAATGGATATTTGACATGTATGTTAGACATATATTCATCACGATAAGTTTTGGCTAATATTGAAGCCGCAGCTATAGACATAAATTTGGCATCACCCCCAACAACACAAGTATAAGGAATATCACCATACGGCTTAAACCTATTACCATCTATTAGAATATGTTCAGGAGGAGTACTTAATTTAGACAATGCTCTATGCATTGCCTCTACTGAAGCCCATAATATATTTAATTCATCAACTTCTTGAGGGGTACACATAGCAACAGCATAGTCTAACGCATTTTCCTCAATAACTGAGCGCAATAATAATCGTTTCTTTTCAGTGAGTTTTTTGGAATCATCAAGGTCATCACTTATAAAATCTGGTGGTAGAATTACTGCAGCCGCAAACACTGGTCCTGCAAGACATCCTCGTCCTGCTTCATCGCATCCAACTTCTTTCAAATTTGGATGCATGTATCTTCTAAGTATATTATGATTCTTCATCTCAGTATTATTTGGAGATTATTATCGGCAGGTGGGAAGTCAATATTAAAGGTTGAACTATCAAAACTATCATCTCCCAATACATCTCCAAGCACGTTAATAAATTGTTTGGTTTTAGTATTCAATACTTCATCTCCAGCGGCATGCAAAAGACTCATATTAACCAACAGCTCTACAAGAGCATCACCAACATCTTGGGTAAAGGGAATGCCGATATTGTTTATCTTGGATCTAATTGCCCGACGTGAAAAAACTTCATATTTTTTTTGATAATCTTGCAGCAGGTTTGGAGCTGAAGGAGTTTGACTAATATTATATGTACTTATAGATAATACATCCTCATTCAATTTCAATATTCTAAAAGGAAAAGGATAGTGAGCCATACTACCAGTTTCGATATCATATATTTCATTACCTTTCTTGGAAGTAAATAATGTCACATCATTTGCATGAAAATGCCCTGTAAGCATTATTTTCATTCCTTTGTCAGCTAATTGTTGCGCTCTCAACTGCCAATCGTCAATTAGATAATCTGCAAAGAAAGTTGCCTGATACGGCATATGCTCAGCCAAACCATGATGCATCATTCCCATTACTGTGATGCCTCTTGCTTTTGCAACTTTAATAATGTTCAGTGCCCAACTCATAGTTTCGTTAGATATCCTACCTCTTGTTATTGAATTTGATTGATACTCTCTATGCAAATTTGAATCAAATGCAATAAGCCAGGTATTCCTATTTAATTCGGACAGATAGCTTAGCGAACCTTTATCTCTATCGAGAGCATCACTATAACCAAAATCTCGATATAGCTTTAGAAATTCCTCTTCCGATATATTGTCAGTTGGAATTGAGGAGTTATTGATATATTTCTTTGCATTAGGTATGTTGATATCATGATTGCCAGGCACAACAAGAACTCGAATACCACCATCTTTTAAGTATTCAATCTTCTTTATAAAATCCATATGACTTTGCCTTTCACCATGATTTGTCATATCGCCAGTAATAAGCAATATATCGGGTTTCATGCTATTAATACTATCAAGAGCTTTATTCAACACTTCATGCATCACATTTATTTGCCGCCCAGTTGAGAGTTCATATTCTGATGAATTACCCCCTCCAACAACTAACTTGTCAGACATATAATGAATATCAGACATAACCGCAATTGTTAGTGGCTGTGCTACAACAAGCTGAAAAGACAAATAGAACAATAAAGATAAAACAGAGAAATATCTAACCATTAAAAGGAATAAGTTTGATGACTTTGATACACACCTATTGAAAGAAGCAAGGTACAAAAAAAATCAGTAATTCCAATATTAGTTGGGTTACTGATCTTAATTTATTATCCACAAAGGATTTATTATAACTATCTTATAAGTATTATGCTACTACGATTGTAAGAGTCTTTCTATTGATTCAATATCTGAACGAAACCCACGATCTACCTCCGAAAGGTTTTTAACAGTATTAAAACCATGTAGCACTGTAGCATGATTTCTATTTCCAACGTGAGATCCAATTTGAGACAATGATAGCTCTGTATGCTGTTTAATAAAATACATCGTCACTTGACGAGCTTGAACAATTTCTCGCTTACGAGAGGCAGATTGAATAAGGTCTTTCTTTACATTGAAGAAGTTACTTACCACATCTTGAATCTTTTGCACAGTGACTTTCTTCTGTTCAAATTTGATATTTTGTTCCATTACTCTTCGAGCCAATGAAATATTAATATCTCTATTATTAATAATTGAATGAGCCATCAGTGACACAATGACACCCTCAAGGTCACGTACATTTTCTGTAACATGAGTTGCAATATAATCAACCACCTCGTCAGAGATAGTTAGACCATCTGCCAATATTTTATGTTTCAATATTGTTTTACGCAGCTCAATATCGGGTCTTTCTAATTTGACTGATAGCCCCCATCTAAATCGAGTCAACAATCTCTCCTCCACGCCCACCATTTCGTTTGGTGCACAATCGGATGTCATCACCAACTGCTTATTATTCTGATGTAGATGATTAAAGATATGGAAAAAAGTATTCTGAGTTTTTTCTAAGCCCGAAAGCTCTTGAATATCATCAATAATCAATACATCAATATTCTGATAAAAATTTATAAAGTCATTTATCGTATTGAAACGACGGGCATCAGTATATTGAACCTTGAAAAGATGGGCCGAAACATAAAGAACCTTCTTTTCGGGAAACAAATCTAATACTTCTGAGCCAATAGCATGACACATATGTGTTTTTCCCACTCCAGATTTACCATATACAAATAGAGGATTGAATGCTGTTTTGGCGGGATTCATACCTACTGCTTCAGCAGCTGTACGAGCCAAGCGATTACTTTCTCCTTCAAAAAAGTTATTGAATGAATACTTAGAATTTATTTGAGAATTAAAATCAGAAGTCTGCACTCGATCAAACGGGTTTGGAACTTTTACTGATATCTCTTTTTGTAGCTTTTTATTATTAATTGGTGCTCTTTGCACGCCTCGCATCTCAACAGAGAGGTTATTCTCTGCCTCCACTAAAACACGATAACTCAAGACAGTGCCCTCACCGTACACTCGATGAAGCGTCTGTTGAATTAAATCAATATACTTATCTTCAAGATATTCATAAAAAAATTGGCTCGGCACTTGTATAGTTAGTACTCTATCCTCATGTTTGAACGGGATTATTGGTGCAAACCAAGTATTATATGCAGTCTCAGGTAATATATCTCGAATAATTTCGAGACAATTTTTCCATAAGTTCTTAAAATCAGTTGTCATTTATTTTTAGTAAAAGTTGAGTTCTTCTTTCAGTTTTGATTCTCTTGAAGAATACAAAATTTGCAATAATTATTGAGAAAAAAAATTTTTTTTATATCGTCTATTACTTGTTTATTAATATGCCCCTATCAATCAACCACCTACACCCAACCCTTTAACCCATAATGATATAGTGATAAAAATAAAAGTTATAAGACTGATAAACAGTCGATTGGCAAACCTCAAAGATGTAAGAATTGATTACAATGAAACAAGTCTTCTCATATAATATAACATACAATCAACATCAATACGTGATTAAACACTACCAAATTAAATTTATAACCAATCTAAATAGAAAATCAATTTATCACAAAGATTTTAATCATCAATATTAAAACAACCTAACCTTTACAGTAAGATATTTCTTAGGATTAGTTCGTATTTCATCTAAAAGATTAGAGACTGAGGAAAGCGTATTTGTCAAGCTGTCATGCAGTTGAGTATTATTTGCAAGTTTGCCAAGTGAGTTGTCGTCACTATTAAGCTTAGAAGTGAGATTGTCAATATTTTCAATAGTACTATTAATTGAGTTATAAACCTGCTCAATATCAAGTTCAGCAAGTTCGTTGGAAACAATTCTCAAATCATTTGAAATATCTTTTATATTTTCAGTTATACCAGGCAAATCTTTACGCAGTGATACCATAATTTGATTCAGATTAATACTACTCTCATTCAATTTAGCGATAGTAGATCCCACACTACTGAGAGACTGTTCCCACATTGGGCTACTCATTAGTTTATTTATTGCTATCACTGCCGAGTCGAGATGAATAAGCAAAGAATCTGCACGAGGGACAATTTTGCCAACAGTATTCATCATATCTTCTTCGCGCTTTCCGAGCAACGTATCTCCTGGTTGCAAAAGCTCATGGGTGTTAGTATTTACAATAATGCTTGCGGCAGTAGCACCAAGAAGATCAGACCCAAACTCAACAGTACTTCCTTTAGGTATCCGAAAACTACCTTCAAGATTAATGTCAACAGCAAACTGTATTGGGTTGTTTCTTTGCATTTTTATTTCTCTCACCAAACCTATCTGAAAGCCATTGACATAAATGGGAGATGAGGAGTACAATCCTGAAACATCATCAAACAATACGACATAGCTATTCTGCTTCTTCAAAACATTAAAGCCCTTCAGAAAGTTAACTCCAAAATATAACAACACCAAAGAGATCAAAAATGAAACTCCAATTATAAAATTCCTTGAATATTTCTTTTGCATAATAAGTTTATCTTACCCGATTATTATCTACGAACTCAACAATAAAAGCATCTTTAAACAATTTTCGCACCTTCTGAAGAGTCTTATTAATTTCTGATGCATCCAAAGTTGCACCATAGGTATATTTATAAGTTCCGCCATCAACATAAAAGCTTACTGGTTTTAGTCCTTTTAATTGAGTAGAATTTTCACTTAGTTTCCATGGCGATGTAAGAAATTGCACCCTATATTCATTGCTCTGATTGGAGTTAGAAGGCACAACTGACTCCTCAGAAACTACCGTTTTTACACTATTATTTGATAATACATTGTTCTTCTTATCAAACTCATGCTTATAATCTTTAAACGCCAAATAGATAGAATTGGCAATAGAAGTCTGGCCCGCAGCTGACTTCAAATAACGCTCATCTTCTGCATTGGTTATATACCCCATCTCTACTAAAACACTTGGCATTGCCACCTCTCGCAGTACCAGAAATCCAGCTTGACGAACATTGCGGTTTACTCTTTTAGAGTTTTTCACCAATCTATTCTGAACAAAGGAGGCAAAGTTAACACTCTGTTGCAAGTGCTGATCTGCCATAAACTCGAACATAATATATGACTCTGGTTCATTTGGATCAAAGCCCTGATACTTGGTTGAATAATCTTGCTCATAAAGAATTACAGAGTTTTCTGACTTCGCCACCTCTAAGTTATCATTACTTCGGTGCAATCCTAACACAAAAGTCTCAACTCCCTGTGGAGATTTTTTTCGCTTGTCGAGCGCATTACAGTGCAACGATATAAAGAGATCTGCATGTGCTTTATTAGCAATGGATGCCCTTTTGTTCAATTCCATAAACTTATCATTATCTCGAGTATAGAGTAATTTTACATCTACATGATTACTCTTGATGAGCTCACCAAGTTTTTTGCCAACTGCCAGTGCAATATCCTTCTCCTTTGAGGAAGTCCCTATTGCCCCAGGGTCTTTGCCACCATGTCCTGGATCTATTACAACAATAAACTCCGTCTTTTGACTATAAACAGATGATGATAATGTTGAAATAGAAAATACAATTAATAATACTATTAGTGTTCTTGATAGTGGCTTCATATCCTTGGTCGTATTTAATTAATTACAAAAATAGATATTTATTTTAAACTATCGGTTCAATCCATCAATCAAGTAGCGTATTTAACAATAAGAGATAGATATAATTAGATTTTTCTAATTCAGGCATATATTAAAATAATAGAGGAGACTCATTATGAATCTCCTCTTTTTATCTAATTTAGATAGCCAATAAATAATTGCTATACTAAAAATTATATTACTTGTTTAAAAGCTCAGCAAGTTTGTAATGTAATGCTTTTCCTCTCAAATCTTTAGCGATGATATTACCTTCACCATCAATAAGAACTGTGTGAGGAATACCATTAATAGCATATAAGCTAACAACTGGCGACTCCCAGAATTTAAGATCTGACATTTGTGGCCAAGTCATATTAAGGTCTTTCAAACCTTTTTCCCAAGACTCTTGATCTCTATCTAAAGAAACACCTATTACTTCAAAACCCTTAGTTTTAAATTCTTTGTATGCATCAACAACGTTAGGCATTTCTTGACGACAAGGACCGCACCATGCTGCCCAGAAATCGATTAATACCACATTACCTTTACCTGCATATTCAGAAAGAGAGATATCGTTACCTTCAACGTTTTTCATTGTGAAATCCACAAACTTTTGACCGATAGCTACCTTTTTGGCATTCTCAATTCTCTGAATAATTTTTTGTACGCTTTCCTCTGCTTTGAAGCTTTCGTCAGCCAAAGCGATAAGCTCTTCTTGCTGCTCCATTTCAAAGCTATTAATGTTAGACAAGAACATGCTCTTACCCAAAGCATTGGCGATATTTGTCTTAATGAAAGTAGCTGTACTTGCATTAATTTCTGCTGAGATAGCCTCATACTTGCCTATCAACTCTTCTCTTAGCTCGTCAGTCATTGTGCTATCTTGTCCAGCAGTTTGAAACTGTTTAGAGATTTCCATGATAGCTTTTTGCTTTTCAGCAACTTCAGCATTGTGTAGTGAAAGAGCATCGTTAAGAGTTGTGCCTGTAATATTTAATTTGTCGGCAGTAACCTCAACTTTTATTTGACCTGGCTCAAGTACGATCTGTGACATCTTCCTTCCTTCCACTTTTGAGTCTAAAGAGATAAATCTTACTTTAGTTTCTAAAGCATCACCTTGAAAAACGAATTTACCTTCCTCAACCAAAGCACTGTCAAGATTTTCGAGATTACGTCCATTTGCTTCTTGAATGAATACATAAGTTCCATTGAATTCAGGGTTTTCAACAGTTCCGCTAATTTTATAGCTTGTTCCTGGCGTACAAGAAATCATAAACGCCACAACAGCCAATAGAATAGAAATTTTCTTCATGTTTTTTTACTTTTTGATAATTGATACAAATACTTTTTGATAATTGTGCTACAAAGATATGTAGAAAAAAACAATAGATTTATATTTTCAAACTTTTTTATACGTAATGAACAAAAAAATAGACATAAGCGATAAAAGTTTAGACGAATTAGGGTTATACACATTATATATAAAACGATTGCGAACATTCAAACTATGCTCGTTAGAATAATGACACCAATTAAGGGTTTGCTATGGAATGTGATTGTAAACCTGAATTGCTCTCGCCCTTGACGACACTGGCACGGGAAAAAACACCAAATGCGAATATCCACCGAATTACTGCTGAATATCCACTGAATCCCCCCAAAATTCTGACCCAATAACATTTGTATTTAACACCCTGAAATCTCGCACCCTTCCAGTAAACATTGTTTTTTTGCCACTTTAGACTCAAAAGTGATTAAAAACAGATTGATTTGATACGTCTTTAACTAATTATGACCCGATCGCAAATTGAGAAATGTAACCCTGACGTCCGGAAATATAAATCGCAAATGTTATCGGGTCAGAATTTCCGATTTTGGGCACATTTTTAAATTCCATTAACTGTTTTGGCTCTCAAAGTGATCAATCCATTTTTGAATCACCTTATCCCGATGTTAAAATAACACGATTCAATGTTAAATCGAGTCGTTTTGAAAAAAATCTAACTCAATAACATTTGTAAGAGACAACACCCGGCTCCTGGGATAGACGATTTACTTTTAGATTGGGTCATAATTTCCATTTTAGTGCCGTTTGGAGACTATTTTGGTTAGTATCTGTTAATTGGGGTTGTCGTTTCATTTTGTAATTGGGTCATAATTTTCGAGATGCAACCATTTTAATTCTGAAATGAGTCATTTTGAGAAAATAATGACTCAATAACATTTGTAGGAGGTTCACCCCCAAGAAAAAGGTAATGGATTCATTTTTGAATAGGGTCATAATGGGAAATTCTGACCCGATAACAAAATGTATCGGGTACCCCAAAAGCAAATTTCGCCCCAATAACAAATGCTATTAAGGCAAAATGGCGAAATTATGACCCAATAACATTTGTAATTCTCATTTCTGGACTCCAGTTGTTATCTTCTCAATTTGTTATTGAGGCATAATGAACTCAGGGTAGCTTTCTGAATTTGTTATTGGGTCAGAATTGTTTTTTGGGAGGGGTGGAAAGCTCAGGAAATGCTAATATCGCACGTTGGTATCTGAAAGACAAAAAGGATAAGAAATGGTACATGAAGAACTTGAA
>CAZNRT010000046.1:0-20465 GCA_964575445.1 uncultured Proteiniphilum sp. | reverse complement strand
GAACTAACCGTTACGTTGAACATACCATCTCCAATACTACAAACTCTCTACAACCGCTGACAGCATATATATTCTATCATATTAAGATAATATTATGGAGAGAACAGATTTTGGTATAAGTAAGGTAGCTCACAAAGAAACACTTGATAATGGTTTGGAACATGAGCGCATGATTAATAATTGGTATTTAGAAAATTGCATTTTCCAATACAACCTATATCAAAAAAAGCCGCCCTATTATCAATAGGAACGGCTCATTATAGTATATGGGCTTACAAACTAACCCATATGGATATTAACTCTACTTATTCAGCATTAGTATTATCCTTTTCGTTCTTTTTATTTAAAGCGTCGATTGCTTTTTGATTTAGCTGCTCTTTCAAAGCTGCCAACTCTTCAATATCACCCAAAGTAGATTTCTCTACTGATGGCAAAGAAGCTGCTGGTTGGTCATCTCTCTTAACACGTCTTGCTCCTTTTCTGCTGTCATCAGAAGCTCCTTGAGCATCTTCATAAACACGACTGTGAGAAACAATGATACGCTTAGCATCTTTATTGAACTCAATTACTTTAAACTCTAATTTGTCATCTACTTGTGCTTGAGAATTATCTTCTTTCACCAAATGTCTTGGTGTAGCGAAACCTTCAACACCGTATGGAAGTGAAATTAAAGCTCCTTTATCTACAAACTCCACAACTGTACCCTCGTGAACCGAACCAGTTGTAAAGATAGTTTCAAATACATCCCATGGGTTTTCCTCCAATTGTTTGTGTCCTAAGCTTAGACGACGATTATCTTTATCAATCTCTAAAACTTGCACTTCTATTGGAGCACCTATTTCGGTAATTTCGCTTGGGTGCTTAATTTTCTTAGTCCATGAAAGGTCAGAAATATGAATCAAACCTTCAACGCCTTCTTCGATTTCAACAAATGCACCGAAGTTAGTGAAGTTACGTACAGTAGCAGTATGAGTACTTCCAACTGGATATTTAACCTCGATATCCTCCCATGGATCTGGTTTAAGTTGCTTGATACCAAGAGACATTTTTCTCTCTTCGCGTTCGAGTGTTAGGATCACCGCATCAACCTCTTCGCCCACTTTCACAAAATCTTGTGCACTATGTAGGTGTTGCGTCCAGCTCATTTCTGAAACGTGAATCAGTCCTTCTACTCCTGGTGCAACCTCAACAAAAGCACCGTAATCAGCAATAACTACAACTTTTCCTTTAACTATATCGCCCACCTTTAAGCTATCATCCATAGCATCCCAAGGGTGTGGCACAAGTTGCTTCATACCAAGGGCAATACGTTTCTTTTCATTATCAAAGTCAAGGATTACAACATTGATTTTATCATCAAGCTGAACAACCTCTTCTGGATGTTGGATACGACCCCACGAAAGGTCAGTGATATGAATTAGACCATCTACGCCACCCAAATCGATAAATACACCGTAAGAAGTGATGTTCTTAACAACTCCCTCAAGTACTTGACCTTTTTCAAGTTTAGAGATAATTTCTTTCTTTTGTTGTTCAAGTTCTTCTTCAATAAGAGCTTTGTGTGAAACAACCACATTCTTAAACTCGGGATTGATCTTAACAACTTTGAACTCCATTGTTTTGTCAACAAAGATATCATAGTCGCGGATAGGCTTAACGTCAATTTGTGAACCTGGCAAGAATGCTTCAATTCCAAATACGTCAACAATCATACCACCTTTTGTGCGACATTTGATATAACCTTTGATTACTTCATTATTTTCAAGAGCAGCATTTACTCTATCCCAAGAGCGAGATGCACGCGCTTTTTTGTGAGAAAGGATTAGTTGTCCTTTTTTATCTTCTTGGCTCTCAATGTAAACTTCAACCTCGTCACCCACTTTTAGATCTGGATTGTAACGAAATTCGTTCATAGAGATAAGACCGTCAGATTTGTAGCCAATATTAACTACTACTTCGCGTTTGTTCATGGAGGTAACAGTACCGTTAACGACCTCTTTGTCGTTAATTTTGCTAAGAGTTCCTTCGTAGCTTTCGGCAAGTTGTTCTTTCACTTCTTTAGTGTAAACTTCACCTTTAGCATAAGCATCCCAATCGAAATCTACAATCGGAGCTGCCGTTTTTAAGTTGTCAGTCATTTGTTGAATAATAATTTGTAATTAAATAAGTTAGACTTTATATTGTTATAAAAAAACGGTGCAAAGATAATTGGTTTTTAGCTAAAAACCAACTCTTTGCACCTAATTATTGAAATCCGACATCTTCTTTTTTTGAGGAGTCAAGATTTTTGTCTATGTGTGATTATAAAAGAAGCCCTGCCTTCACTTCATTCATCTTTGAATCTCCAGCAATTGTTTCGATCAACTGCAATGCAAAATCGAACATAAAAGCAGGACCTTTTCCAGTTATAATATTTTGGTCAACCACCACCTTGTCACCAGTTGTTTTTGCCCCAGTCAAATATGATTCGAAGCCTGGATAACATGTTGCTCTTTTACCTTCCAGTAAGCCTAATCCGCCCAACACCATTGGTGCTGCACAAATTGCCGCCACAATATTACCTTTCTGAGCAAACTCTTTTACTTTGACCTTTAGCTCACCGTGCTCATTTAGATGCCTTGCTCCAGGCATTCCACCTGGCAATACAAGGACATCAATGTTAGAGAAGTCCAATTCCGAATACAACTTGTCTGCCAAAACAGTGATATTATGTGCACCAACAACTGCTCTTTCATCCGTAATAGAGACAGTATGAACTGTTATTCCTGCTCTTCTCAAAACGTCCACTGTTCCTAATGCTTCGATTTCCTCAAATCCATTAGCCAAAAATAATGCTACAGTTTTCATAATAAAAATGTATTTGATTAATAAATAAAATTGATATCAATACTGAGTAAGATATAAAAAATGAATGATTAGTGTATATATTTCAACTAATTCTAATTCAGATTGAATCTATAAGTAATAGTTCCTTGTTGGTTATTCATTGATGTTATGGAGTTAAACTTTGTGCGCTTAGCAGCATCCAGAGCAGCCTTCCTCAATGTACTATTTGGAGTAGTAGTCCCTTTCCCTATTTCAGTATTGATTACATTACCCTGAGGATCCACGGTAATTGTCACCACCACAATACCCTCATCATTTACAGTATAACCAGGTCTAACCAATCCTCCCTGTCCCAAGCTTCTTCCACCTAAGTTATAAGTACCAACGCCACCCAATCCTGAAGTGGAGCCTTTGGAATCATTACCTGTTGACACTCCCTGAGTTCCAGTTCCCTCTGTATCTCCTCTACTTCCAGATGATTCCCCAAAAAGCCCACTCATCTGTTGATTAATATCTCTTTTTCGCTTCTCATCCTCTTCTCTCTTCTTTTTAACAATCTCCGCCAATCTTATCTGCTCTTCTTTTATACGTTGCTCTTCAACTCTTTGCTGAGCCAATCGTTGCTGTTCTGCCACTTGCTGAGCCTTCTTGCGCTCCTCCTCTCGTTTAGCTGTCACATTAATTGTGGGTTCAATATCTTGAGTTATCAATGGTGGCGCAGGAGAAGGAACGGGGACCTTTGGTTCTTGAGCTTGAGGTTCTGGAATTATCTCATTCATCGGAGGCTCAATATCTCCAAACGAATTTTCCACATTGCCAAACATAACAGGAACACCCTCAAGCTCATCAGGAACGGGCATCAATGTAAAATAAGAGAATATAAGAATTAGCAGGAGTAGCACCGCAAAAATGCCTGTTCCCACAACTCCACCTATTTCTTCTCTTGAAATTTTCATATTAAGTATTTATGAATTATAGCCACCCATTAATTAGGTCTGGTCATCAATACCATCTTAAATTTATTCTGATTTGCAATATCCAAGATTCTTACAATCTCTCTATAAGGCACATCTTCATCGGCATATAAAGCTACAAAAATATCAGGATCATTCGTATATGCCATTTGTAAAAAGGGAATCAGCTCATCAAAATCTATCACTCTTTCCCTCTCATTAGCATTTGCCACATAATAATTGAGTTCTTTATCTATAGTCACTCTCGTGATTGGCTTAGCCTGTGCTTGCTGTTGCGACTTAGGCAACAACACTTTAATAGAATTTGGCACCACAATTGTAGATGTAATCATAAAGAAAATAAGCAACAGAAATATAACATCTGTCATAGATGCCATACTAAAATTAGCTTCTAAGTTGAATCTTTGTTTTAATGCCATTTGTTTGTTATATAATAGTTTGAATTCAAAAATAGTTTATCTAAACTAAGCTATGCTGCTGGCTCATTCAAGATATCCAAAAACTCCATTATTCTCATTTCTAATTTATTCACAATACCTTTGATTCTTGTAGTAAGATAATTGTAAGCAAAAAGAGCAATAATTCCAACGACAAGACCACCTACTGTTGTAACCAAAGCCTCATAAATACCTGTTGAAAGAATATTGACATCTACATTTGCACCAGCATTTGCCATACTCATAAAAGCTTTTACCATGCCAGTTACTGTGCCAAGAAAACCGATCATTGGAGCACCAGATGCGGCAGTTGCTAATAGAGGCAAACCCTTCTCTAATTTAGAAATCTCAATATTACCCTGATTTTCAATAGCCGACATCACATCTGTCATTGGTCTTCCCAATCGAGTAATACCTTTCTCAACCATTCTTGAAGAAGGTGTGCTCGTACTTTTACATAGCGACAATGCAGTCTCTATTTTTCCATCCAAAATGTAATCTTTAATACGATTCATAAAGGAATTATCCTCTTTGCTTGCTTTATTAATAACCAAAGTTCTTTCAATCAAGACAAATATCGAAAGTAAAAGTAGAATCAACAAAACAATCATTATCCAACCACCCTTGAATGCAAGATCTAAAGCATTCATAGCTGCTTGGGGTTCCATTTCTGTAGCAATATGTCCCAACTGTTGGGAAGTATCCTGAAGTGAAGTAATTTGTAACAAAGTCATTGTATAAATATATTTATTTTCTGAGGCGTAAAAATAGCACTATTTTATTATTTATCTGTCTCACAGTCTGTATTTAAACATTTTTTATAGGCTTTGATAGTCTTTTCAAGACCGTAATATAACGCATCGCTAATCAATGAGTGACCTATTGACACCTCTTTAAGCCATGGAATATTTTTATACAAAAAATTCAGATTATCAAGGCTCAAATCATGCCCAGCATTAACACCAAGCCCAAGTTTCTTTGCTAAAGACGCAGCTTCAACAAAAGGAGCTACTGCTGCTTCTTTATTTTTCAAATAATTACCAGCATAAGGACCTGTAAATAGCTCTATTCTATCAGCCCCAATTTCTGACACCATTTTAATCATCTCAGGATTTGGATCTACAAAAATAGATGTTCTAATTCCCATAGATTGAAATTCACCAACGACTTTGGTTAGAAAGTCTTTATGGACAATTGTATCCCAGCCAGCATTTGAAGTTAAAGCATCATCTGTATCTGGCACCAATGTAACTTGATTTGGTCTTATTCTTTCAATCAAAGAGATAAACTTAGGAGTAGGGTTTCCTTCAATATTGAACTCTGTAGTGACTCTTGGTTGCAAATCAAAAACATCTGCATACCTAACATGTCTTTCATCCGGTCGAGGGTGAATAGTTATTCCATCAGCCCCAAATTTCTGACAGTCAACTGCCACTTGCAATAAATTAGGAATATTTCCACCCCTTGCATTTCTTATTGTTGCAACCTTATTAATATTAACACTAAGTTTTGTCATTATTTTATTCTTTATAAAAATGCTCTACTTTAATAACCTACAGGAATATAGGATTTAGATACTAAACAAAAGATGTATTATGCTGTATTTTACGCAAAATATTTCCCATCTTTGTAATTCAATACAAAAATAGCACGAAATAACGGTTTTGCCTAAAAAAAGGAGATGAAAGATTTTATCAAGCAACAAATAGAGAAGCAGTCAGTATCATTCACTACAGACAATTTTATGGGTCTTTCTGATACCGAAAGCTCAATGTTAGTGATAGAAGTTCCTTTGATAGACTATACCCTCACTGACATCGCACGTATCGTTGAGAGCAATAATGCGCATGTTATGAATCTATTTGTCTTACCTGTTGCAGATGGCAATACATTACTCATATCAATCAAACTAAATCTGATTGATATATCCCCAGTATTAATGAGTTTTGAAAGGTTCAACTATAAAATAATATATTATAGCATGAAGGAGGGAGTTGTGACAGATACGCACAAAGAAAGACTGGACGAACTGCTATATTATCTAAATATGTAAACTATCTTAAGACTAAATCATATTAAGAGAACAATTGATTTAACTACTATAAAACAGTTCACAAGGAATATGAAAATCGCACTATTCGGAAGTTCTTTTCCTAATCAAACCCTAAGATCCGAGGCACAGTTAATAGCTGTTTGTAAAATATTACACAAGTATAGTCTCGAAGTATTGATAAGCAATTCACTCTTAAACACGTTATCGATACATAGCAGAGATATATTGAAAAACCAATGTATTACATACGACGAGCTACATGAAGCAGACATCGCATTGAGTGTGGGAGGTGACGGCACATTTCTTCGTACTGCAAACGCAATTGGAGACTCGGGGATACCAATACTTGGCATCAACACAGGCAGGTTAGGATTTTTAGCAGATATAAACTTCCAAGATTTGGACGAAACAATTAAAGAATTATATACAAACAACTATCTAATTGAGGAAAGATCACTACTAAAAGTGTCACAAAAGAACAATCCTCTAAATACTCAAATTGAGCATGCTCTAAATGAAGTAGCTATTTTAAAGCAAGATACCGCCTCAATGCTTACTCTTCATACATATATCGACAACGAGCTACTTACTTCATATCAAGCTGATGGATTAATTATTGCTACTCCAACTGGATCTACGGCTTACTCGCTGAGTGTTGGAGGTCCAATACTAATGCCCAAATCCTCAAGCATAGTTTTATCACCAATTGCTCCTCACAATCTAACATCTCGCCCTTTGGTTGTCAACAATGACGTTACCATAAGAGTGAGAACTGAAAGTAGAAGTAACACATTTTTAGTCTCAACTGATGGGCATTCTAAGATCTACAACACTTCAATAGAGATAGACATTTGCAAAGCAAACTATACTCTAAAAGTGATTAAAAGAAAGGGACATACATTTTATGAAACCTTACGCGACAAACTGTTGTGGGGTGTAGATGTAAGAAAATAGAATAACAAACTCAAAACCATATAAAGCAAAAAAACTGGATTGAGAGAAACTCATCCAGTTTTTATTATAAAGTTATGCTTATATTACTAAAAACCTAAAATATTATTTAATACCCAATTTGGTTTTCACTAATGGTGTAGCATTTTCACTTGCATCATTAATATAAACAATTGGTGATTGTTGAGTAGAGACATCAAGAATATATGCATATCCTTTTTCATCACCCACTTCTTTAATAGCTTTAGAGATCTTTTCTTGTATTGGAGCAACCAATTTTTGTTGTAAATCTTGCATCTCTTTATAGCTGTTTTGTTGAAACATTTGATAGCGTTCCTGTATTTGCTCCAACTGTTTTTGCTGATCAGCCTTAGTTGCCTCAGATGCGGTATCAATAGTTTTTTGAAACTCTTCAGCCTTTTTGTTAAACTCCGCTTCAAGAGCTTGTCCACTTTTTGTAATATCCTCTTGCTTTTTACTTAATTGATTTTCAATATCATTAACTTCAGGCATTAGACTGAAAATTTCTCCAGCATTTACATATGCTATTTTAGAAGTTTGAGCAAATGCCACAAAAGGAGCAATCGCAAGCAATAAAACAATTAATTTTTTGGTCATAATTAAAATGAATAATGTTTGTTAGTTCTTAAATATGTGTACAAAGGTAATATATATTTGGTTATTAGTAACCCAATAGAGTTAAAACTTGATCGCTGATATCAATACTTGGAGACGCAAATATTATTGCTGAGGCTGAAGCTCTATCAACAACCACCTGATATGAATTAGCAGTAGCGATCTCCTTTACTGCTTCGTATATTTCATCTTGAATTGGCTTCATAAAAGACTCACGCCTCTTAAACAATTCACCTTGGCTTCCAAAATAAGAATCCCTTAGTTTATTGATCTCATTTTCTTTAGATACAATTTCATTTTCACGCTTTGTCTTTTCTTCACCCGAAAGAAATACTAAATCAGCCTGATATTTTTTATACATAGCTTCGACTGCCTTGGCTGACTTATCCACTTCTTCTTGCCACTGTTTTGATAAGCCTTCCAGCTGCTTATTTCCATTTTCGAAAGCTGGAATTTTCCCTAAAATATACTCCATATCAATCAATGCGTATTTTTGAGCATAACTGCTCGAAAAAGACATTGTCATTAATAGTATTGAAAATAAAATAGTTTTCTTCATAATGTTAAGCTTTTAAATTGTTATACAGAATAAAGACTGACGAAATAATATTTCGTTTAGCTCATAATCTGTAAATAATATTAAAACGTTAGAACTCTTGACCGATAATGAAATGGAATTGACTTCCACCATTGCTCCTACTTCCCCTCACTGGGTCAAATCCATAAGCCCAGTCTATACCCATCAATCCAATCATTGGTAGGAAGATTCGAGCCCCGACACCAGCAGATCGCTTTAAGTCGAAAGGATTAAAATCTTTCAGATCATACCAAGCATTACCAGCCTCAACAAAGCCTAAGGCATAAATAGTAGAATTTGGTTCAAGTATAAGTGGGTATCTTACTTCTACCCCCAATCGGGTATAGGCTCTTGCTTGTTGAGCAATAGAGTTATTGTCATATCCTCTAAGTGCAACATTCTCAGTAGCAAACGAGGTGGAATAACCACTCATTCCATCTCCCCCCATGTCAAATGTTTCAAAAGGAGTAAGTTTGTCTTTATTATAATGTCCGAGGAAGCCATATTCTACCCTTGTAGCAAGTACTGGAGTTCTCTTAATAGTTAGTGGAGCAAGAGGAGTATATGTTCTTGCTTTAAATTTCCATTTATAATACTCATTCCATGAATACTTTGCTGGATCTCTATTTGACATTTTTGCATAGTCCTTACCATCAATCAACGAAAAAGGAGGAGTAGCAGAAATATTAAAAGTAAATTCTGACCCCATACGAGTATAAATAGGATTATCAGTTGATTGACGAGCCAGCGTTAATCCAAGGGTTACACTATTGCTATTACCAGTAGAAAATGGAAATTGATTCCATGAAGACCAGTTTTTCAAGTTATAGCGTTGGTATCCCAACTCACCCATTATTTGAAAATAATCGTCTGGCCAATTCAGTCTCTTTCCATAACCAATGGATGCTCCTATAATTTCAAACACCTCGTTTGGGTCAGATGCATATTGCATTAAATCCTGAGAATAGCCACTGCCATATCCACCGCCATATCCGCCATATCCACCTCCATATCCACCGTAGCCACCATAGCCACCATATGGATTATACGGGTCATAGCCACCCATATAAGGATTATTTTGACCGTAATAATCAGTGTTAAGCCCTGTATATCTTGAATAATATCCATTCACAGAGAAGTTATTAGGTCTTTTGCCTCCAAACCAAGGCTCTATAAATGAGAATTGATATGATTGATAATATTGACCGTTAGTCTGTGCACTCAATATCAATGTTTGCCCTTCACCTTGTGGTATTATACCTCTATAGTTTTCGCGATCAATAAGATTCTTTAGTGAAAAGTTATTTAGCTTCAAACTGAGCTTACCAATGAGACCAGTAACCCCCCAACCAGCTGAAAACTCTATTTGATCATTACCTTTAGAAGTCAATGGGTAAGTCAAATCTACTGTTCCGTCTTCTTGATTAGGCACTATCCCAGGTTGTAAGTTCTCTGGGTCAAAATGTCCAGTCTGTGCAATTTCTCTGATTGAACGAATTATATCCTCTTTGCTATAAACTGCACCTGGCTTTGTTTGTAATTCCCTTCTGATGACATCCTCATACAATCGGTCGTTTCCTTGTATCACAACTCTCTTAATAGTTGCCTTTGGTCCTTCAGTAACTCTCAATTCTAAATCTACCGAATCATTTTCAATATTTATTTCTATTGGATCAATTCCTGAGAAAAGATAACCTTGATTCTGATACAAGTTTATTGCTGCATCATCATCCGACATCAATCGTTCAGCTAGTTTTTTCTGGTTGTAAACATCACCAGTGCTCATATTGAGTGTTCTATTAAGATCAAATGAGTTATATTGAGTATTTCCTACCCAGTTGATAGCTCTAATATGGTATTGAGGTCCCTCATCCACTACGATATCAATACCTACTGTTTTGTCATCAACTTTATAAACAGAATCCTTTATAATCTCAGCATCACGATAGCCAAACTCATGATACTTATTAATTAAGTTCTTCTTATCCTCTTTATACAGGCTCTCAACATATTTCTTAGACCTAAACAAGTGTTTGAGATTTCCCTTTTCATTGGTTTTTTTCATAGCCCATTTGAGCTTTGATGCAGAAAGAGCCGCATTACCAGTGATATTAATTTTTCGAACCTTTATTTTCTCCTTCTTGTCAACGTCAATATCTAATATCACCATGTTTTTCCCACTAACGTCAGCCCGTTCCATAATAGATACTTTAGCCTCTCCGAAACCCTTCTCGTCAAAGTATCTTTCAATAATAGTTTTAGCACTATTAATTTGATTGGGTGTTATTTGGTTACCTTTAACCATAGAGATCTTCTTCTCAATATCTTCACGTTCACTTTTCTTCATCCCCATGTATCGGATATCAGACACACGCGGTCTATCGGTAAGTCTTATTTCTAACCAGATACTATCTCCCTTAATTTTGGTTTGAAGAATTTTGGTGTCCGAAAAGAGACCCAATTTCCAGAATCGCTTCACAGCATTTGTTATATCTTCGCCTGGCACTTGTATCTCCTGACCTATAGAAAGACCAGAATATCCGAACAGCACAAACTGTTGGTCTTCATACATCGTACCCTCTACTCCTGTTACATCAATATCTGCAATGACATATCTTTTAGGAGTAGCTGAATAATTAACTACGGGTGTACTCTCCGATTGAATCAACTGAATGGTATCATTGTTTGCAACCTGCCCAAACGAAAACATTTGAGAAAGCATTGCAAACATAAGTACTAAATGAAATTTATTCATTAACATCATTATTATTATTATAACGCAAACAAAATCTATACATGCGTAAACATTCTATTCTAAATTAGGCTATCTATATCCAATTGTTCACTGACCTTACCAAATCGACGTTCTTTCTTTTGATATTCAAGTATTGCCTCATAAAGCTCCTCCTCCCCATAATCGGGCCAAAATACCTTAGTAAAATATAATTCAGCATACGCAGATTGCCATAACAAGAAATTACTAATCCGAATATCACCGCCAGATCTTATGAGTAAATCAACATCAGGAACACCATCACTCTTCATATATCTATCTACAACATCCTCAGTGATATCATATTTATCGATCAAACTGCTTTTTACGTCCGAGCAAATAATTTTTATAGCCTCAGTGATTTCCCACCTCGATGAATAACTTATTGCAACCACAAGAGTCATAGTATTTCCATCTTTCGTATCGTTGGTACTTATCCATATCGACTCACGGGTCTCTTGCGGTAGTCGCTCTATATCACCAATAAATTTAAGTCGAACACCTTTTTGTTTCAAATTTGGAGTTTCATTAGCAATCGCTTTCACCATTAACTCCATTAACGATAACACTTCGTCATCGGGTCTTTGCCAGTTTTCTGTAGAAAAAGCATAAATGGTAAGCCACTTAACATTAGCCTTGGCAGCAGCTTCCACCACCTCACGCACTGAGTCAACACCCTTTCGATGCCCCTCTACACGCTCAAGACCACGTTGTTTGGCCCATCTACCGTTTCCATCCATGATTATAGCCACATGGTTGGGCACATTTTTTATATCTATTCTGTCAATAAGCGACATATTTAATCTTAAATTCAAAATTAGTTATCACCACAACAAGGCTTATATTTCTCACCAAACTCCCAAGTAAAGAAAATCATCATAAGCGAATACCAATCTTTATTTTTAAAGAAGCTACTCTTAATACCATATGGAGAATCCAAATTCCAATTATCTAATTTGTCGACAACATCAAAGTTGTCTGCAAATAGTTTTCGCATCGAAAATTCAGCTCCAATATTCATTCTTTGCCTCAGTTTATATTTAAATCCAATACCGATTGGCACATTTGGACTTGCAAAAAATGCTTCTCCAGTTGCAATAGTTATTCCAATTCCTATAAACAGATATGGTGAATATGTCCTTGCATTCATATATGAAAACATATCGCTATAAGGAAAAACACTAAACTCTAACTGGCTTCCCAGCTCAAAGAAATCTCTCTCAAAGTTGGCTTCATTTCTATTCGGGAATATATTCTGTGAATCCTGTGTATTACCTGATACTTTTCCAAATAAAAAATTAGATTTTACTGCCCAATTCAAATTCAAGTTATACCGATGCAGTAATGCTATCGAAGGCTTAGTATGCAAAAACAGCTTTGTTCTATTAGCATCGCCCATATAAAATGTGCTCCCCAAAGCCCCACCAATCTCATATTTATACTCTTGAGCAATAATTGAGAATAACGTACCAAAGTTGAAAACTAATGATAATAAAGAGACAATAATTATTTTATTCATTACAAATGATAATTAGCTTGTCTATTTCTAACGCAATCTCACCACTTAAAGTATGAATGTTCTATTTTTTATTTAGCCAATTTATTTAGTCTTCCACGCCATACATCAACAATTTGAACCCCTGTCTTAGATTCTCCACCGAAAACCCACATAAAGTTATTTGCGTCAGTAACAATTGATGGATCACTTCTATATTGCATATCTTTATCTACTACTTGGTTTATTCCACCCCAAGTCCACGTCAAACCATAATTGTTTGAAAAATAGAACTTATTGGCATCATCTTCAGCTACAAACATATACACTCTCCCATCATACAAGAAAAGCTTTGCACCAGAAGTTGACATGGATACATTATTAGATATAGAGCTTATCGCACCGTCCTTCTCTTGAATTATCCATAGTTTTTTGTTAACAACCCCCAGTTTATCCTTACCTCCACACAATATTATATATTTGGCAGAATATACTTTAGGATTATTTATACTCACAGCGGTAAAATCTTTAACTGGCATATTGTCTTCAATTTTGTTTAGAATATCAAATGAAGAGAAATCATCAGTTGTTGCAAACTTAATAGCACCCTTATGTTCTATAGACACCAATATTGCATATTCTCCTGTAACAAAGGGCAATTCACCATATATTGCTTCTACTGGATAGTCACTATTTATTTGACTCCAAGCAAAACCATTTTCAGAATAGAAAACTTTTCTATTATCATCGACACAATACAAAGTGGGCACATCAAGATGTGTTGCAACGAGTATGGATGAAAGGTCAACCTCTACTGGTAATCCAGAAACTACTTTAGAACTCCAATCATTACCATTTGAGGCAGTAGCGGAAGTAGCTCTAATATCTCCATTAATTTTGTAATATGTAATAAATTGATCTTCAAATGCTATTGTTCTCTGAGCATCGATAGATGATGGGGTTATATAATTATTCCCGACTATCTTCCAGTTAAAAACATATGGATCCTGCTGATGAATATTTATAGAAATATCATATTTCAATATTGTTTTACCATCCTGAGCAGTAGTTTCAATAGATTTAAGCCTATGCAAAGCCACCGAGTCCTTGCCATTCCAAGAGAAAGTGCTATCAGCATCACGAAGCTTAACCTCAATATTAGAAAATCCTGCTAAAGGAGTTCCGCTTATACTTAGCAAAATACTATCGACATTAAATAAATAAGGAAGAGAGTCTCTATTAAAAATTCTTCCATTTATTTGGTCAATACTAAACTTAGTATCATTCAAATACTTGTTTGAGTCATTCTTAGAAATAATGCCAAATGTGTATATTTGAGCATCTTTTATGGGATCCTGCTCAACAGATGTAGAGTTGATACAAGATGACAACATCAAGACCCATAGCAATATACCAAAAGAACGGTAGAAATATTTCAAAATCATTTGTTTCATTAAATAATGTACTATACTTATAAGCTTTGCAAAAGTAGAAAGATTTTCGGCTTTAACCATAACAATGCACACATTTAAATAATATTTTGAGTTATTTTATTCTTTAAATGATGCTGAATATTATCTCTAACCCTTTTTGTATAACTATTTTCAAGATTAATTTTTGGAGACTTTACACCACTCCCCAAACACTCTGAGGATATTTCAACATATGCCTCATCCCACAAATTTTGATCCACAAAACTCGACAACAGTTTTGATCCCCCTTCTATCATCACAGAATAAATACTCTGTTCGTAGAATGCATCCAGAATATCTTTATTTGAATTATTTGTCAAATCCACCTTTATATATTTCACTCTTGCCCCTGCATCCTTATAGTCCACTTCAGTCAACACGATTGTGTCAGCCTCCTCATCAAATAATGCCATATCGTCATGCAATGATCCATTTCTGTCAACGACAATTCTCGTTGGATTTTGTCCATACCAATATCTTGTTGTCAAGCTTGGGTTATCAAGAAAAGCAGTATTAGTTCCCACCATTATACCCTGAATTTGAGCACGAAGCTTATGTACAAATACTGATGAGATATCATTGGAAAATTTAGTAGCACTCAGTCCATCTCCGACTTCTCTCACCCTGTCCACAAATCCATCAGCACTCTGTGCCCATTTTAATATCACATAAGGTCTTTTACAAATATGATTAACACGAAACACCCTATTTTGCTCCATTGATTTTTCCTCTAACACCCCCTCAACAACATCAATCCCAGCCTGACGCATTATTTCTATTCCTCTACCAGCCACAGCAGGATTGGGATCGGTGGCACTCACCACTACTCTCTTCACTCCATTTTTCACAATCAGTTCAGCACAAGGCGGAGTCTTGCCATAATGAGCACAAGGCTCAAGTGAAACATACATAGTCGATGATGATAAGCGTGATCTATCTTTAACTGAATTAATAGCATTCACCTCAGCGTGCCCTTCACCATACACCCTATGATATCCCTCACCAATAATCTCATCACTATCTACGATAACTGCACCCACTAATGGATTTGACATAACAGAACCTAAACCTTTATTTGCAAGTTGCAGACATCGCTCCATATATTTCTCATCAATTGTCATTTTTCCTATCTTTGTTACATTATAAATATTAAAACTCAATTCAGCTAATGCAAAATATCAGAGATTATATCAAATGCCAATTAAAACCGATATATTCACAGGGTGAAATATCAGCCATCACACAGTTGATTTTAGAAAAGCAACTCTGTATATCCATTATTGAATCTCTGACATACAAACTTAATGATTTATCCGAAGCAGAACTATCAATTTTATCAGAAATTATTGAAAAGCTAAAATCAAGAGAGCCGATTCAGTATGTATTAGGCGATAGTGATTTTTTCAATCTAAAATTCATGGTCAACAATAGTGTTTTAATCCCTCGTCCCGAAACAGAAGAATTGGTAGAGTGGATTATTTTAGATAGTCATAGCGAACATGATCTTTCCATACTCGATATTGGCACTGGTAGTGGTTGTATAGCCATATCACTTGCTCACAATATACCCACAGCCAAAGTGCAAGCCTGTGACATATCACTTCAAGCATTGGAAGTAGCAAAAATAAATGCTCAAAGAAATAAAGTAGATATCTCGTTTATTGAACAAGACATATTACAAACCGACATATCAGACACTTCTTTTGATATCATTGTAAGCAACCCACCCTATATTACCGAAACAGAAAAAGCTGAAATGCATGACACTGTTTTAGATTTCGAGCCGCACTTAGCACTATTTGTGCCCAACAACAAAGCCCTATTATTCTATGAGCATATTGCAACATTTGCTTTAAATTCTCTCAAACCAAAAGGAAAACTATATTTCGAAATAAATAGAAACTTTGGTGAAGACACGAAACAGATGCTCATAAGAAAAGGATTCGCAAAAGTCGAGCTTCGACAAGACTTATCAGGCAATGACAGGATGATCAAAGCAGAGAAAAGCTAAATATTATGGAACATTATCAAGAAAATAAAATAACTGAAAAGAAAGCACTTTCTCGAATGATGAGGATTTGCTCTCGAAAAGAATATTGCACTTTCGATATTAAACAAAAACTATATCGATTAAATCTTTCCAGCGAGGAGTCAGAAAGAATAATAACAGAACTCCAGAAACACAAGTTTATAGATGATGTTAGATATACTCGAAGTTATATTAACGACAAGATTAGCTTTTCAAAATGGGGATTAGTAAAAATAAGATACTCATTGAAACTAAAACAGATACCACATAATATTATGAATGAAGTATTAGAAGAAATCGAACCAGAGCTACTCACCGATCAGTTGTTGCCAATAATCAAACAAAAAATGGAGAGTGTAAAAGCCAACTCAGAATACGAAAAACGAAACAAAGTAATTAGATTTGCTCTAAGTAGAGGCTTTGAGATGGCTGATATTATCAAATGTATTGACAAAATTTCAACAAGCAACGACATAACATGGTAAATATTTTCAGAAAAATACTATCCCCATTTTTCATTAATACCTGTATTTATTGTAACTACAAGCTACTTGATCAGGAGAAGTGTATCTGTTTGAACTGCCTATACAAATTGCCTCGCACCAACAATTACTTAATCCCAAACAACAAAGCCGAACAAATATTAGCTGGCAGATTCCCATTCGAGCGTATAGCAACTTTTTGCAAATTCAACAAGCAAGGACTATTACAGCCACTTATTCACGAGCTCAAGTATAAACAAAACAAAGAAATTGGATATCTCCTTGGCAGACTATTTGGGAAAGATCTAAAGGGAAGCAAATTTATCGAAAACATAGACTATTTAGTCCCTATCCCATTACACAAAAAGAAAATAAAAGCAAGAGGATACAATCAAGCAGAAATAATAGCTCATGGCATATCACAAAGCACCAATATTCCCATATCCACAAACAACCTCGTCAGAGCTATCAACAATCCCACTCAAACTAAGCTTTCCAAAACACAGCGGTGGGAAAATGTAAAAGGAATATTCATCATCACAAACCCTGAAGAGTACATCAATAAGCACATACTGCTTATCGACGATATCATCACCACTGGCTCCACCATAGAAGCATGCGTCATAGCCACCATAGCTATTGAAGGAATCAAAATTAGTATTGCATCACTTGGAGAGGCATTTTGATATTAATTTATACAATAAAACCATCAATCACAATAAAAACTATTATTTTTGCACTAATTCTGAAAACTAAAAGATAAATTGATATTATGCACATAGTAGAAAAATTAACTGCTGACAAATTATTAAAGATTAAAGCTATAAAGCTACAACCATCCAATCCCTTTACTTGGGCATCGGGATGGAAATCTCCGATCTATTGCGACAACAGAAAAATCATGTCATACCCCGAAGTTCGTAACTTTATCAAAGTTGAGTTTGCAAGAATCATCCTTGAAAAGTATCCCAATGTTGAAGCCATAGCTGGCGTTGCCACAGGAGCCATAGCACCTGGAGCTATTGTTGCAGATGTATTGAGCTTACCTTTTGTTTATATACGCTCAGCTCCCAAAGGGCATGGTCTTGAAAATCTAATTGAAGGTGATCTTAAGCCGAAACAGAAGGTAGTTGTAATAGAGGATTTAATTTCCACTGGTCAAAGCAGTCTAAAAGCCGTAGAAGCAATCCGCCAAGCTGGTTCTGACGTTTTAGGAATGGTTGCAATTTTCACTTACAATTTCCCTATAGCTGAAGAAAGTATGGAAGAGGCTCGTGTCAATCTTACCACTTTAACCAACTACAATGCAGTATTAGACGAAGCTCTTAGAATAGACTATATAGAAGAATCGGAACTAAGTACTCTTCAAAACTGGAGAAAAGCCCCCGACAAATGGGGTGAAGGTTTATAATCAGATACAAAATATATGACAGAATTTACAAGCGATATAAAGACCATCCCTCACAATGATGCGGAGATCTTTAGAGTACTATCAGACCTTAGCAAGTTAGATTTGATTAAGGACAAAATACCCGAAGATAAAATTAAAGATTTTAAGTTTGATAGCGACTCGTGCTCTTTTAACATCAGCCCAATAGGCGAAGTTAGATTTAAAGTAGTGGAACGAGAGCCAAATAAATTAGTAAAGTTCCAATCCGAGAATCTCCCATTCGAAACATTCCTCTGGATACAGCTTGTACAAAAAGAGACGTACAATACAAAAATGAAGATAACTGTACACTCCAAAATTAATACGTTGATGAAAGGGATGGTGTCAAAACCATTACAAGAAGGTATAAACAAAATATCCGACTTGATAGCCAATCTACCCTACGATCAGATATAGCATTCAATAATAAATTCATGAATTTAATATGGTAGAGAAAATGCATGAATTTTCTCTACCATATTTTTTTATGCCGCCTCATCCTCCAGCTCATTAGGCACAGGCTCATCTGAAGGCGTAGGCGCAGGCAGCGCATCCACTCTTTTTTCAGCAGCCTTTCTGCAAGTAGCACAAAGCTCCGAGTCACCAATTTTTCTCTCTTTCCATGCATCAGCCACAGTACCACTATGCTGTTCACGACCTCTTATATGCTGACAGTCCGAATCCAAATGGAATTTATTACCCTTATTTGTCCAATATACAAAGTCAATACCATTATTCAAGTTCTTTATCAAATCTGTTTGTGCATTTATCTGCTCAGTATATTTCTCCACCGATGGAGGATTAAAATCAATACCCGTAATACCAGCTATCAATAAAGCAATCACACCAATAGTCCCAGCAATACCTTTGGTTTTCCCATCCAGATTCTTATTGGTAAAGATTAGAATCACCAATGGCAGAAAGGCCAAGACAGCCATAATGGCACCAAGTTGATTTTGAACAAAAAATTTAAATTTATCCTTCTCCGAAGCAGGATCAAGCCTATTCGATTTCTTCCATAGCACCGACCCCGTTATAGCCAATGCCATAATCGCCACAATGGCCACAATCAGCATTGTCAGCGTCTCATTGCTAATCAGCTTGATGATAGTAAACACCTCGCCAGCTATTGCAATAATCCACGCCAGCATCGCAAACAATCTCAGCTGCTTAGCTTTTCCCTTAGCCTCATCCGAAGCCACAAAAATTTTCTTCTCAGTCATAATTTCTAGTTTGGTTTTAATATATTTAGATTAGTATCCAAAGGTAAAATATGTACGCATATATTCCAAATAAATATTTATTATCATATCTAACTTATTAAGCAAAGCATTATAGCCTCATATTAATACGTCTTTGAGAGGATACCATACTACTCTTTTCAAAAATGTTTGATCTCCGATAACATTAGATTTGCCTCGTCAAGGTCAAACTCGTTAGGTTCCCACACTTCATCCTCATCCAATCCCAACCAACTCCTTATGTCTTCATACTCAGGATGACTAGTATCATTGATAGCAACTTTAATATCTTCATAACCCCATGCGCCACCACAATCTTCTGGCGGGCATTTGCCCTTACCAGCTAAGCAAACTGGCACGTCCAACTTCTCATCGGTTATTTTTTCAAGTGTTATCTTATGTTCCCATGCATCACCAAAATCATATACATAGGTGAAGATCTGTTTTTCAACTACAAAAATATCGTTC
This sequence comes from uncultured Proteiniphilum sp., assembly GCA_964575445.1. Classification (GTDB taxonomy): domain Bacteria; phylum Bacteroidota; class Bacteroidia; order Bacteroidales; family Dysgonomonadaceae; genus Petrimonas. The sequence goes on along the minus strand of CAZNRT010000046.1, from coordinate 622 downwards.
AGTTTTATTTTTGTTGAGTCAATTGGAGAGCCATAATCCTCATCCATAAAATCAGGATCCTCAATCTGAAAAAGGGGCGAAAAAGCCTCATTTGAAAAAGAATAAAGATGACTAAATGTCCATCCAAATGCTAATTGAATTACTTTGTGTAAATCTCTAAAACTGTTATCTGCATCCACTTTAACTCTGCGCCACACAGTTGGTTTCGCAATCTCCCTAATTTGAATTTTAAATTGAAATGTCATTCTTGATAATATATAATTTTATTGTTTCTCACTGATTTAAACTCTCATTTTCACAGTGTCCAAAATCTGCGCATAAATATACAACAAATCAAACAATATGGTGCGATTGAGAGTATTAATTACTTTGCGACAAACGACACCGATCAGCCCGTTTCAATTCCAATATGGTGCGATTGAGAGATAATTCGTGTAAATATAACTCCCGTATTACGTATGTTTCAATTCCAATATGGTGCGATTGAGAGCATCAATATTAATTATAATGTATATCTATTGCGGCGTTTCAATTCCAATATGGTGCGATTGAGAGTGATAATGTACGATTATCATTTGCACATCAGTACAGGGTTTCAATTCCAATATGGTGCGATTGAGAG
>CAZNRT010000045.1:0-21242 GCA_964575445.1 uncultured Proteiniphilum sp. | reverse complement strand
GGCCAATTCCTGGGGTCAGTGTCGTTAATTCCTAAATGTATTACTACAATGTCTGCTTCAAAATCTAACGCTTGTTGGTATTCAGCTGTTTGGGTGTATGGTCGATGTCCTTTTTTAAGCAATGTAGCTCCAGATAAACCAAAGTTGCCAACCTCATAATCTGCGCCCAACATCTCTTGCAGCTGATAGGGGTATGCATTCTTCTCTCTATTTTCTACCAAATATCCATAAGTAATACTATTGCCAACGCATGCTACTTTTATAGGGCTGGCAGTAATGGATAGCGTGAATAGTATTGTGAGAACAATTGAAATTATTCTGCTAAACATACCTTCTAATATTTGTTGACTCATCGTTCTTTTGTCCATATATAGCTTGACGGTTAGTAGTAATAGAAAAAGACTAATACCTAATTCATTGCATAAAATAATCAAATCCGAAAACAAAAGTTATTCACTTTGTGTTTTCGGATTTTTATTTAACCAATTACTATTTGTAACCTGGTGTTTGCTCTAATTCTGGATCATTATTTAATGTATTGATATCAACTGGCCATAATAATAAGTATGGTTTTTCAGGATCAATAACTGGATTTGGATCATCATAGTTAGCAACTGCAGAAAATGCTAAAGATTTTCCATTTTTTGTTTGTTGCATACGAATAATATCAAACCATCTTTTACCCTCCAATACAAATTCTTTATCTCTTTCTTTCAGGATAGCCAATTCATTTTCGTCAAAATTACTATCAACATAACCATGAGTGGCAACTATATAATTAGAACCGTATGCACGCTGACGAACCACATTGATATAATCTGCGACAGATTCCCCTTTAAGATTCTTAATTTCTGCCATCATTAGTAATGCATCCGCATATCGATAAACCACAAGGTCGTCAGACCATGAGCGAAGTCCCTGTGTATTAACAACTCCATTATATTTTTTCACAACGGTCCCCCTCAAATTCAAAGCTTTATCATATGCATCAAGAAAAATATCTCTTTTTCGAGAGTCCTCATTATCATACGAATTGAAGAGCCCTGTCTTATATTCGTGACGTTGAACAACTGTAGAAATAATTTTCAGGATATCATGATCAATAAGCTTCCCATCCAAATCGTAGAATGCATTCAGAAAAACACTTAACTGATATGAGAATAGATGTATAGAATTTGATGATTCTCCATCTGCAAATCTTGTCGAAAAAATCACTTCTTTGTTACCTTTGTTACCATAATCAAAAGTGGCAGAATATTTATTCATCAAACCCAGAGACGGGGTATTGAGAATATCTTGAATGGCAACCTCGGCCATTCCTAAATCACCTGACTCAGGTACTTGATCTCCTGTTATTACTTTTGCCGACCAAAGGAAAATCTCACCTTTAAGCATTTTGGTAGCATAGTAAGACCACTGACCTTTGTTTTGTTTAATTTCTTTTTGATTTCCGAAAGAGGATTCAGATTTATTAATGTCTGTCTTAATGAAATCAAGCGTTTGCTTTGGCGTTGAACGTGGTGTATAGAGATCCTTTGCAATCACCTGCCCCTGCATAACTTTTACGTCTGTAATAATAGGTACTCCACCGTAAGATCTATATAGATAGAAATAGTAAAAGGCACGTAAGCCATAAGCCTGTCCGAGATAATAGTTCTTCTTGTCAGTTGATAAGAATTCAGTAGAATTTTCAAGTTGATCGATAAAGTGATTTACTTGGAGAATTTTCTCGTAAAGATTATACCAATTGCTAATCCCAGTGTTATCTTTTGTAAAAGAGTTATTCTTGATAGGAGAACTGTTGTCAAGACTTGAACCTTGAAAACCAGTTCCCGTCTTTTGTGTTCCTCCCCGAGCCTCTCCTAAGATAAACATGATATTCTGATACGAGTTTCTCAAATCAGCATGTAGTCCAATTGCAAAAGCATCTACATGGGCTTCATTTTTCCAAAAGTTACCACTTGCATAATAGTCTTCAGGTTTCAAATCCAACAAATCACATGACGTGAAAACGCTGGACAAAACCATTACGACAAATAAATATTTTATTTTTTTCATTTTCCTATTAAAATTAAATGTGATTAAAATGTTGCATTAAGTCCAAATATAATTGTTCTTGGTAGTGGATAACCACCCCATCCACTTGCTCCAGCTTCGGGCGAGAAAATATTCTTCCCTTTCGTCAGATAACCCAGATTTTGCCCAGTAACTGAAAATTCCAATCTAGACATTTGTAGTTTTTCTACTAAGAATTTTGGAATAGTATAACCCAAGGAAATCTCTCTGAAAGATAAATAGTCTCCTTTATACATAAACATTGAGGTTTCTCGTGCGTAATTTCGCTTGCCTAACTGATCTGCCCAGGTATATTGAGGTAGTTTCGCATGGACATTCTCAGGAGTCCACGAGTTTTTTACATCACTAATTGTATTAAAGGATCCCTGCATATTTCCCATAATCCAAGGTGTTCTGGTGTCTGAGATATAGAAACCTAATGCAAAATCCATCCGCGCCGACAAACTGATGTTTTTGTAAGTAACTGTATTGTTAAATCCACCAGTAATTCGAGGAGTTGTATTTCCAATTTTTACACGGTCGTACTGGTCGATAACTCCATCTCCATTGACATCCTTCCATTTTACATCACCAGGCTGAACTGGCAAGATTTTAGCTCTTCCATTGGCAGAAACTTTATCAGCATCACTAAACTCAGCCCATTTCTTAGGTCCATAAAGTATCAAGTTATTACTTCCATTATTACCTGTTGAACGATCAACCAAGTTATCAGGAATCTCATCATACGATTTGTAAATTCCTTCAGCTTTGTAAGCATATAATACGCCAATCTCTTGTCCCTCCTGGAAGCCACCGACCCAAATTTTCTCATCACCGTTACCACTGTAAACTTGAAATGCACTCTGACGATTTCTTTCCAATCCGTTGTCAGGTAGTTTTGCTACAATATTTTTATTGTAGGCAGCATTCAGTACAGATGTCCACTTCCAGTCTTTGGTATCAACGACGCGATAAGTAACTTGTGCTTCGAAACCAAAGTTACGGATAGCTCCATTGTTAGTCCTAACACTGGCAATACCAGATGAGGTTGGAAGAGGAATATCTGCAAACTTGTCGGCTGTTAATCTATTATAATATGTTAGATTAGTGGTTAGCTTATTATTCCAAAAGCTTAAATCTGCACCCACCTCAAAGGTATTTGATCTTTCCCAACGCAAATACGGATTAGGTATCCCATAATATTTCTTGCTATCAGTTGGGTATTTTATTAGCGAACCAATTAGCCCTCCGTATTTTGGAGCCACGTATTCACCTTGTAGCTGATATGCGCCTATCCCTGACACATTACCATTTACTCCATAACTTGAACGAAGTTTTGCAAAAGAAAGGTTGATCGAACTTGCAAAGTCCTGCATAAATGGCTCGTTATGAAATACCCAACCCGCAGACACACCTGGGAAGAATCCCCATCGATTATCTCCTAACAAACGAGAATAACCATCCTGACGGAAAATCAATGACAATAGGTATTTAGCATCATAATCATAATTTATACGTCCAAAGTAAGAAAGAATTCTTTCCTGAGTATGCCATGAATCAATCTTTCTTTTGTCTTTGTCAGATGACGTGTATTCCAAATCCATAAAATCATCAGTTGGTGCACCCGATCCCTCTGCAAGAAAACCTTTGTTATAGTCATCATAATATTCTGCACCAAGCAGACCATCGACAGAGTGTAATCCAAACTGATTATTGTAATTCAACACAGTATTACCCAAAACAGTTAGTGTTCTATCAAATTTGGCTTGAGAAGTTCGATTTCTATTCCAGTTATTTGCTCCTTGTAAATAATCTTTATTGAACGACTCATAATGACCTTCACTGTACATCCAATTCACACTGGTTTTTAAATAAAGGTTTTTCAAGATATTTACTTTAAACGATTGAGCGAAAGAAAATTTATCAGTATTGTTACGACGTATGAATCTATCAATATTTACCGCTTGGTTACCATCACTAGCATTTTGTCCAAGCAACAACTCTCCATTTTGATTATACCCCCTCATTGTTGGAGGTGCAGACATCATTCTTCCAAAATAATTCTCCTCGCTAACTTGCGTTGGTGGCAATCCCCTCCATTTTGCATCCTGAAAAGATATGTTTGTATAAGAAGTAAGCCAATCTTTTATTTTATAGTCTGAATTTAATGTAAACGTCAAGCGATTATATACATTGTCTAATGATAAGCCCTCAGATCTATTATATCCCAAGTTGGCATAATAATGACCTTTATCATTACCACCTGAAAAACCCAAGTTATAATCCTGAGAAGTTGTTGGCGAATTAATGTTAGCTTTTACCATATCCCAATCTTTATAGATAATTTTGTCACCATGAACAGGATCTATCATGGTTTGCCAACCTTCATTGAGTAAAAATCCCAAATCGTCAGAATATAACATTGGACTCCAAACTGCTCTGTTATCAAGCAGACCATTGGCAGGTATCTTTTTCCCATTAGAATCAGTTGTCCAATAAATATTACCTGTACCGTATGCAACAGCATTGCCCAGAGTATTAAGATCCTGCACCCCAACCCATGTTTCCCCATCTTCCTTTTGAAAGTATTGAGAAGCAGTTTTATATGCACCTCTCATATAGTGCAGATAATCGCCAGCACCCAAGAATGTATAAGGGTTATTAAGATAATTCTGTCCATATCTCACTTTTAAATCAATAGAGCTAGACCCTGACTTCCCTGTCTTAGTAGTAATGAGCACAACACCATTGTTTGCTCTTGCACCATAAATGGCAGTAGCACCAGCATCCTTCATGACCTCCATTGATTCAATATCATCTGGATTTATATCGCTCATACTTTGACGAACCATTCCATCAACAATAATCAAGGGCGAACCAGAGCCGTCAAAGTTCGTACCCCCACGCAAAATGATTTTTGGGGTTGCTCCAGGATCTCCACTCGATTGAATGACACGCACACCAGGTATTGCACCCGAAAGAGCTTGAGCTGGATTAGAATATACTCCTTTTTCAAAAGTAGTGTTTTCAACTTTCGAAATTGAGTTGGTTGATTTACTACGCAACTGAGTACCTCCATACCCAGTAACAACAACCTCTCCAAGCAATTCCACATCTTCTGACATTACCACATTAATTGTTGTTTTACCTGCTACGTCAATCACTTGCGATTTCATACCTACATATGAAAACTCGAGTTTTGCATTCTGTGGCACATTTTGCAATATGAAGTCACCATCATAATTGGTTACTGTACCATTAGCAGTTCCCTTAATAACAATAGTAGCACCAATAACAGGCTCTTTGAACACGTTGTCAGTTACATTACCTTTCACAGTAATGTTCTGTCCATAGAGCACAACAGTAAGCATCGAGGCTATTAAAGTCATAATGCTTCTCAGTCTTTTGATTTTCTTTCTTCTCATACTCTTTCAACTAAATTGTTAATAAATTACTTTCTTTTTAGTTTGCAATTAAAAAAACACTTACAACAAAACAGCATTCTGCAAATCTCGAGCACCTCAAGCGCACTGTTTGTATAATATTTTATTAATGCACTGCAAAGATATATTATGTTTTTAATAATGCAAGTCTAATATGAAATAATTTAATGTTAAAATTAAAGATAGATAACAAAAAGCTGATACAGCATCCCATCTAATATAAAACAAATTATATTTTAATTGAAATAACTACTCTTCCACATAAGGTTTTATCACTTCCACCCACTTCGCATAACCCAAACCCATTAGATGAAGTCCATCATTGGAGTATCTAAGATCTAATTTATTAGTTTCAGGAATCACAAGTGATGAATAAGCATCAATATAGGTGGTGCACTTTGATTCTGCAATGTGTTTAATTGCACTATTCAAAAGAGGTATCTCTAAATATCTTTTGGTGTGTTGCTGAAACATACCCAGCTCATCATTCAAAGGCAAAACACTTTGAACGTATATTTTTGTATTCGGTGAATCAACTTTAATTTTATCGATAATTCTTTCTATTCCTTCAGCAATTGTATCAATACACGTATTGCGCGCAATATCATTTATCCCTATCATCAGAAATATCTTATTGGGTTTTCCATTAGTAATAGGTTCAAGTCTGTCGTACACTCCTTGACAAACATCACCACTAATTCCTCTATTTTTGATATTTGAGTTTTGGAACAATTCATGCCATTCAGCACCATTTGTTATGCTATTACCCAGAAAGATTATATCTGTTGTGTCGGTGGGTAATATTTCAAATAGAGTAGCACGTTGATAATAAAAGGTAGAGTGCTTCACATCTTGTGCATAGATATTCACTAAAACAATAGCAAAAAAGTAAATCAATAGTATTCTTTTCATTTTGAGTTTATTAATTGTTGAATATGCGAATAATAAAAATAATAATACCTTACAGAAAGCGTCAATTTTTAAAATATAAAAGAGTTTATTTTTAAAACAGCGATTCGTTAATTGTGCGGAATATCGACCACTAATTTATAAATATATTTATCATAACAAACAAAAATACACACTATATATATTTCTGCAAATAATTTGAGGATATATTTTAATAATAGTCTAACAAAATTACTATCTCATCTAAAATAAAGGGAGTTATTAAAATAATTTCATATATTTGTATTTCAAATCAAAATGATATCTGAAATGACGAATAAATTTATTCAGGAAATAAATTCTGGCTCGAAGAATGGGTCTTTAAAAAAAGAAATTCTTTGCTATTATATCAATAACGGTGAAAATTCATTGGCTGACTTAGGTCGAGAAATGAATTTGAGCATCCCAACTATAACCAAATTAGTAGGCGAATTGATTGATGATGGATATGTAGTTGATTTTGGCAAACAAGAGACAGCAGGTGGCAGAAGACCAAACATATATGGACTCAATCATAACTCTGGATATTTTGTTGGTGTTAGCATTGACCATTTAGGTATAAATATCGGAATGATTAACTTCAATGGGGCACTGATTGATACCAAATTAAATATACCATATGAGGGAGAAAATACTAACGAAAGCATTAATGAACTATGTGATATAATAAATAAATATTTGGATGAAAGTGACATCCCTCGTGATAAGATACTCAACATTGGTATTAATATTTCAGGAAGGGTAAATCCAAGATCTGGACATAGCTATAGTTTCTTTATTACTGAACGCCCTTTGACAGAAATATTTAAAGATAGACTTGGAATTACTACAACCATAGACAACGATACAAGAGCCCTGGCTTATGGAGAGTATCTAAGCGGTTGCGTTAAAGATGAGAAGAATGTTATTTATATTAATATTGGCTGGGGATTGGGAAATGCTCTGATTATAAATGGCGAACTTTATTACGGGAAGTCAGGTTTTTCTGGAGAGTTTGGTCACAACCCCACTTTCGATAATGAAGTGCTTTGTCACTGCGGCAAAAAAGGATGTTTAGAGACTGAGGCGTCAGGCTCATATATTTATCGAACATTTATAGAGAAACTAAATAATGGGGAGATTAGCATCCTAAGTGAAAAGTACAATAAAGGTAAAGATCTGACTATTAAAGATATCATAGATGCAGCACTCAATGATGACACTATGGCAATAGAGTTGATAGAAAAGGTAGGAACCACACTCGGCAAAGCAACTGCTGGATTAATTAATATATTTAACCCTGAATTGGTTGTTATTGGAGGAACAATGGCACAAGCTGGTGACTATTTCTTCCTACCACTGCAAAGCTCAATAAAGAAATACTCGCTCAACTTAGTAAGTAGCGATTCTGAAATAAAACTATCAAAGTTAGGAGATAACGCTGGAGTAATAGGAGCAAGTATGCTTGCACGTAGCAAAACAGTTGGATTGATTACAACTTAAGTTGTTGAATTCAAAAGATACCTTTCCACTTCATCCAAGGTATCAATCTTTCCAACATCAATCATAGAGAAGTTATCAGGTATATACCCGATAACTTCTTTTTTATTACATACATTCAAATAGAAATCAATTATTGAAAACCTGTCTGGAAACTCTTCGAAGCTATCAAACAAAGATGGACTCAATACCTGAATACCTGAAAATGCATATTTATTATATCTTGAGTCATCAAATTGCTTTGACTGAGGTTTTACCTCACCTGTTTTCTCATTTACCCAACCAACAAGTCTATTATTATCTTCAAACAGAAGATATCTAAAAGTATCCCTTCTACTCACTACCACCGAGGCGTCTGCTCCTCTCTGAAGATGAGTATCATATAATCTCTTCAAATCAATATTTGATAATATATCAACATTATGAATTAGAAATGGTTTGTTGTCATCAAAGAACCAAGAAGCCTTTTTCACAGCCCCGCCAGTATCCAACAGTTTATCGGATTCATCTGAAAATTCAATACGAATGTCAAAGCAATTATTGGATTCAACAAAATCTATCACCTGATTTGCAAAGTGGTGTACATTAATTATTATCTCATCAAACCCATAAAGCTTCAATCTTTCAATAACATGCTGAAGCAAAGGCTTCCCGCCCACTGGCACCATAGCCTTTGGCATAGAGTCGGTCAATGGCTTAAGCCTTGTACCCAAACCAGCAGCAAAAATCATTGCCTTCATATCTTCAATATTATCTTGTTTTTCTAAACTCTTGTTCCAAATTTTGTTCACGATGCACTAATGATACTCTAACTCCAAACTTCTTGGATATATGTTCGGACATCTTTTGTGCTGCATATACAGAGCGATGCTGACCACCAGTACATCCAAAAGAAACCATTAGATTGGTAAAATCTCTTTCTATATACCTCTTTATATGAGCATCTACTAACGGATATATATTATCTAAGAAAATTTTCATTTCACCATCCTCCTCCAAAAACCTTATCACCTCATCATCCAAACCTGTCACATTCTTAAATCGCTCATACTTACCAGGATTATTGATAGCCCTACAATCAAAAACATATCCACCCCCATTTCCCGAGGAATCATTAGGAACACCTTTTTTATATGCAAAACTATATACCCTAACCTTGAGACCTCGTTTTTGAGTATCTGCAAATTGCTTCAAGTCCACCATTTCGTTGAGAACCCTATTTAGATACGGATACTCTCCAAATCCATCTTTTAGCAATTCACGAAGGTTATTTAAGGCAAAGGGAATACTTTGGATAAAGTGTGGCTTCTTTTCAAAATAGCCTCTAAATCCATAAGCACCTAACACTTGAAGCGTTCGGAACAAAACAAACAAACGCAATTTCTTAATAAACTCTGCAGCATCTACCTCTCTATACTTACGCAGTGATTCTATGTAAGTTTCTATTAGCTCATCCCTCAATTCATTTGAGAAATTTGCCTTAGCCTGCCACAAAAAAGAGGCTACATCATAATATATTGGTCCTTTTCTACCACCTTGGAAATCTATAAAATAAGGACTACCATCTTTCAGCATAACATTTCGCGATTGGAAGTCGCGATATAAAAACGCATCACTTTCACCATTCAATAAATCCCCTGCTAATCTCTCAAAATCATTCTCTAATAAATCTTCCTGAAAATCCATCTCAGTGGTTTTCAAGAAATTATATTTGAAGTAATTCAAATCCCAGAAGACAGAACGCTCATTAAATTCTGGTTGAGGATAACAAACACTATAATCCAATCCACTACCACCCTTAATCTGCAAATCTGGGAGCAGGTTGATAGTCTTGTGCAATAGTTCTTTCTCTTCTATACTAAAAACACCCGTAAGACGTCCACCCTTTATTTCATCAAACAAAATAGAATCGCCCAAGTCTTCTTGCAAATAATACATCTCATCGTCTGAAACTATAAACAACTCTGGCGTATTTAAACCTTGCTTATGGAAATGACGAGCAATACTAATGAAAGCACGGTTTTCATTTAATGATTCTCCATGAACACCGATTATTGAAATGTCCTCTTCTGTTAATCGATAATATTTTCTGTTGGAGCCCGATAATGGCAACACTTCAATCTTGGGATTAGACTTACCAGTATATTGTTTAAATAGTTTTGTTAGTTCTTGCATTATTATATTTATATTGTTCGTTTATATTCTTTCCAAAAATCATATTCTAATACTCTTCCAGCTCTTTTATCCACAGCTCGCTCACTGCATCACTTGGCATCTGCCAATTATTACGTGGCGATAGATTGACAGTTCCAACTTTGGGTCCGTCGGGCATACACGAGCGTTTGAATTGTTGTGCAAAGAATCTATTAATAAATACTTTCAACCATTTTTTGATTTCATCAGCCGTGTATTTCTCTGCAAAAGCAATCCTTGCAACAAAGATTATCCGTTTAGGCGAATCACCATAACGCAGCATACGGTGTATAAAAAAATCATGCAGCTCATATGGTCCAACAAAATGTTCAGTCTTTTGCGCAATCTCTCCTTCCTCATTGGAAGGCAGCAACTCGGGGCTAAATGGCGTGTCAACAATATTAAGCAGTATTTCCTGCGCCTCGGCACTCATCTGCGTATTAGCAATCCATTCAACTAAAGTTTTCACGAGAGTCTTAGGGATACTAGCGTTTACAGCATACATCGACATATGATCGCCGTTGTATGTAGCCCATCCAAGAGCCAACTCTGACAAATTGCCAGTACCTATAACTAATCCATCCACCTTATTGGCATAATCCATAAGGATTTGAGTCCTCTCGCGCGCCTGAGAATTTTCATAAGTTATATCGTGCACATATATATCATGTTCTATATCTTTAAAGTGTTGCACTACGGCTGGCAATATTGAAATATTCTTGCTGCTTATACCCAACGAGCTCATCAAGCCGATTGAGTTTTTTAATGTTCTATTAGTTGTTCCGAATCCAGGCATTGTGATACCAATAATACCACTCCTATCCAACCCCAATAAGTCAAAACACTTTACTGCCACAAGCAAGGCAAGCGTAGAGTCCAACCCACCTGAGACACCAATTACCGCTTTTTTAATGCCCGTATGCTTCAATCTTTTTGCCAATCCCACTGCTTGGATATTAAAAGCTTCGCTTAAATGACTTTGAAGATTCTCAGGTGAGGGGATAAAAGGATGGGGATTGAATTGACGATATATTTTCTTAAAATGAATTGCCTTTAGATTACAGTCCACCTCCTTTATCTGAACATTCTGTTTAGCAATAAAATTAGAATTATTAAGCCTTTCGTTTCTAAGCGACATTATATCAATATCTGAGATAATCATTTCGCTTTCAAACAAAAATCTTTTCCCTTCTGAAATTAATGTTCCATTTTCGGCAATCGCAGTTGCTCCTGAAAACACCATATCGGTGGAAGACTCTCCACATCCAGCTGAGGAATAAACATATCCCGATGTGCACCTACCAGATTGTTGCACTATCAACAATTTTCGGTAATCATTTTTAGCTATCAACTCATTGCTTGCCGACAAATTAAATATAATATCTGCTCCCCGCAATGCAAGTTCAGAAGAAGGAGGATTGGGCATCCAAAGGTCTTCACAAATCTCTATTGCAATAGTTGCAAAACTTGTTTTAAAAACCATCCCATCAGAAGAGACAGGCACCAAACACCCATTCACATTAACATCAGAGGCACTCAAGTCACTACCAGATGCGAACCATCGCTTTTCTCTATATTCATTGTTATTGGGTATATGTATTTTGGGCACAAAACCCAATATACCTTCATGCGAGATTATTGCCGCCACATTATATAGGCTATTGTTAATAACTAAGGGCAATCCCACAATCGCAATTATTGATGATTTATCTTTCATGAAATCAACCAAGCTCAACAGAGAGTCGAGAGCCGTTCTCAACAATGCAGATTGAAAGAATAAATCACCACATGTATAAGATGTTATGCTTAGTTCTGGAAAACATACAACTTGCACATTTTCTTTTTCGGCTTCCTCTATCATCGATTTTATTTCATTTGTATTGTAGTCGCAATCAGCAACCCTCACTTTTGGTGAGCAGGCTGCAACACGAAAAAAACCGTATTCGTTGATATTCATAATTCAATCTTTTGGGGAGATAATACTTATACTACAAAAATAAGTGTTTTTTTTGGAATATGAATTAGAGTACCGTTCTGTTTAATTAATAAGCAAAACGAAATGTACTCAATTGGTCATAATGATAAGAATCAAAGATTAACCAAATGTGATGAAAAATAGAGAGACTCTATTTGTTCTCTTTAGATCATCATTTTAATACTGTTCAAACACTATTCGAATATCATTTGAATAGTGTTTGAACACCAATAAAACTTCACCGACTATCTTCTTTTTGATTTGCGTGTTCTTGATTTCATAAAATAATAAAGAGAAACACCAAGCAATGGAAGCATAATTATTATTACCATCCACAAAAGCTTTAAGTCCATCGAATAGTTTTTTCTCTTAAAAACATCAATAATCGCCAAGATATCAACTAAGATAATAAGCGGTACGATAAGTGCATTCCAAGTAATCATAACATTAAATATTAAATTGTTTCTACAGTACTTCTAATCTGTAATTCCATTTATCAAAATATAGATTCTCATTATTAGTCTCCACCTCCCCACGTTGGAAGTCAACAGTTTCGCTACGGGGAAACTGTTTGGCTGGATAAAATCTACCCGAATAATCAGTATTGATATAAAGTCGATATGAATCAATACCCGACATAAAAAACTCACGACCAGGCTCCACAGGTATTTGTGGACCACGAGCAAATGAGATATCAATTGGCACCCAACCAACACCCTCAAAATAAACTTCAGCCCAATCATGTAAATTCACCTCTCCAGGGTGTAGCATCCATCCACTTTGCCAACGTGCGGGGATTCCCTTATATCTCAACATTGCAATCAGCAACAGAGCCACCTGTCCACAGTCTCCCTTTTGGTGCTTAATAGCATATTCAGGAATATTTTTGATTGTAGAATACTCCAATGCACTTGCCCACGGATAATTAGTAGCCACATATCTATAGCAAAGTCGAACCACTTCTAAAGGCTCATATTCATCCCCCACGATACTATTTGTTATAGATTTCAATCTATCCGTAAAAACTATATGTGGCACTCTCTCAGCAGTAAACTTTATATACTCATTGTTAGCTTGATCATAAGGCTTTATATCAGCTTTTGCTAAATCAAACCACTCACCTTGCGATGTAAACTTGTAATCGACAGAAAAAATAGTAGGCTCTCCCTTTGTTGCTATTTTCTCCATATAAATAGAATTATGTTCCACATTATCATCTGCCAATACATAATCTGATTGAGAGGCATTAATCAAAGCAACATCATACTGTCTTGATATATCAGCACGCGGGAATGGCAACCAAGCACGCACCGATTCACCTTCTGGCACCACATCGGGCTTTACAGTCAATGTATATCTAATCTTAAATGACTTTAGGGGTAAAATATAATGCCAATTCTTGTCAGTCTCTACTTTGTTTCTAAAAGCCTCAACTAACAATTCATCTCTTGGCAAGTCCGATTTTGGAGCAGTATATTTTGATAATGCTAAAGCATTCTTATTTACTCTGAAAAGATTGGGGGCAGCATTTCTGAAATACCATTTCGTGCCATCAATCACTCTATATTCGAGAGACAAATCATCCTCCCACTCTATTAATTGTTCTTCAGTGGGTGTGAAGTTGTGATTTTTTTCGATCCAGCCCACAACATCATCTAAAGACTTATTGAAATCCAATTCCACTCTCCGAAGCGAATCCTTTATGAAATTATATTGCATTATTTCCTTATCCGACATAGCTCTATTACTCATTATGGAGTCAATAATAAGTGACACCTCAGAGTAGTTTCCCAATTCTATCTGTCTCTTTATCAATTGGTCATTATCTACGCCATAAGTTGTGGAACATGCAAACAATGATAAAATCATGGCAAAGCAAAATATCTTTTTCATTGGTCGTGTCGGTTTTATGTTATTCTATGTCATATATCACAAAGATAATGAAAATCATTGTATTAGATATCAAATAATCTGCTAAATACTTAGCGGTTAAGATTGGAAGCAAAAACTCATGAGGTGAAAACTCTTACCACCTCATGAAGTAAATATATCAAGGCAAATGATTACACCTTCACAGTGCTTATCAACTCTAATAATTTGGGCAACCTATCATGAAAGTCGCTCATAGAATCAAAAACCATGTTGGCACCAGCATCCCATAGCACCTGAGCCGAAAGAGGACCCGTATTTACTGCTATTGTAAACACCCCCGCCTTGTGCGCTGCCTCCGTTCCTAAGGGAGCATTTTCTATAGCGATTGCCTGATTCGGTTTCAAGTTTCCCCCTTTTTGTAGCCCCATAAGAAAAGGCTCGGGATGCGGCTTACCGATCTCAACGTCAAATGCCGTTACCATAGTATCGGGAGTAAATGTATCTGGGAAATTATCATTAAGCCTATCAAGCAATGCAGCCTGACCAGATCCAGTAACCAATACTGGCGTAAGTCCATTATCTTTCACAATGCCGATTACATCATGAGATTTTTCGATAACACCTCCCGTGTTGTACTTCTGAAAGTACTCTGTTTTGAGAGCATAGATATCTCTCAGTTCATCCTCATTAGCTTTTCTATTCTTCTCACGTTCAGAAATCATATCTATGGTAGAATCTGCCACCCTACCCTCGTGCAAGAAAAACTCTTCATACGAAGTAGTTTTAAAACCATATTCAACCATTGTTTCCTGCCACGACTTGGCATGTGCTGGCATAGAGTCATAGAGCACTCCATCCATATCAAAAAGCACCGCTTTCAAATCAAAGCTACTGTGCCCATTTGCAACTAAATATTCTTTTAATAAATCAATCATATTTTTGGCTTTTGCCATTAGCCGTTAGCTTTTGGCTGTCGGCTGTTAGCTTTAATAATTTATAATCCTCTCCTTGTTCAGATTATCAATATACCTATTTGTTATAAAAGTCGAATGACCGCTTTATGGGCGGTCAATTCGTACTTTAGTCTATTTATGTAGATGAGACATCAACTAAAGTCTCTTCTTTATCTCTTTTGTTTGCTCCTCGAAACCTGGTTTCTCTAAGAGTGCAAACATATTTCTCTTGTAGTCTTCAACGCCTGGTTGGTCAAATGGATTTACTCCAAGCATATATCCACTAATACCACACGCCTTCTCAAAGAAGTATATTAGCTGTCCTATATAATACTCACTCAATTTGGGAATCTCAATCAATATGTTTGGAACTCCTCCATCAATATGAGCAATGCGAGTGCCGAGTTCGGCCATTTTGTTTACCTCATCAATACGCTTACCTTTGATAAAGTTAAGCCCATCAAGGTCAGCACTATCCTCAGGTATTCTTACTGTAGAGTTAGCCTCTTTTACAGACAATACTGTTTCGAAAATGCTACGTTCACCCTCCTGAATCCACTGCCCCATCGAGTGCAAGTCGGTAGTAAAATCAACTGCTGCTGGAAATATTCCTTTGTTTTCCTTGCCCTCGCTCTCGCCATAAAGTTGTTTCCACCATTCGGCAAAATAGTGTAGCTTAGGATTGTAGTTTGCCAACACTTCTATCTTCTTGCCCTTTTTATATAGTTCGTTTCTGATAGCTGCATATATGGCAGGAGGATTAGCCTCGAAAGGAGTGTGCTCTCCAGTTGCCTTCTCAATATATAATGCACCCTCCACAAGTTTTCTGATATTCAAGCCCGCTACTGCAATTGGCAACAAACCCACTGGAGTGAGCACAGAATAACGACCGCCCACATCATCAGGAATTACGAATGTTTTGTACCCTTCGCTATCTGCCAATGTGCGTAGTGCACCTTTGTTAGCATCAGTCACTGCAACAATAAGTTTGCGTGACGCCTCCACTCCCACTTTCTCAACGAGCAGATTCTTTAAGATTCTGAACGCAATGGCAGGTTCGGTAGTAGTACCCGATTTTGAAATATTGATGATACCAAACTTTTTGTCTGATAGATATTCGGTAAGCTCATGAATATAATCCTCACCAATATTATTGCCAGCATACAATATTACTGGATTTTCTCTCTTAGTTTTCAACCACTCAAAAGAGTTAGAAAGGGCATCGATAACCGCCTTTGTGCCTAAATAGCTACCCCCAATACCTACTACAACCACAGCGTCACACTCGGCACGCAAAGTAGCAGCGGTATTTTCAATATCTTTCAAAAAAGAATCACTTATTGACGAGGGAAGGTTAACCCAACCAAGAAAATCATTTCCAGCACGTGTTCCTTTGTGCAGAGCTTTGTTAGCCTCTACCGCATTATCTGCTTGATTAAGGATTTCATCCTCTCCGACAGTACCATACACATGATTAATAATTAGCTTGAATGTATCCATAATGTATATATATTTTTTAGTTTAAAAATGATCGATTAATTTCTTTACAGCATCCTGTGGGCGCAACTTCTCATATAGTATCTCGTAAACAGTCTCTACAATCGGAATATTCAGAGTCATATTTTTCACCATCTCATGAATACACTTAGCTCCATAATATCCTTCGGCTATCATCTCCATTTCTAACTGTGCTGACTTCACCGAGTATCCCCTACCAATCATGGTGCCTAAAGTTCTATTTCTACTAAATTGAGAATACCCAGTCACCAACATATCTCCCAAGTAATGCTGTTCACTAATACATCTTTCGGGCATTGGTGCCACCATGCTCAGCATGTTTTGCATCTCTTTAGCACAATTGGTCATCAGTACCGCCTGAAAATTATCACCATATTGCAGTCCAGAGCACACACCAGCCATGATAGCATATATATTTTTCAATACTGCAGCAATCTCAATTCCTAACACATCGTTAGATACAGATGTTTTGAGAATACGAGACTCTATAGCCTGAGCAAGTGCGTTGGCTTTATCCATATCACTACTGGCAACTGTGAGAAACGAGAGACGCTCAAGAGCAACCTCCTCAGCATGACACGGACCCGAGATAACTCCGATATTCTCCTCTGGCACCTTAAATGCTTTCTGGATATAATCGCTAATAACAAGATTGTCATTAGGTATCATCCCTTTGACAGCGGTTACGATAAACTTATTTTTGAAGGCACTATTCGACCATATTTTTCTAAAATATTGTTTCACATATGGCGAAGGAATAGCAATAATAACTACATCAGAATCCTTTACAGCCTTCTCAATATTGGAGTAGAAAGTAATCTGAGCAAGATTGAATTTTACATTAGTCAGATAATTGGGATTGCGACCAAGTTTATAAAACCCCTCAATCTGATCATCACTTCGGATAAACCAATTGATGTGCTTTTCGTTCATCAATACAATTTTAGCCAAAGCAGTAGCCCAAGTACCTCCGCCAAGAATAGCAATTTTTCCGAGTGAACTCATATATTTTATTTTATAATGCTAACAAGTTTATTACTTACTATTGTTAGCATTGTCTATCCATATTTTCACCTCATCAGCCGTTGGATTATTCAATTCCATCTTAAACTTTTTGTTTAATCCGCATATCTCCTGATGAAGCTTATTAGGGTTGAGATCTTTCAGCATCTTCACCTCTATATATCCAGCTTTTTGGATTACAGGCACCCACTCATCGGGGATGCTTAGCTCAGCATAGTGAGTTACACTATCCCTTTTTATTCTTTTCTCGGGGCGCATCTGTGGGAATAGCAATACTTCTTGGATAGCAGTTTGCCCTGTCAGCAACATTGTTAGCCTATCCATCCCGATACCCATACCAGATGTTGGAGGCATACCATACTCAAGGGCACGCACAAAATCGTGGTCAATAAACATTGCCTCGTCATCTCCCTTTTCTGATAAACGTAATTGCTCCTCAAATCGTTCGAGCTGATCAATTGGGTCATTCAATTCGGAGTAAGCGTTGCACAACTCTTTTCCGTTGATCATAAGTTCAAAACGCTCCGTCAGTTCGGGGTTGGTGCGATGACGCTTGCATAGTGGCGACATCTCAATAGGATAATCGGTAATAAAAGTAGGTTGAATATAATTGCCTTCACACTTTTCTCCAAATATTTCATCAATGAGTTTTCCTTTGCCCATGGTTGCGTCAATCTCGATATTGAGTTTCTTGCACACCTCACGCAACTCCGATTCGTTCATTCCACCAATATTAATACCAGTGAACTCTTCGATAGAATCAATCATAGTGACACGCTTGAATGGTGCTTTGAAATCAATCTCATTGCCACCCACTGTAACTTTGGTAGTACCCAAAACCTTGAGAGCGATGTGCTCCAACATGTTTTCGGTAAACTCCATCATCCAGTTGTAGTCTTTGTATGCTACATATATTTCCATCACCGTAAATTCGGGATTGTGAGTTCTGTCCATCCCCTCGTTGCGGAAATCTCTTGCAAACTCATACACACCTTCAAAGCCTCCCACAATGAGTCGCTTCAAGTATAATTCGTTAGCAATTCTAAGATAAAGCTCGATATCCAAAGCATTGTGATGCGTAATAAATGGGCGTGCTGATGCACCTCCTGGTATAGTTTGAAGGATAGGCGTATCAACCTCTAAGTATCCAAACTGATTGATATAATCACGCATAGCGTTAAAAATCTTTGTACGCTTTATGAAGATATCCTTCACCTCATCATTCACCACCAAGTCAACATAACGCTGGCGATAACGCATTTCGGGATCAGTGAATTTGTCATAAGTTACCCCATCCTTTTCTTTTACGACGGGAAGAGGCTTCAACGATTTAGCTAATATAGTCAATGACTCGGCATGCACCGATATCTCGCCCATCTTGGTGCGAAACACAAAGCCTTTGATGCCGATAAAATCACCAATATCTAAATGTTTTCTGAAAGCGGAGTTATAAAGCTCCTTGTCTTCTCCTGGAGCTATATCATCACGAGTTACGTAAACCTGAATTCTACCTTCAGAATCTTGCAATTCTACAAACGACGCCTTGCCCATTATTCGGCGGCTCATGATTCGTCCTGCAATACTTACGTAACGTTTATCTGTATCTTCATCGCTGAAGTTTTCTATGATTTCTTTTGAATAGGCATTCACCTCATATAGTGCTGCCGGATAGGGGTCTATTCCGAGTTTTCTCAACTCGTCTAAACTTTGTCTGCGGAAAATTTCCTGTTCGCTAAGTTCTAAATGATGCATTTTGATATAAATTTTCTTTTTTCTCAAAAACTACCACAAAAGTACTAATAATATTGCATATTTCCATTACATTATGCCAATATGTTGACTAATTGCTAATGCATCATCAATTTACTATTAGCTCGTTATGGCTTGATACCCAAACTATATTTGAAATATCAAGACCATAATAAGCCATATAATATTGATATCTTATTTGATCATATCTTTTATCTTCACAGTCTGATATGTCATGTGCGCTACGCTACTTTCATACAATACACCTATCGTTTCGCTATCTACTAATGTTAGGCATGTATATCCCCAACCATGATCTTCATCTAAAAGCACATTATACTCTTCGGGGAAAGTCAAACCACCATCCAAGCTTGCTTTTATTGTGATATGGTGCCTGCCTTCGGTGGTATTTGGGTTTGAGAAAAACAAAATATCTTTGCCTAAGACATTATCTTTAGCACTTACCTTTATCAAACTTGCCATACAAACAGACTCTTGAAGCGTTTTGCGATTTGATGGATGCTCCACCCATGTTTTTCCCAAATCTTTGGTAGTATATACTGCACGGCTGCCACCTCTATTGTCGCGCATATTGAGCATCAACACACCTGGTTTCACCTCTGCCACTTGAGCCTCAGTGGTGTTTGTGCGAGCATGGTTTTCTATTTTCCAAGTGCTGCCACCATCTTTGCTATACATAATGCCGGCGTTTGGAATCTTTTCTGAGTCGATATACTGAATGGGGAAAACGAGAGTACCATCTTCCATAGATATCCCCATACCAGGTCCTTGCAAAAGGAACTTCCAAGATGGATGTTTCACCTGCTCAGTGATATTAATTGGTGCAGACCAAGTTTTGCCATCGTCAGTGCTTTTTGACAGAACCAATTGCGCAGTTTTATTTTTACCCATTCCATCCTGCGAGTTGTGCCACGCACGATAATTACCCATGCCGTGCGTCCATGCAGCAATCACCCAGATTGTTCCAGTTTTCTTATCAACCAAAATAGCTGGATCTCCCACCCCATTTTGTGCCTTTGGCATGCCACCATCCTCACCAAATGAGAGAGGAATACGCATTTGTTGCCAAGTTTGCCCTTTGTCGATACTTCGGCTTAGACCTACATCGACATATTCTTGCAAATCCACACTACTATTATACCTCACATCATAAACACCAAGAAGAGTGCCCTCATTACTTGTCACCAAACCTGGTATTCTGAAGGCTGCCGAGCCATCATCACCCGCATGGCGCACGCCATAGCCCAATCTGTGTGGCATTGCATTGTCTGCAAACAAAAGAGGAGCTTCTGCCTTATCGAGCTTAACAGATGCAAGCTCCACACCCACTGTGGATAATAGCGAAGCGTTAGGCTTCATTTGCAAACTCACCCAAAAATAATTTATGCCAGGGAAAAGATTGTAGTCACTGCTAAGCACCACATTATTATTTGTTGGTTTTTGAGATGCCAACATTATTGAATAAGATGAATTTGCTTTGCGAGTATTGCCAGGTAAATGAGTTGGTATATATTGCACTGGAGAATAATATATGTTACCCTCACGCTGATATGCCTCAGTACCACTATAATACAACTTCACAGACTCTATCTCCGCAAGGTTTACATCCTTAGAAAAAAGGAGCGAAACATCACTAAATTTTGTTGACTCTTTAGCATCTATGCGCAACTTGAATAGCACATTATCTTGTCTATCAATCAGGATTGGTATTCGGGTTTGTTTAACCCTCACAGTATCTACAGCCATCATCACCGACGTAGATATAATTAGCAACGCTAACAAATAAATTCTCTTCATGCTTTATATAGTTTTTAAATTATTGCGACCACAAATGTACAATATTTTAATAAGTATAGCAATATTGCACACAATTTTAAAAACAAATATAGATATAAATAATGTATTTGCAACCAGAAAGTACTAATTTATATTTTTATATTGGTATAAATCACTTTTTCCCAACTCCCTCTCCAGCGACAACTCCAATAACTTGTACCCCTCATCATCCCTGTC
>CAZNRT010000044.1:0-21447 GCA_964575445.1 uncultured Proteiniphilum sp. | reverse complement strand
CAAACATATGAGGTGAGGGTTCGATACCAATAATTGTAGCTTTGTCATTATAATGCTCAAAGTTCATTCCAGTACCGAATCCCACCTCTAATATTTTTCCAGATAATTTAGATATCAGTCTCTTCCTTCTTTTTCTTAAGAATAGTCTGTCAGGTAGATATAGAAATAAATCATAAAAATATCCGAATTGCTTGCTAAACTCTGTCATTATTTATGTCTATCTAATAATACTTTTTCAATATCCTGTAATCTCAAGCTTTTAGTCTTCAATAGGATGATCAGATGATAAAGCAGGTCAGCAGCTTCGTTTTTAAATAAATCAAGATTATTGTCCATTGCCTCAATGACTAACTCCACAGCCTCTTCTCCAACTTTTTGAGCTACTTTATTTACACCCTTATTAAATATCATAGATGTATATGAGTTTTCACTTCTTTCATTGATGCGCTGTTCAATTATATTTTCCAATTGATATAAAAAACCCTTTGAAGTCTCCTCTTTAAAACACGAAGTGGAACCCGTATGACATGTTGGACCTTGAGGGAATGCTTTTATCAGGATTGTATCATTGTCACAATCCTCTTGTATTTCATCAACAATTAAGAAATTGTTTGAAGTTTCTCCTTTGGTCCAGAGTCTATCTTTACTACGACTATAAAATGTAACCTTACCTTCCTTTATTGTTTTATCCAACGCCTCTTTATTCATATATCCCAACATTAATACCTGAAGAGTATTAGCATGTTGTACTATTGCGGGGACTAAGCCATTATTCTTTGAAAAATCAATTATCATTATATAACTATATTTTTGGTTCTTAAAAATGTTTTTAATTCGGGTATTGAAACTTCTCCAAAGTGGAATATGCTTGCTGCTAATCCAGCACTACACTTTGTGTTGCTAAAAAGTTGAACAAAGTGGTCCATATTGCCAGCTCCACCAGAAGCTACAACTGGGATACTTACTGCCTCACATATTTGAGCAGTTATATCTAATGCAAAGCCCTCTTTGGTTCCATCGTTGGTCATTGAAGTTAATAATATCTCGCCAGCTCCTAACTTTTCTCCCTCTATTGCCCATTCTTTTGCAAGTAAATTAGTAGGTGTGTTTCCTCCATGAGTATATACTTTCCACTCTCCGTTGTCAAGCTTAGTGTCTATTGCAAGTACAACAGATTCTCTACCGTATTGTTTTGAGATTTCGGAGATTAATGATGGGTTTGTTACTGCCGAAGTATTAACGCTAACTTTCTTAGCTCCCGCCTCAAGAACTTTCTTGGCATCATCAAGAGTTGAGATTCCTCCACCAACAGTAAGTGGAATATTTATTTCTTGTGACACTTGCTTTATTATTTCAATTATAGTTTTTCTATTTTCTACTGTTGCCGTAATGTCCAAAAGCACAAGCTCATCTGCACCTTGTCTTTCATATTGTTTTGCAAGTTCTACAGGATTGCCTGCATCTTTTATGTTTACAAAGTTTACACCTTTTACTGTACGTCCATCTTTAATGTCAAGACATGGAATTATTCTCTTTTTCATCTTTCTGTTTGTTTAATTTGTGAGTTGTACTATTAGTTATTGCTTATCCATAAAGTTGGAAAGCTCTTTCATCGAAATTCTACCTTCATATATTGCCTTTCCAATTATTGCACCCTCACATCCGATTTGCTTTAATTTATAAAGGTCATCAATTGTTGATACGCCTCCACTTGCTATTAGATTAATATCCACTTTAGATATTATTTCCTTGTATAGCACCTCAGATGCACCTTGCAACATTCCATCCTTAGATATATCAGTACAGACAACATATTTAATACCATTTGTTGCATAGTCTGATATAAACCCAACTACATCCAATTCAGATTCTTTTTTCCATCCGTGAGTTGCAATTTTTCGATTATTACTATCTGCACCCAATATTATCTTGTCTGTTCCATAGATTTCAATCCAACTTTTAAAAAGTGAAGGATTCTCTACAGCTATGCTACCGCCAGTTATCTGAGATGCACCATTTTCGAAAGCAATTTTAGCATCATTATTAGACTTGATACCTCCACCAAAATCTATTTTGAGAGATGTTTGTGTCGCAATTTTGTGCAAAACATCATGATTAATTATGTGTTTTGATTTTGCTCCATCCAAATCAACAAGGTGAAGATATTTAATCCCATTATCTTCAAACATCTTTGCCACCTCAAGGGGATTTTCGCTATATGTTTTTTGTGTTGAATAGTTCCCTTTAGTCAGTCTAACGCACTTTCCATCTATGATATCTATTGCTGGAATTATTCTCATATCAGTTTGCTTTAATTATTAAATTGTTCCTTTTGTACTCGGTATCCCCTCACTATCTCCCTGCTTAACAGCCATCTTTATTGCTTTTGCAAATGCTTTGAATATTGCCTCAATTTTGTGATGATCATTTTCACCCTCTGCTTTTATGTTAAGATTGCAAAGAGCATTATCGCTAAATGATTTGAAGAAGTGCATCACCATTTCGGTTGGCATATCTCCCACTTTTTCTCTTTTGAACTCTGCCTCCCACACAAGCCAAGGACGTCCTCCAAAATCAATGGCAGATTGTACCAAACACTCATCCATTGGAAGTAGAAAACCATAGCGAGCTATACCTTTCTTTTTTCCCAATGCCTGTACAAATGCAGCTCCCAAAGCAATGCCTACATCCTCAATAGTGTGATGCTCATCTATATGTAGGTCGCCTTCTGATTTTATTAATAAGTCAATTCCACCATGTCTTGCTATCTGTTCAAGCATATGATCAAAAAAACCTAATCCAGTACTGATATTGCTTTTGCCTGTTCCATCCAAATTTACTTCCACACTGATGTTAGTTTCAGAAGTTTTGCGAACTATCCTTCCCTTTCGTGGTTCTGATTTCAGAAAGCTGTAAATCTCACCCCAGTCAGTAGTAATCAAAGTAGCATCTGTATTATCTATATTATTTAGAAGAATAGATTTAGCTCCCATATTTTTTGCAAGCTCTACATCTGTTTCTCTATCTCCAATTACGAATGAGTTTTCTAAATCATATCCCCCTCTCATATAGTGAGTTACTAAGCCCGTTCTTGGTTTGCGTGTGTAGAGATTTTCGTGAGCAAATGAGCGATCTATTAGTATCTCGTCAAACACAATACTTTCATTCTCTAACGCTTTGAGCATCTTGTTGTGAGCTGGCCAAAATGTATCTTCTGGAAAAGACTCCGTTCCAAGCCCATCTTGATTGGTTACCATAACCAATTCATATTCCAACTCTTTAGCTATTCTCGAAAGATATTGAAATACCTTTGGATAATATTCTAACTTTTCCAAGCTGTCTATTTGTTCATCTTCAGGTTCGATGATGATTGTACCATCACGATCTATAAAAAGTGCCTTCTTCATTTCAATATATGTTAGTTTTATTGTATGTTCTGTAATTCATTTATCAACTCTTGATTCTCTTCTGGCGTCCCGACTGTTATTCTGATGCAGTTCTTTATTTGAGTTGTTCTATTTCTTGTGATTATTTGGTTTTTTATTAGCTTATTATAAACACTATATACATCAAATGCTTCATCAATTTCGATCAAAATAAAATTTGCATCAGATGGGTACACTTTTTTCACAAATTCAAACCTCGTTAGCTCTCTCTGCAAATAGTCTCTTTGTTCTAAAATTACATTCACCTGTTTTTCATAAAGCTCTTTATTATTAAGTGCCTCAATAGCCTTAGCCTGATTAAATGCACTCACATTGTAAGGAGGTTTTGTTTTATTCATCAAGTTTACTATTTCCTTGCTTGCATAAGCAATTCCCACACGAGCACTTGCCAATCCCCATGCTTTGCTAAACGTTTGCATGATTATAAGATTAGGGTAGTCACCAAGTTTGGAAATGTAGCTTTCCACTTTGCTAAAATCAATATAGGCTTCGTCCACAACCACAAATCCGCTAAACTGTTTCAATAACACCTCAATATTATCAATATTATTACCCGTAGGATTGTTAGGCGAGCAGATAAACACTGCTTTTGCTCTTTGTTTTAATATTGCATCAGCATCTATCTGAAACCCATCAACAAGAGGAACTCTTATGATTTCTACATTGTTGATATTAGCCGATACTTCATACATGCCGTATGTGGGCGGACAAATAATAACGCTATCCATTGCAGGTTCGCAAAATATGCGATACACCAAATCTATCACCTCATCACTACCATTGCCAATAAATATATTTTCAATTGGAATCTTTTTCATTACTGCCAAAGTAGCTTTTAACTCTCTTTGATGAGGATCAGGATATCTGTTATTTTCACCAAAAGGATTTTCATTTGCATCCAGAAAGATGCCTTTTGTGCCTGTGAATTCGTCTCTTGCGCTTGAGTACGGCTGAAGTGTCCAAATATTGGGGCGCACCATCTCTTTCAAATCAAAATTCTTCATCTCGTTCTGTTGTTTTCAGTTTGCGCTTCATTATTTCTCCAAGTCGTATTGAAACGGCATTTTTGTGTGCATATAACTGTTCTGCTTCAGCCATAGTTTCGATGGCAACACCGATATTAGATATCCCCTCATCAGTGAGCTGTTGAAAAGTTATCTTTTTTACGAAGCTGTCCAAAGAAACGCCACTATAAGCTTTTGCATATCCACTTGTGGGTAGTGTGTGGTTTGTGCCACTTGCATAATCTCCAGCACTTTCGCAGCTATAGTTCCCTAAAAAGATGGAACCAGCACTCATAACACTTTGCGAAACAAGATTAGGATTTTCAACTGCCAATATCAAATGCTCGGGGGCATATTCATTGCTGAAACTGACGCACTCGTCGATATCTTCAAAAAAGATTGCCTTACTGTTTTTAAGAGCCTCTTCCGCAATCTCTTTTCGAGGCAGGAACTCTAATTGTTCCTTTACCTCTTTTGCTATTAGTTTTATTGCTTTCTTGCTGTTCGATAGTAGCATTACCTGGCTATCAGCCCCATGCTCAGCTTGCGAAAGTAAATCGGCAGCCACATACGAAGGCACGCATGATTCATCAGCTATAACCAATACCTCACTCGGACCAGCTGGCATATCTATAGCCGTGCCATAATATTGAGCCATGCGTTTGGCTGCCATCACATATTGATTGCCTGGTCCAAATATTTTATCAACCTTTGGTATCGTCTCTGTGCCAAATGACAGTGCACCTATTGCCTGAATACCGCCAAGAGCAAATATTCTGGTTACACCCACCAATTTTGCAGTATAAAGTATTGCGGGATTTATCACACCTTGTTGGTTTGGTGGGGTGCACAATATTATTTCTTTACAACCCGCAATTTTTGCAGGAATTGCTAACATTAATACAGTGGAAAATAGAGGGGCTGTACCTCCTGGAATATATATTCCTACGCGTTCGATGGGTCTGCTCTCTCTCCAACAAACTACTCCAGGTGATGTTTCAATTTTTCTTATCTCATCACGCTGGGACAAGTGAAATGACATAATGTTTCCATTTGCCACATCAATAGCTCGCTTCAACTGTTCCGAAACTAAGTCAGCAGCTGCATTGATGGTGGTTGCATCAACCTCTAATAGTTGCTGTTGCGAGTAATCAAATTGTTTGCTAAATTCTAATGCTGCTTTATCTCCCTTACGATCTATTTTGTAGAACATTTTTTCGACGGTTCTCATAAGCTTTTGTTGCTCAATCATTGGTCGCCTCGTCAGTCTATCCCATTTGTTCCGTGTGGGGTTGTTTATAGTTTTCATATCAATTCTGTTTTAGAGAATCATTTTTTCTATCGGTATCACCAAGATGCCCTCTGCCCCAAGTCGCTTCAACTCATCTATTACATCCCAAAAGTCATCATCCCCAATTACTGAGTGCACGCTGCTCCATCCTTCATCCACAAGGGGCAGTATGCTGGGTGAACGCATTCCTGGTAGTAGATTAACAATTTGTGGCACTATTTCGTTTGGGGCATTAAGCAATACATATCTTTTGCCTCGTCCATTCATATTTGACTTGATTCTGAAAAGCAATTTCTCCAAAAGCTCTTTCTTTGTGTCAGACAAGTTTTTGTTGCTAATCAATACTGCTTCGCTTCTTAATATTGTTTCTACTTCTTTCAGCCCGTTCATCAATAATGTGCTACCAGTGCTCACAATATCAAATATACCATCAGCCAAGCCAATACCTGTTGTTATCTCCACGCTTCCGCCCAGCTGCTCTATTTCAACATTTAGTCTGTTTTCCGAAAAGTATTTACTCAGAATCTTTGGGTAGCTTGTGGCAACTCGCTTGTTGTTAAAATACTCTATACCAATGTATTTCTCATCCTTTGGTATGGCAAGTGACATGCGGCAGTTGCCATAACCAAGCTTTTCGATGATATCTACGTCTTTATCTTTTTCCCAAACCTCATTTTCTCCCAGAATGCCAATATCCGCAACTCCCTTCTCCACATACTGTGGTATATCATCATCACGAAGGAATAGTATCTCCATTGGAAAGTTGCGAGCTTCAGTTTTTAATTTTCTACTGCCATTCGAAATCTTTATTCCACACTCCAATAATAGATTAAGTGACTTTTCGCTAAGTCGCCCGCTTTTTTGTATTGCAATTTTAATTTTATCCATTTTTGCTTGCTTATTTATATTTATTTGAAAATTAC
This sequence comes from uncultured Proteiniphilum sp., assembly GCA_964575445.1. Taxonomy (GTDB): domain Bacteria; phylum Bacteroidota; class Bacteroidia; order Bacteroidales; family Dysgonomonadaceae; genus Petrimonas. The sequence goes on along the minus strand of CAZNRT010000044.1, from coordinate 14,783 downwards.
ATTTGTATTAAAAACAAAAAACCCATCTGATTCTTTCAGACGGGTTTTTTGATAAATATATATGGTTGTTTTATTAGCGTTTACACATATCTATATCAGCTCGCCTGTTTGCAAGTGTAATAATGATGATGATGTAAACCGAATAGTTTCATTTTTCTATACTTTATGCGACAAAGATAAAGAAATATATTTTATATAAGCAAATAAATGTACAATTGTTTTTATTTTGCATGATAAATAATCATATTGTATCATCACAATATATTCTTTAGTACCTCTTGAAGTTCTTTGTTTTTAGTAGAGCAATGAGTCAAAATCCATTGAATTGTGTATTGAGGAGATTGATTATTATAAATTTTGCGATTTCACACAAAGTTGTTTAGATTGTTTCCGAAACTACAAATCGATTGAAACAACATTGTTTGAATAGGCTCAACATTAACATATTCAACCTGATTTACTATCTTTGAGAAATCTTTTTTATATCTTTGTAGGTGTAGTAATACGAATCGTATTAGCAGAATACTTTAAACAGCTTTGTCTGAATCTGTCATTTGCAATAAGTAGTTTTTATTACATTGATAGATATTAAGATAAAGTACTAAACTTGATTGATATGTTTAAGAATAAAACTATTGTTTACACTTCGGGAACGTTTGATATGTTTCATTACAATCATCTTAGAATGATTAATTATGCTCGCAGCTTGGGTGATATTCTAATTGTCGGTGTCAGTACTGATGAATTAGTTTCGAGTTATAAAGAAAAGCCTGTTATACCATTTCAGGAACGTCTTCAAATTATTGAAGCATTGAAAACACCAGATATCGTGATTCCACAACATACTCTCGACCATACCGAAATAGTGAAAAAGTTGAATATTGATGCATTTATTGTAGGAGATGATTGGTGGGGTAAATACGATTATCTAAAAGAAATGAATGTTGAAGTTTTTTATTTTCCGTATGGAGTAGGGGTATCTTCCACTAATATCAAGAAATCTATCCATGAGACATATGAGGCAAAGCTAAGGTCTCAGCAAAGCACAAAACCAACTACTGTTCAAGCAATAAATGATATAGTTAATGGATAAGTACATACTAATTACTGGTGGTACTAAAGGAATTGGCAAAGCAATCGCTATTGAGTTGGCAAAAGTGGGATATAATCTTGTCCTCACATACTCTAAAGACGAAGCAATAGCTGTCAACTTTGAGACAGAACTACGAAACGACTACTCTATTGATGCCACAGTCTTATCAGCCGATATAACGACTCCAAGTTCTATAGATGATATTTCTTCCTATCTTAAAGATAGAGGAGTCATGCTATACTCCATTATTTATAATGCTGGTATAACGTCACGTGTATCATTCGAAGAGATAACTCTTGAAGATTGGGAAAGAGTGTTTTTTGCTAATGTTCATTTCCCAGTGTTCCTAACACAACGCATAATATCTAACATTGAGGAGGGTGGGAATATTATTTTCACTGGCTCATTGATGGGAGTCTATCCTCACTCTGTTTCCCTGGCTTATGGAGTTACAAAATCTGCCATACATTCATTAGTGCAAAATATGGTGAAATTTATGGCTCCGTATAAGATAAGAGTAAATGCTATTGCTCCTGGCTTTGTGGACACTGAATGGCAAAAAACAAAACCAGCTGAAATAAGACAACGTATCGAAAACAAAATTGCTCTCGAACGATTTTGCGAACCATCAGAATTAGCACAAATATATAAACTAATTGTAGAAAATAGTTACCTTAATGGTGAGATAATTACCGTAAGTGGAGGTTACTCGTACAAATAATATGAAAAAAGAAGAGAGAAAAAAGGACTACTTAAGTTCACTGAAATCACTCGAAACAGAAAATAGATTAGATCAAATATTTTACAGACCATTAGGTTATAAAATTGCTAAAGCTCTTCAGTACACTGGTATTACACCAAACGCAATAACCATAATATCAATATTTGTAGGGATTGCCACAGGTGTTTTTTGGTTTTTTCCATATAATATATATTTAGCACTATTGGGGATCTTTGCACTGATATCGGCAAATATTTTAGATTGTGTGGATGGGCAGCTTGCCCGCCTTACTGGAATTAAGTCAGAAGTGGGAAGAATATTGGATGGTTTTGCGGGTGATTTGTGGTTTTTGTCAATATATATCGCTTTAGGTTATCGCCTTTACATTGAATATTCAGAGATTACTCCTTGGGTTTTTGTAATTATTGCAATTGCCTCTGGCTTATCTCATCTTATTCAAGCGTCTATGACGGATTATTACAAAACGCTTCACCTATTCTTTATAAGTAAGGAAAAGGGAAAAGAGTTTGAAAACTCAAGTCAGGTTCAGCAGAGATATAAAAGTATTAAACCAGGCATCAATAAAGTGATAACATGGGGTTATATTCATTATACTCGAAATCAGGAGAAAAACACTCCTCAGTTGCAACAGATGATTGTTAGATTGAAGGGCAAGTATGGGAGTGACATTCCCGAAGATGTAAGAGAAGATTTAAGAAGCCAAAGCCATGATTTAATGCCATTGTTAGACACAAATACATTTAATGGTCGCTCAATAATCCTCTTTACGTCTGTTTTATTTAATATCCCTCTTCTCTATTTCTTTTGGGAGATTGTAGTTTTAAACATATTGAGACTAATAATAAAAAGCAAGCACGAGAGATTTTGCAGCAATATTGCAAATTAGATTGCCAAATATATAATCATAAAAAGAATGAGCATTCAAAAGAGGACTTCTCTTATTTGAATGCTCATTTTGTAATGTAATGGAAGTTTAGAGCCAATCTTGTGCCGCTTTCATTTTCTTTCCCCCTTTCCATATCTTATAGTTCACCTCCAAGCCCTCTGGAACATAGATTACAATTGGCAATCTGCTGTTATATCTCAATAGCTTAGGCTCAATGTTTACAAACTGTTTAGTCATTTTATTATCAGGACAACCCATTCGTGTGCTTGCTACATTGCCATCAGTCTCAGCAATATAGTAGCTATATCCCCATCCATCAAGTGTTTGAGACTCTATAGAGCCACCCATGAAGTGCCTATTGCAATCCACCATCATGGTTTTCCCAACGAATACTTCAATTTTATAATCGGATTCATTCTTTTTGGATGGTACTTTGATAAATACTTGTTTGTATCCCTGCTTTGGTGAAGGAAACATCCCTATTTCTTTGTCAATGGATGTTTTTTGTGCAAATACTGCACCCGAACTAATCAGGGCAATTGCAATCATTGAAATGATAAGAGTAATTTTTTTCATAATTGTTTGTAGTTTAAAAAAAAGCAGGTTGTGTATTTCTTACACAACCTGCTCTCTATGACTTATAATAATGCAGATAGTTTATTCTGAAACGATCTTAAACTTTGCAAGAGGTGCCATTCTGGCTTTGTTCAATGTCAATGTTTCACCATCAGTAGATAGATTGTCAACCGTATTCAAAACCTCACGATATTCATCCTCGATGTTTCCTTCAGGACAAGCCATAAGAGTGGTCATACCTTGCTCAAGCTTAATTTGAAGCTCATTCTTTATTTTGTAGCTGTACAATAATACATTGCAATTGGCTTTTGCCTGAGCGCGCCTATCTTTTGAGTTGAAAATAATAAAATAGTTCTCCGAGTCGCTATCTTTTACCTCTTTACCATTAAGCTCTATAAGCTGCCATTTTTTATCTTCTACCAAAGTATTTCCTTCCTTAGTCAATATATAATGGTTCTCTAATTCACCAGTTACAACATTGCCCTCCAAGTCTAAATAGCGAACTCTATTCTCTTCTATCCTAAAATATGGTGAACGAGTTCCTTCTTCTATTCCTTCAAGCTTAATTGTGTTGCCATCTTCAAGCCAAACAAATTTTCCTTCAATAGTTTCAGTCACTGGAGTGTCAACACCCAAATAATTTGTTGTTAATGAGTAATTCTCATCATTGCTGATTGTAAGTTCTGTTTCTATACCTTCACAATCGGCACATGGCAATATTGCTGAGTAAGTACCCACCCAGTCCAATGAGGTTTGAGCATTATGTTCATCTGCAAATTCTGAAGATGTTTCGCTTGCATTGCCCTTATTTTTGTTTGTGCAAGCGTAAGTTGCAGTAAGCACCGCTACAACAACTAATAGTAGTTTAAAATTTCTTTTCATAATTGTAATTCTGTTTTAATAAAATAGTTATAGTCATTGGTTGTATATATATCACTGATATGTAACAATTAAGTTCAATACACCTCTTTCGCTACTCTATAAATGCTCTCTGTAGCTCCCAACGCATAGTAGTGAATGCCTGGCACATTGTGTTGCACAAGTTCTTTGCTCTGCATAGTGCACCACTCCACGCCCACCTCTTTAGCCTCATCGTCTGTTTTGCATTTACGCAATTCTTTTTCAAGAGCTTCGGGAATATCGGTTCTAAATATTTTAGGCAATACGCTTAGCTGCCTCTTAGTATATATGGGTTTTATTCCTGGCACAATAGGGATTGTGATTCCCGCTGCACGGCATTTGTCCACAAAATCAAAATATTTCTTATTGTTAAAAAACATTTGTGTTACCAAATATCCAGCTCCATTGTCAGCTTTCATTTTTGTATAGTATATTTCTGACTCCATGTTGGGAGACTCCTCATGCTTTTCTGGATAACAAGCCATTCCATATGTAAAGGGAGTCTCTGGTGCAGATAATAATTCTCCGTCAAGTCCAATGCCTCGGTTGAAATTATTGACTTGTTCCTGAAGACCAGTAGCAAACTGATGTGAATCCATTTTCATTTGCTCAGCATCCAATTTATTAGAGTCGCCTCGCAACAATAAAAGGTCCGTCACCCCCAAAAATGATAAATCGATAAGTGCATATTCAGTCTCTTCTTTTGTAAACCCTAAAGAAACAATATGAGGTACCGCCCTTATTCCGTACTTGTTTTGAATAGCTGCGGCAATAGCTACCGATCCTGGACGCTTCCTCACATTTACTTTGTGAATCACCCCATCTGCCACCTCTTTATAAATATTCTCGCTATGATGTGTGGTAATATTTATATACTTAGGATCAAATTCCCGTAAACGATCAATAGTATCAAACACCTGCTTTATGCTATTGCCTTTCAGTGGAGGCAATAGCTCGAAAGAGAAAACTGGCTTATGAGTTTCTTGTATAATTTCAGAAATCTTCATTTTATTATTTAAATATTGCTCTAAATATATCCATGCCGTTGGCATAGAGTACCAATCCAATTAGAAGAATCATGCCAGTCATCTGAGCATATTCCATGAACTTCTCGTTTGGTTTTCGTCCACTCACTATCTCAAATAACAGGAACAATACGTGTCCACCATCCAAACCTGGAATGGGAAGAATATTCATAAATGCAAGTATCACAGATAAGAACGCCGTCATCATCCAAAATGAGTGCCAGTTCCAAACTGCTGGAAATAGATTGCCGATAGTCCCAAATCCGCCCAATGATGATGCGCCCTCTTTGGTGAATACATACTTAAATTGGGCAATATAGTCTTTCAATGTCTGAACTCCCATCTTAATTCCTGCCGGGAATGATTCGAAGAAGCCAAACTTGCGAGTTATCGTCTTATATAGCTGACCCTCAGCTTTTGCATAAAAACCAAGTGTGCCAGCCGAATCAACACTGACAGACGTCTCCTGCAGTTGTCCATTTCTATAATAACTTAAAAGAACCTCACTATCTTTATTTTTCTTTAGCTCACCCACAAATTCAGTAAATGATGGGGTAGCTATATTGTTAATCGATACAAGGCTATCACCAGCCATTAGCCCTGCCATTGCAGCACTACCGTTCTCAGTAGTTTGATGAATAACTGTGGGCACACGATATGTGGCAAAGCCCTCTTTGTTTCTAAGTAGATTCTTCATCAAGTCTTCGTTCATCGTCAATGTCTTTTCACTTCCATCACGAAGTACTGTTACTTGTTTAGCATTAGCAATTTCAAGAAGAGTGCTAACTCCGAAGCGCTCCAACTCTTTGCCATCTGCTGATATAAGAATGTCACCATCTACAAAGCCTGCATCTAATGCTGCTTGGCTAAACTCCATGCCTTGGGTTACGTTCTTAAGTGGTAGGTACGTATCATTCCATGTAAATAATATCATAGAGTAGATACTAAATGCCAGTATCAAGTTGAACACTACGCCACCAATCATTACTAAAAGGCGTTGCCATGATGGTTTTGATCTAAACTCCCATGGCTGTTCGGGTTGTGCCATCTGCTCCTTGTCCATTGATTCGTCAATCATACCCGCAATTTTCACATATCCCCCCAATGGTAGCCATCCTATACCATATTCTGTATCGCTATTTTTAGGTTTATATTTAAATAGAGAGAAGCCTGGATTAAAAAACAGGTAGAATTTCTCAACTCTAATTTTGAATATTCTTGCAAACATGAAGTGTCCAAACTCATGAATGACAACTAAGATAGACAAGCTGAGTATTAATTGTAGTGCTTTAATTAAAAAAGTTTCCATTTACTTTGTTTCAATTTATTGTTTTAGATACCTCATAAGCTATTATTCGAGCTTCGGCATCAGTTTGTGTATAATCTTCTAATGTTGGATTGTTGATAAAAACAGTTCTTTGCATAGTTTGTTCAACGAGGCTGCTCATTTGCAAAAATCCAATTTGGTTTTGCAAAAATAGTTCCACCGCTATCTCGTTGGCTGCATTAAGTATGCATGGCATATTGCCACCCATCTCTGTGGCATTGTAACACAATTGTAGGTTTCTGAAAATAGTTGTATCTGGTTTCTCAAATGTTAACTTCGATAGGCTAAAGAAGTCAACAGGTTCGGTATCTAATGGCAATCTTTCAGGATAAGAAAAAGCATATTGTATTGGCATTCTCATGTCGGGATTGCTCATTTGAGCCATAATTGAGCGGTCTTTGAATTGAATCATTGAGTGTATAATAGATTGTGGGTGCACCACTACCTCTATCTGGGATGGGCTCACATCAAACAGCCATCTTGCCTCAATCATTTCCAATCCTTTGTTCATCATGCTCGATGAGTCAATAGTAACTTTAGCTCCCATATCCCAATTGGGGTGGTTCAATGCTTGTTCTCTTGTTACCTTTTCTAATTGTTTGATTGTATAGTTTCTAAATGGACCACCAGAGGCGGTGAGAAGTACTTTATCTATTCTGTTGTGTGCCTCACCGTTGAGGCATTGAAATATTGCAGAATGTTCTGAGTCAACTGGTAGCACAGGAGTCTTGTTTTCTATTGCCAACTTTGTTATAATATCTCCAGCCACCACAAGTGTCTCTTTGTTTGCCAGTGCTATTGTCTTTCCAGCTTTAATTGCAGCGATAGTAGGCTTTAGTCCCGAGAATCCAACCATAGCAGTCAATACAATGTCTATTTCAGAATCTTGAAGAACCTGCTCAATAGCATCAGCTCCTGCATATACTTTTATGGGCAGATCGCTCAAAGCATTTTTTAGGAGTTCATATTTTGCATTGTTTGCTATAACCACAATTTCGGGTTGGAAAGTACGTGCTTGCTCAATAAGTCTTTCTACTTGATTGTTTGCTACGAGTGCATAAGCTTCAAAGCGTTGAGTATGTTGAGATATCACATCCAATGCTTGCGTGCCTATGGACCCCGTGGAACCTAAAATTGCAATTTTTCTCTTACGATAGTTCATTAAGCCTGTTTTTTGAAGGGAACGTGCAAAGATAGATAAAATAGCGCACCCTGACAATCAAAATATTATGTGAAAGTTCAAATTATGATGAAAACTGTGTAATTGCTTTAAGCATCTCTTCGATGTTGTAAGTTTCTCTATATTCGATGTGGTTGCTCACAGTCCACTTGTTTAATGATTCGTTTGTTGTCACCACTATAGGGGCATCTTCTATAATGTGGTATCCTTTTCGTGACAATGCTTTTGTAGTCCATCTTGCCATCAAGCTGTTAGGATTTTGCACGTTGGTAGTAATATATTTATCCAATTGCTTCTTCACTACAAAGCTTCCGTACTCTTTATCAAAATCATAGTTTGAGTGCGAAAATACATTATCAAAAGTGCCTTGCAAAACCATATCTTCTGGCGTACCCACATATACGCCATCTAACTTTTTCATCAGCCATATCTTGTCGGCTACTTGCATTGCAGTCTCCAATTCATGAGTTGATATAAATATTGTTTTATTAGTATCTCGAGCCAATTTTTGCAATAGCAGTAATATGTTTATTCTATTTGGCAAATCCAGATGCGATGTGGGTTCGTCTAACAATATGATTGGTGTATCTTGCGCCAATGCACGTGCAATAAATACACGTTGTCGCTCGCCATCAGACAGTTCTTGAATGTTTCTATTTTCAAATCCGTCCAGATTGGACATCTCTATAGCTTTAGATATAATATTATTGTCTGTTTCGGTAAGGCTTCCAAGCCATCCTGTGTAGGGGTCACGACCAATTGAAATTAGTTCTTTCACATTAAAAGATGCCTCGGCTCGCTGGTCTGTAAGCACCACAGAGATTAGTTGAGCTCTTTTCTTAGGATGAATATGAGCAATATTCTTACCCTCAATTCTAATTTGACCCGAAAATATGGGTTGCAATGATGCCATAGATCGTAGTAGGGTAGATTTTCCACACCCATTTCTACCTATCAGTGCTATTAGCTCCCCCTTGTTGGACGTAAGGTTTAGATTGTTTTGCACAATCATCTCATTTTTGCCAGCATGATAACCTATCTTTAGATCAATTAGCTCTAAGAAAGCATGAGATGAATTATTTTCAAAATTCACTACCATTCTATTCTAATAATCCTTCGGGGAGAGTGAGATAAAGTGTTTTGTTTTCTTCATCAATTTTAGTAATAAAATCCTCAGTTGCAGGTATTAGATATTCTTTCTCTTCTTCATTTTTCACAATGAATAATACGTTCATTGTAGCAATATCTACATCCTCTATTTTGCCCAAATTGTGGTTGTTCTGATTTATTATATCAAATCCAATAAACCAATCCCAATCCATTGCATCTTCCTCTTCTATTTCGGGCATTTCGCTCCTCATTATGTATATGTCGATATTAGAATATCGTGCAGCAGTGTTTTCATTATCCACATCTTCAAATTTTACTCTGCCACGAGTGTCACCCACAAAGTTGATTTCCTCAATCAAAAAAGGCACATAGGTGGAGTCTATATCCATGAAATAAAAGTCCACATCTATATCTGCATAATTAGGCTGATCAAAAATAATATTTATCTCACCTCTTATGCCATATGATTTTTGCAATCTGCCAATCTTAAAAACACTCTCTTTGGTTATCATAATTTTAGTGCAAATTTATCTTCTTCGTTGTGAGCGTGCCGATTTTACTCTTCGTTTAGTTGCAGGTGCATTATTTGACTTTATGCTTGCAATAGTGTATGAGGAAGGGTCTAAGTTTATCTTACCTTTTGAGAACTCTTTGAGGTCTGCAAATATCTTCACATCATCTGTCTCTTTGTTCCACTGTGTATATGATCTTTTCATTTGCACCACTATTTGAGATATAAGCTGTTCTCTTTCTCCACCCATCTCCATGTCAGCGGCTATTGCTATCATTCTTTCTATTAGTTTGCCATAATGTCTAAACTTCATTGTGGGTCTGCTATATTCTAATTTATCTGGGCGAGTATGCAATTCCTCCTCAGTTATTACTTCATAAGGATAATCTATATCCAATTTAAAGTCGGCCATGATAGCCAAGTGATCCCACAGGATGTGTTTGAAATCGTTGACATCTCTAAGGTGTGGAAACATACTCCCCATTATATCTACCACAGTGTTGGCGCATCTTTTGCGTTCTTCCCTGTCAGCAATGGTCAAACAATGGTCCACCATGTTTTGGATGTTACGCCCATAGTTGGGCATTTCTAATTTTTTTAGTTGAGTGTTATATTGCATTTTCTTGTTTGTTTTTTATTATTATATGTACAATCAAAACAGTGGTGTGAGGTAGGCAGCATTGTTTTGATTGCAAAGTTAAATTATATTTCTATTAAAAGTGGTAAGTCAAGCCCATTCCTAAGATCTGTCTGAATTGTATTTTCGGAACTTTAGAGTTGACAAATGCAGATAATGCCACAATAGTAGCAACGAGTAAAGATAATACTTTTTTCATGAATCCTTATCATTGTTTTGGTTTTAATTATCTCAATCTTAGTTTGTCACCCTCTTCGGGTACATATTTATAGCTTTTTTTGTTCAATCGATAAAGCTCTCTTAGCCTTATGCCATATTTTTGAGATATGCTGTGCATAGATTCACCTATTTGAACTAAATGCTCGTAATATGGCTCATCGGCTCTCGCTTTTTTCTTCTGAAAATATACTATATCTCCATCATTGAGCGGAAATCCCTCTCCAGCATCATTATATTTGAGTAGCTTTTTTTCTTTAAAGCCAAATTCATTTGCAATGCTTGCAAACGAGTCTCCATTTACAGCCACCACATACACCAAGCCATGCGTTTTGTATGGCTGATGCTTCCAGCTAACACTTGTGGTGGGTGGTGTCACTTTCGAGCCTTTTGAATAATTTTTGTTGTCGTATCGATACAGCTCATAGTCCTCAATAAGTTTTATAAGCTTGTTGGCATAAGCTTTGTCTGTGGCATAACCCGCTTTTTGTAATCCACGAGCCCATCCTCTATAGTCTGTTATTGACAAATTGAAGAGCTCTCTATATCTAAAGTTATTTGCAATAAACTGAGCATGGTCTTCATATGAGTGTTCCACACGTTCGTATTTTCTAAAACAATCATTTGGTGTATCGTCAGCAGCATATACTTTCTCACCACGCCATCCATTGTGGCATTTAATGCCGAAATGATTGTTGGAGCGAATAGACAAGTTGCTCTTTCCTGCTCCCGACTCTAACAATCCTTGAGCAAGAGTGATAGATGCTGGTATCTTATAGCTTACCATATTTTGTTGAGCAATTCTTGAATATATGTCAATGTAATTCTCGTATATCCTTAGGCGTGATTGTCCTAATGCCGTACCAGGCGCAATAATTGCAACAATAAAGATCGTGAGAACGAAAATATATCTATATTTGTAATTCATATAAAGAATAATGTATTAACTATTCAATCAAAACTAATGAAAGAAATTAATTTAACCACAAAGATAAGAGTTTATCTAATAGATGAATGTACTGATACAGAAAAAAAGCTAATCAATGAAGCAAAGCGAGCCACGCAGGATGCTTACGTTCCATATTCAAATTTTAGGGTGGGAGCTGCCTTGTTGTTAGAAAATGGAGAGATTATCACGGGCAATAATCAAGAGAATGCCGCCTATCCCTCTGGTTTGTGTGCCGAGCGCACTGCCATCTTCTTTGCTAATGCCAATTATCCCACACAAAAGATACAAGCCATTGCCATAGCTGCACACTATAAGGGTGAGTTCACCAAAGATGTTATCACCCCATGCGGGGCATGCCGCCAGGTGCTATTAGAAACCGAAAATAGATACAAGTCGCCAATGAAGATATTGCTCTATGGTGGCAACGATGAGGTTTATCAGATTGATAGTATCAAAGATCTACTTCCGCTTAGTTTTGGTGAGGATAGATTGTAGCAAGGATTTGCACCATCATTTGTGAAGCCACCTTTTCTAAAGTTGTCTTGTGAGAGCTTTGAAAATAAATCAAATTTACTGTCAGCAGTGTTTTCTCTAAAGCGAATCTAATGGACTTTTGATGTTCGATTTTGATATATCTGTAATATGGGTATAGATTTCAGTAGTTTTGATAGATTGGTGACCCAGTAATTCTTGAATATAGCGAATGTCGGTTCCACTTTCCAATAAGTGTGTGGCAAAACTGTGGCGCAGGATATGGGGTGTTACCTTTTTAATTATTCCTGCTCTTTTTGCTGCATCTTTTACTAGATTTTGAACACTTCTTGCTGAGTAAAGATTTCCATTTTGTCCCTCAAACAGATACTCTTTGGGTCTGAACATTGTGAAATAATTTCTTAAATCCTGCAATAAGGAAGCAGAGAGCATTACAATACGATCTTTGTTCCCCTTCGCATTACGTATCTTAATAGTCATATTTTCGGAGTTAATATCGGTGATTCGTAGATTAATCAATTCACTTAGTCTTAATCCACATCCGTAAAGCAGTTTCACTATACACTGATGTTTTAAGTTTTCAGTGCAGTCTATTATTTTTTTCACCTCCTGTTTTGAGATATAATTGGGGAGAGTCTTTTCTTTGCGTGAAGGATAAAGATGTTTCAGATTCAAGCTTCTTTTATATATGAGCCTATAAAACTTGTCGATGGATGCTACAATGATACGCTGATGTGAAAAACTAATCCTATGTTTTTCTATTTTCCATAAGATATATTTTTCTATCTCCTTTTCCCCTAACAGCTCGGGTGAGCTGAATTTGTAGCTTGCAGTTTTGAGGAAACTGCGAACTGTACTGCTGTAGTTTCGGATAGAATTGGTACTGTACCGCTCTATCTTCAATTTTTGCTCAAAACTAATTATTAGATGATCGATATTCATAGTTGTAGAATTAGTAAGTACAAATATATACAATCTTTCGCCAATTCAAAATAAAAAAGTTGTAATATTAACATGTAATTTGCTGATTGTACGTATCCTATCGTATAGTCTATTCAATATCCATAATAGTGGTTGGCGCAAGTTACTTGTGTAGAATGTACGCAAGTTGTAACTTAGTGGCGTATAAAAAGGAGTTATCGGTCAGGCTAAAAGACGACACAACAACAAGAAATAGAAAAATTAAAAACGAAATAAATGGCAATTTGGAAAACATATAGAGTAGCTGATGCAGTTACAGAAATTGACGAAGAAAAATTTGTTCTTCCCGTTATTCAACGTTCATTAGTATGGACAGAAGATAAAATGGAACTCCTCTTTGACACATTACTCAAAGGCGACAGTTTTGGCGGTGTGATGGTAATTGAAGAAGAAAAGGAAACTAAACCACTATTCAATTACAGACCTTTTACTAAGGACGGAAATTTCATTCTATCAAGACAAATAGACAGCTTAAAACAACAGCAATTCTTTGTAATTGACGGTCAACAAAGACTTCAAACATTCTACATAGGTCTAAAAGGGACAATTAATGGTAAGGTTTTATACTTTGACCTTTTTAGCGACTACAATCTTGAATATGAATTTAAGTTTGAAAAGGATGAAAACAAATTACCTAAAATATCCAAGGAAAACATAGACAGAAAAATTCCCGAACATTTTTGGTATCCTGTAAAAACATTATTGGAAAAACTTAGAAACACTGGAAAATATAAACAAGTCGTAAAAGAAATTATTGATAAGCAAGGAATAACAGATGACCTGAAAAAAGACCATATTGAAGAAAATATTCTTTCTTTCTACGAAAATGTTCTTAACTCTGAAACACTTGGGATTTCAAAAGTGGTAATCAATAAAAGTTTACCAGAAATTGAAAATCGCCAAAGAATAGTTGAACTATTTAGACGACTAAATGACGGTGGAACAAGATTATCCTCATTTGACCTTGTTGCCTCAATTCTTAAAGGTTTTTCTTGGGAAATGGAAGGATTTCTAAAAGAAATGCTTGAAAAATATCAAGATATTGGACTTACACAAGATAACTTAATCAAACTAATTTTCTTACTTCAAGACAATCATAATAAAGAGATGGCTTCTATTGAAGCAACTGATGCGGAATTTGCTATAAACAATAGAGAGAGAATTAAAGCCACAATCAAAGCATTAAAAGACTTTTTAGAATGCTCAAAGACTTATGATTATTACAAAGAAGGAAATCGTTCATTTATTCCGCTATTCTTCATTTCATATCACTTATTCCACAAGGACATTGACAACAACACATTAACAAACTACTTCAATAATTATGAAACGGGTAATGCAGATTTTCCCTTGATGAAGCGTTGGCTATATCATTCTTTGATAAATGGAGTATTTAGAAGCAAAGGAGCAGGTTGGATACCTTACAAAACAGGAATAAAGAAAATATTGGAAGCAATCAAAACTCATAAAAATAAGGTATTTCCAATCGCAGAGCTTTTTCAGGTTTACATTACCCACCCTATTACTTTTACGACAACATATACAAGTGGGAACTTAGACCAACTCGACAATTCATTTGTTTATTACTTAATGTATGATCGAGCAAGAACTACAAGAACAAATGACGTTGACCATATAATGCCTAAAAATATACTTGAAACTAACGGAGTTGACTGGGGCAAAATTAATAGCATTAAGAATTTTCAACTTCTTGACTTTGGAACAAATCGTGGTGCTAAAAACGGCAAACCTTTTAAAGAATGGGTTGACAATCCTGAGTATGTAAAGGACAAGTCAGCGTATGTTACACTTCACTTAATTCCTACAGACGAAACTCTTTGGACAGAAGATAAATTTGAATATTTTATTGAAGCAAGAGCAACACTAATTATTTCTAAACTAACGACTTATGCGAGTTGAAAAAAAAGCCCGAACCGATAACAGCGTGTTGCCTCAATTGGCGGTGACGTGCAAAATTGAAGCTGAGTGCTCCTATCAAACTTTTGTGCAGGTTGACAATGAAGTGCTCCGAAATCGCCAACTGCGGCAACACGCAAAACGTTATAGTCGTTTCATTCAATTTACTGAATGATTACGAATATACAATCGGTATTATGTGAAAGAAGGAACAACAAGTGGAAAAGTTTACTATATTTGT
>CAZNRT010000043.1:0-21448 GCA_964575445.1 uncultured Proteiniphilum sp. | reverse complement strand
GATACTGAAGTGCATCTTCATACAATTTGTTTGACATTTTTTTATTATTTAATTGAAACTCTATGTTTTAGAAGACAAAAATAATGAAAGAGGACAAGAATATGAAAGAATATCACTTATTTCTTTATATACCTCAATTCCGCAGTCATTTTATTTTGAGTTCTACCTATTATTACAAGTCATGCTTGTCAAGCTTCACAATATTGTTGTTTTGAAATAGCATAAAGGTATCCCAAAATCAGTGTATTCCTACAAAAATAGTATCAAAACTATTCTTTTCATGCAGTTTTAACTAATTCAGAGTGCTTGTAATTTTACAAGAACACTCTTTTGAGATTTTTCATCGTTTTGTAAAATTACAATGGGTCAGAATGGGCAGTTTTTGACTACTTTCAGAGTATTTGCTCCTCTTCTTGGGAAATTCAGAGTGCTTGTAACTTTACGAGCTATGCATAATTTTATATTTTGCATGGTTTTAATGTTAAAATCAGGCTTCCAGGATTAATTCTGAGTGCTTGTAATTTTACAAGGATGTGTTTGGAGTTTCGGAAGTATGCTTGTAATATTACAACGTATCATTATTGCTCCATTCTGAGTGCTTGTAATTTTACAAGCACCCCAAATAGGTTGATTTTGACAGTTCGTAATGTTGAAATTCCAATAATTCGCAAATTCTGAGTGCTCGTAATTTTACAAAGTGATGTTTTGGATCCATTCTGAGTGCTTGTAATTTTACAAGGACGTGTTTGGAGTTTGGAGTGCCTTTGTAAAATTACAATGGGTCAGAATATTTATTTTGTGTTCAATATTCAAATAAATAAATGCACTTGCTTTCTATTCAAATACCCTTCGAATAATGTTTGAACAGTATTTGTACACAAGATGCTTCGTTTTGTTAGCTTATCTTATCTTATGTGTTGTACTTTCATTACGTGTAAGTTTATTTGCAACACCTTTTGGTGAAATTTTTCACATGACAAAGCGATTAATGAAATATTTTATATCAAAGCTTTGCTACTATATTTTAAACAATCATTGCGTAATTAAGGTAGTACTGATATCTTAGAACTATACATTAGTAATGACAATATGCAATGAGTATCAAATTGATTCGTTACAAGAAGTTTCATTTTATCAATAAACCAATATATATCAGTGGAAATACAAGAAAAACGTGTAAATTTGCACAAAATTCTGAGATGATGACTGACAATATTATAAACGACACTTTAATTGAGACTCAGGTTGAGGAAGAAGCTCACGATGGACAGTTGATATTGAGGACGGATAATTTAATTAAAAAATATGGCAAACGAACTGTTGTAAACCATGTTTCTATCAATTTGAAACAAGGAGAGATAGTGGGTTTGTTAGGACCGAACGGTGCTGGCAAAACCACCACCTTCTATATGACAGTAGGTCTCATAGTGCCCAATGAGGGTAATATATACTTAGGAAATCAAAACATCACTAAGTTTCCCGTTTATAAGCGTGCTCAGTTTGGCATTGGATATCTTGCACAAGAAGCTTCTATTTTTAGGAAGATGACTGTGGAAGACAATATAAAATCTGTATTAGAATTTACAAATAAAACACCTAACGAACAAAAGAGCAAGCTCGAAGAACTTATTTCGGAGTTCGGATTGGAAAGGGTAAGAAAAAACTTAGGAGATAGATTGTCAGGGGGCGAACGTCGCCGTTCCGAAATTGCAAGATGTTTGGCAATAGACCCTCGCTTTATAATGCTTGACGAGCCATTTGCTGGTGTTGACCCAATTGCCGTTCAAGATATTCAATCTATTGTAGCAAAGCTCAAATATAGAAATATTGGAATACTTATTACTGACCACAATGTAGATGAAACGCTAAGCATTACCGATCGGGCATACCTTCTTTTCGAGGGCAGAGTTCTTTTTCAAGGAACAGCCGAAGAGCTTGCAGCCAATCCAGTGGTTAGAGAAAAATATCTTGGTCGCGACTTTGAGCTACGTCGCAAAAAATTTGATTTAGATATATGAGCCGACTTCTTGCTATAGATTACGGAAAGAAGCGAGTTGGCATTGCTGTGAGCGATCCTCTTCAGATAATTGCAAATGGTCTCACAACAGTAGAAGCGCATAAGATATTTGATTTTTTGAAAGAGTATTTCGAAAAGGAAGATGTAGAAAAGGTTATCGTGGGTCATCCCAAACAAATGAATAACGAGGATTCGGAAAATATGTCGAGAATAAAGCAGTTTGTAGATAAATTGAGCAAACTGTATCCGAATCTAAATATTGAGTATTATGATGAGCGATTTACTTCAAAAATGGCACATCAGGCAATGCTTGAAGGTGGACTAAAAAAGAAACAACGTCAAAATAAAGCCCTTGTAGATGAAATAAGTGCCACCATAATCCTAAGAGATTATATGGAGAGCCAGAGGGGATTTACATATTAGAGAGCTATAATCTTACTCCTACTCATTTATTATTGCAACTATAAAAAAATTATTATGATTTTACCAATATATATATATGGACATCCCGTGCTTCGCAAAGTAGCGAAGGACATTGATGTTCCAAATTATCCCAATCTGAAAGAACTGATTGAGAACATGTACGAGACAATGTATAACGCCGAGGGCATAGGTCTTGCGGGTCCACAAGTGGGGTTAGCTGAGCGCATTTTCATTGTGGACTTAGATCCTCTCGCTGATGAAGAGTATCCTGAGTTTAAAGGATTTAAAAAAGTATTTATAAATGCTCAGATATTAGATCGTAGTGGTGATGAAGAACTTGTAGAAGAGGGTTGCCTCAGTATTCCTGGCATTCATGAAAGAGTGCCACGAGAAAATAAAATCACTATCAAATATCTTGACGAAAACATGCAAGAGCATACCGAAGATTACTCAGGATTCATGGCACGGGTTATTCAGCATGAATATGACCATATTGAAGGAATAATGTTTATTGACAAGATTTCAGCTCTTCGCAAGAGAATGATTAAAACAAAACTGATGGGTATGGAGAAAGGTAAGGTGAGATGCCACTATAGGATAAAGACAGTATAATAAACAAGAGTATCTAAAGATATTAAAATAAGAGCTCCGTTTTAATAGTGTTCAAACGGAGCTCAAATTGTATTTGAATAGCACTTGAATGTCAATTAACCGAACTCTCTAAATATTCCCTGCTGCTGCCCTATCAAGAAACCATACCAAATCACCAAAAACAGGATCTACTTTTGCCGCAGGGTAAGTATCCAGCACCTTTTCCTTATATTTAAAAATCTGTTCCACCTTTTCAGCCTTATTTGCGCCCGTCACCAAAAATGCCACACGCTTAGCATTATTAATCACACCGCCCGTTAGGCTCACACGCTTTTGCCCACTATCGGGATGAGTAGCAACCACACAAAACTCTTCATTATCCCATAAGGATATTTCATAAGGAAAAATAGAAGCTGTGTGCCCATCATCTCCCATACCCAGAATAACAATATCAAAGGATGGTAAATCATCAATCATATCCACCTCCATTTCTAATAAATTGGAATATCGCTTTGCCTCTTCAGCTGGATTATTCTCACCCTTTATACGAAAAATATTCTTTGAAGGAATAGGTACGAAATCGAGTAGATGATCCTTCGTCATTTTATAATTACTTTGCTCATCAGTGGGTGGCACACATCGCTCATCTCCCCAAAAAAGATATACAGAATTCCAATCTATATCACTCTTATGATTTGTTGCCCAATAGTCAAAAAGAGACTTGGGAGTGCTACCCCCAGACAAAGCTATAGTAACGCTATTTCTGTCTTTCAAAATATCCTTGAGCCAATCAGTAAATGACTCGTTAAGCTCTTGCAAGCTGTCAAAAATACGCTTTTCCATTTTATATAAATTATTATGTTATTATTCTCTTTCACTCACCAATAATTATCTCTGACATTTCCGCCTCTCCATTTACTGGGGGATGCATCTTACCAATGCGCAACTCAATTATCTTAGCATCAACAAATTTAGCCTTTAGGCTATGATATATTCGTCCTGCCACATGTTCCAACAGTTTGGATGGTATCATCATCTCACGCTTCACTAAGTCATAAGCCTCAGCATAGTTGAGCGTATCTTTCACATCATCCGATTCAAATGCTCGCCTGAAATCATACTCTATCTTCAGATTCACAATAAACTCATTGCCCGTAATTGTTTCGGCAGGCAAAACGCCATGATAGGCATAAAAGCTCATATTGTTTAACGCTATAATTGTTTTCATTAGACTATCATTTTATTCGATTTCAAACTTAAATAAAAAAACTGATTCAATAAAACTACTCCAATCCATAGCAAATGGGCTTGAATTGATTAACAAAGATAACAAACTTGCACCAATGAGTGTTTAGACTAATTGCATTATAATAGATGACTACATTAATTAACTGAGAAATGATTGTTCACCTTTTCGCATCTATTGAGAATCAATTTGTTACAACCTATTCAGTTTATTTCATTTATGATATTCCTCTACAACATCAAGTTGTTAATTAACATCACATTTCAAACTTTAAATGGACAACTTTGTTTTCTTATCACATTTTAATCACATTTTATTTTATGTCACAGCGAACAAAACAACAAGTAATAGACTATCTGATGCGAGCCGAAGTGGCTGCCGTTGGCACATCGGATATGGGCACACCTCGACAAAGAATGATGCACTTTGGGGTGGACAAGGATATGAATATCTACGTTACCAGCATGAAGGGCGATCCCAAAATAATTCAATGGAGCAATATTCCCGCCACGGCAATGCTAATTCACCAAGGTAGCACATTTATGGAGATGGAGGAATGCGAAATAATTGGTAGAGCCGAAGTGATACGTGGCAAGGCAGAAAGAGAGCAGGCACTTGAGATAATGAAACAACGCTCGCCTATAGTTGCCAACTTTGCAAATATAGGAGCCACTGATAGATTGGACTTTATTTGCATTCGCCCATTCACTGTCAAATATCGATTCGTTCCCGAAATTATGCAGGGACAACCACCCACTATTTTTGAGTTCGAAAATAATCGCAACAAAAGCAATATCTGGAGCGATCTATACTCCAAAGCCAAAACATGGAAAGAGGCTATACGCCCAATATCGCTCACAGCATCATTGGTGCCGATACTTCTTGGTGGTGCTATATCGTATTATGCAACGGGAGGATTCGATTGGTTTTTATTCGTCATGACGCTGCTTGCTGGTTTTCTTATACAAGCGGGCACCAATATGATAAACGACTGGAATGATGCCGAGCGCGACAATGAGAATGTGGAAGCCATAAGACCATTTACTGGTGGTTCACGCATGATTCAATTGGGGTTAATATCAAGGGCTGATATTGGTTTTTTTGGCTTTCTTGCCACCACCATTGCTGCAATCATTGGAACTTACTTGATATTCGCATCTGGATTAGGCTTGCTACCAATTGTAGCATTTGGGCTTATTGCTGGTATATTCTATACTGGCGAAAAAGGAAAGTTCACTTTTATAAATGTAGCACCGGGAGTAGGCGAACTGCTAACGGGCACCACGTTTGGAGTATTAATGACTATTGGCACATATTATATCCAGACTGGTAGCTTCTCCCTTCAGGCACTACTTTTGTCCATTCCTATATCACTATTAGTAACAAACGTATTGATAATAAATCAATTTCCAGATGCAAAATCAGATGCAAAGACACACAAGAAAACTTTGGTGGTGAGGTATGGCAAAGAAAAAGTAAAGAACATCCTGTTTTCGATTTTTGCAATCGCTTTTCTGATTATCACCATTTTGCCAATGCTTGGATATGCCCCATACAGCATATACTTCACCTTCATTGGTCTGCCATTTGTTTTCCAGGCAATTAGATATACACAAAGCAACTATGACAAATCAGCGGTGGAACTCATATCGGGCAATGCTCACACTGCAATTGCTCATTTAGTAATAGGTCTGTTATTGACTTTTGCATATATTCTCGAAAGTAGCAATATTGTGTTTTCCCTCACGTATTTGGGTCTGTCACTAATATTAGTAGTGTGGATGTGGAACTATATTGAGAACAAAAGAAAAGATATGGAAATGGTGAGGGAGGCATTTGCGAAAAAATAAAAATAAGCTCTTTTCTTTTATGTGCAGTCCATGAGGAAGTGTCCAAAACATTCAGGGCATTTCCTCATTTATTTATTCCCTGAACTTTCACAAGAACTATATTACAGTAAAATAGATTCATGATATTAGGATTAAACCTTGATTTACTACACATATATCATGTCCAGGTAATTGATATAATATATTATATAATGCTTCTCGAATATCTTTGTTTTAATAGAGCAATGAGTCAAAATCCATTGAATTGTGTGAAGAGAAAGGTTGATTAGTTGAAATTTTGTGATTTCAAAAAAGTTTACTTGAAACGATTTGCAACTCAAAGAAACTGATTATCATACAATTTGCCAGATACACATTTTCACTTTACAATAAATAATTACAACAAATAGTTCCCATTCTAAATGGAAACTATTTATAGACCAACAGCCGAAGACGCATTAACAGCGAATCAAACTCCCCCTCTCTCCATCCTTCACCACCGTGAGTGTCATAGGGATTCGTTCTTTAAGCTCCTCAACGTGCGAAATGATACCCACAATTTTGTTCTCCTTATTAAGGTTGAGCAATGTTTCAAACACAATGCTTACCGACTCCAAATCCTGAGTACCAAACCCTTCGTCAATAAAAAAGAAATTCTTGTCAGCCTTTGCATTAGTCTGAACGCTTTCGGCAAGTGCCAAAGCAAGCGATAGAGAAACTTGGAAAGATTGTCCACCAGAAAGGGTTTTAACACTTCGAGTACGCCCCTCGTTCAGATAATCTACAATCTCAAACTCATTGTTTTCATTTATCTGAAGTCTCAACTGATTGCGAGTCATTCGGCGAAAACGCTCGTTGGCATGATCGCAAAGCTGAGCAAGATATATCGATGACACATATTGCACGAAACCCTGTGCCTTGAATAGGTTAAACATTGTGCGGAGATTTTCGGCACGTTTGCTTAGCTTGTCTTGCTCTGCCATTAGTTTTAGCTTTTCTTCATAAAGCTGGGCTACACGTTCCAACTCCGACTTTAGTGTCACCACCATATTGTTAGCTTCTGCCAGTCGTTGTTTCGATGCATTCCAAGCCTCTTCTTGTTTAGCGAATTGGGAATCATCGTATGATGCAGCTTCAAGTTTTATCTTCAAATCGCTAATCTGATTCCTGATAATTTCATACTGAAGTGTGAATTGATTAATCTCCTCTCTCACTTTTGCAACATCCATCTTTGAGGCAAGAATATCTTCAACATTGCTGATGTTTTCAAAACCCTCATTTGTTAGCTGCTTGCCAACTTCAATGTTTAGTACTGAAAGCTCTGTTTTAGATTTTTCAATTCGTTCATTCAAATTGTTTATCGAAGTTCTCTGAGATGCTATTTGTTTGTCTAACTCCACCACTTTGGCATTAAGTGCGGCGTAAAGTTTCTCCACCTCATCATTCTTTTTCTTTAATACATTGAGCAAATTTGAAATATCTTCAGGATTATTGTCTTGATAATTCTCATACTTCAATACCTTGAGATGCGACTTATTGCTATCTATTTTGGTGTTCAGGTCGCCCTCTTCTCTTTTTATTTTATCAAGACCTTTAATATATTTCTCCAAATTAGAACGATGGCTTGACTCTTCTTTTCTAAGTTTCTCTATCTCTGTATTATGCTTATCAATTTGTTTCTCAATATTGAGCGACTGCTGTTTCTTTTTTTCAAACTCCACTTTGTTGTCTGAACTAAAACCGTTCCACACGAAAAGCAATTTGTGACTATCCATTGCATTCTTCTCGGTCTTGAGCTTGTTTTCAGCGTCTTGTATCTGATTTTGAAGTTCTACTTTTTTGTCAAACATCCGTTGTGCCATTGAACGATAATTTTGCCAATACAGTATCTCTTTCTTTATCTTACCCACCTCTTCAGCTACCTCATTGAGATGATGCGACACATCATCAGTTCCAGCAATGTTGGGGTGTTCAGTAGAACCACACAAAGGACATGCCACCCCATCACGCAGTGCATTAGCATAATCAGTCATTTTTTGTTGCAACTCAAAGTTGGTTCGCTGTTCGTTTGCCTTTATCTCTCTATCATTGAGCCTTTCCAAAGCTTCATTACAGATTGATTCAAAACCATCAATATTGATTTTATTATCCGTCACATCAGCCAAGAGGATTTTCAGCTCTTCCTGTTTGTCAGTTAGGTTTCTCTCGCATTGCTCCACCAACTTCACATTGTGAGAGTTTTGCAAATACCAACTATCAAGATCTAACAATAGCTTTGAGTCATACTTCTGTTGAGCAAGCACTTTCACTTCCCCCTCTTTATTTATGATACTCTCAGCAGACTGTTCTAATGCTTTGGTAGCATCTGTCACTGCTGCCTCGCCTTTGATGACTCTATTTTTTAAAGTTTCTATTTGAGATCTAAAATCAAATATTTGTGCAATAAGCTCAAGGTCGGTCTCCTCATTTCGTTTTACATTCAGTAGATTATAATATGGCAAAATCTCATCTAATGATGTCTTCGTTTTGTCAAACAGATTTTCATTTTCAGATAGAGCAACAGTCTCTTTCTCAGACTGAGCTTGTAGTTCTCGAAGCAGCTTGTTCTCCCTATTTAAATCAGACAAAAGCCTGTCAAATTTAGCAAAGATGCGCTCGTATGTTTCAATATGCTTTTGCTTTGCTTCAATATCTGGTTTTTGTTTTTGTCTATTTTCAAAATCTATCTCATGCTTCTGCAACTTCTGATAATCATCTCTCAAGGCTTTGAGGTGCTGATACTTTTCGTCAATCACCTCATGCTGTTTTGCCATATTGGTCAATTGTTGCACAAGAAGCTCATGATCCTTCCTTTTATTATTAATATCCTCTTCGTTTACAGACTCAAACTCCATCAATCGCCCCTCAATCTGATCAAGAAGAGTCTTGTTTTTGCTATTGAGCACCGCCACTTTGTCTTGCAAATCAAATCGATGAAGCTGAAAAATCTCTTTCATCATGCGAGTTCTATCAGTGGCACCCAGATCAAGAAACTCCTTGAACTGCCCTTGTGGTATAATAATTGTACGTTTGAAGTTAGCGTAGCTCAATCCAATAATACTTTCGGCATCATTGTGCTCAAGAGGTATCCAGTCATCATCCTTTCGCTGATAAAACTGAACTACGGGCGATCTCACTATATCAAAGTTCTTGCTATTGCGTTTCATCTCTCGAGTGGCTCGAAACACTTTGTTATCATGATTCATGAAATCAAACTCAATATACAATCTGTCCGATTTTAGATTCATCATATTATATCCACGTCTATCACCCTGATTAAGTCGCTCAGTCTGCCCATAAAGTGCATATGTGATAGCCTCCAGAATTGAAGACTTGCCCGACCCCACTCCGCCTAATATGCCAAACAATCCATTGCTTGTGAGCTCAGCAAAGTCGATAGACTGACGCTCTTGGTATGAGTATATCCCCTCTATTGTAAGTTTTAATGGTATCATCTTGGGTTAGTTATTTAGTATTTCGTTAAACAAACTCGTGAGCTCATCGTTGGGTTCTTGTCCACTGTTTCTTGATTTGAAAAAGTCAATAAATAGTGAATTTATATCCTTGCTCAAATCAATAGAATGGCTTGCACTCTGCGTATCACTTTCATTATTAATCTTTGGGATGAGGTGAATAATCCCATCGTGCGACTGATATATACGCTTCCTATCTTCCGCCTTCAAGTATTCATCCATCACCAAAGTCATCTCCACCAAACAGTTTTGATTTTCATTGAGCCATATAACCGCCTCGTCAACACAGTCGAACGTTTGACGCACAACATCTCTACCACTGCTCAAGGCAACCCCCTCAATTATTGCCTCCCTATCTGGCTCCATATCCACAATTGATATATACTTTTGTTGTCCTGCTTCCGAAAAAGAGTATGACAAAGGCGAGCCGCTATACACCACAGCCTGATTTGTGCCCACATTATTATATCTATGCAAGTGCCCTAATGCCACATATTGTATCTGCTTTGGAATTGCATCCGAATATATCAAATCGGCAGTGCCAATATTTATAGGTTTCTCTCCCTCTGGCTCTTCGGGAATTTCGGCACCACGTTTTAGCATAAACAGATGCGACGTCAGGATATTTACCCCTTTGTTGTCACAATATTTGTCGGCAAGATAGCTCCATTTTTCGCCTAAACTCTCTTGCAACGATTGCTGCTTGTCCTCACCAAAATATTCTTTTAGTCGCAACTCATTAGCAAAAGCAGTGTGCAGTAATCTCACTGGATATGTATATTTTGGCAACACTATTTCTATAAAACCCACTTCGCTTGCCACTACCCTAAATCCATTTTCGGTTTCAAACAGTGGCACCTCATCCGTAGGTTTGCCAATAAATATAATTCCATTTTCGCGAGCCAACACATCAGCCACATTCACCCTGTCGGGCGAATCATGATTGCCGCCAATTGCCACCACAGGCACTGTGCCATTGCGTGTAAGCTTTTTCAAAGTCTTATAAAGAAGTTCCGTTGATCCCACTGGTGGATTGAAGGCATCAAACAAATCGCCTGCCACTATCACCATATCCACCGATTGCTCTTCGGCAATTCTGCAAATCTCGTTCATCACCTCCACTTGCTCTTCATGACGATTAAAAAAATCGAGGCGTTTTCCCAAATGCCAATCCGCCGTATGTAGTATTCGCATAACTGTATTAGTATATATTTTTATTGAAATACAAATTTAGAAAAACTATTCTGTAATTCAATTTTATTGCCTAATGTTATAGAGTAAACTAAATAACCACCAATTGCTTTGGCTATCTTGGGCCCATAAATCTGTCTCCGTTAAAATGTATCATATGGTCAGGAACTTCCATTAACCAAACTTCTGTCTCCCAAGCAATGTTGTTTGAATGCTTTTTAAACTCTGTCATATCGGGAAAAGCTGTTACGTAAACCTTACCAACTTTGCAGTTTTTTAAAAATTCTTCAAGCTCTAAAAGTCGTTTAGGCGAAACAGGTCCGTGGGAAGTCACAGCTTCAATTAAAAACAACCATTTTCTTTTGCTGTCATAGATCACAACGTCAGGCAGTTTGCTGTGTTGGTCGATTGGAATACCTAAATCTTTTAGTCCTTTTTCGTCAACGAACAAGTCTTTTTTTGCTGTATCGCCTAAGTATAAAAGAATTCCACCATTTGCGAAACGAGAAGCAAACTGTTCAACTATTGCAGCTTGAACTACATTATGTTTTCCAGCAGATAGTTTGATTGTTTTACCGTTTTGAAGGGTGACGGGGATTTGATTCAGTTCTCTTTCTTTCAAATAGACTTCTGAAAGTTTTCCAACTGTATCAAGGAAACCTTTCAAAGCCTTCTTCCAATTTCTTGTTTTGTATGTTTTTACGACTTCCAAAACTTCATTTGTCAAGGCATAATGCGCTCTTGGGCTATTGACTGGGAGGGTTGGATTGTCTGGGTTGTAATCAACCACTCTTGCCAGTACAAATTGGTGAAGCACTTGCCTTCTAAATGTTTCTCGTGTGTTAGGAGCATAAGATTTGCCGTAATTTTCATTCACAAAAGTCATAATGCCTTTTGTAACTCCTAAACTTTGACGTGTCGCATTAGCCCATTTGTTATTTTCTTTGATGTTGCAAATCGCTAAAAAAGTTAAAGCCGCCATTTAGTTGTATTGTGCTGGCGGCAGATCTAACGCTTTTAATATCTCTTGTGCTTCTTCTATTTTACTCATATCAGTTCATTATTACTTCCAATTCAAAAATCTCGTTGACAATGCTGTTTACATTATTCATTGAGTAGTCATTGGAAAGTATTATTTTATTGCCTATTTCTTTGATGTTGTTTAATGGTGGAAATCTCATTTCTCTTAGCTCAGTTGCACTCACATTTACATTGCCGTTAAAAATTTGAAAGTAAGTGTCAAATAATTCGCTGTTAAGCAAAGCACACAGTCCAACTACCCATCTTTTCTGTATATGTAGTTTACTTTGTTTTCAACCCCGATATAATCCGATTTAGTATAGTTACAGAAATATGGAGCTGCTATTAGTCTGCTCTTATCGTCTTTGGTGCTGAATCGCCTTAAAAAAATGTAATTCTTGTTGGGAATTAGCAAAGATTTTGAGCTGCTTTCTATTCTAATAAATTGTCCTTTCTCTTTTAATTGTTTAGGCCACTCTAAAATCATTTTGTTCACGTTTTGAAGCCAAAACAAAGGGGCTAAAAATACTGTTCCGTTTTCATAATTATTTTGGATATAATCTAACGCACGGAACGAAACAACAGGACCCGTTGAAATTTTTATATTGAAATCAGTTAAATTGTTTTCCCAAGAAGAAACTAAACTCAAAATGTTTTCTTCTTTGTCGCTTGTAGGCAAATGTAAAATTTTCCCTTTTGAGTTTAGGTCAATGAGTTCATAAGAATTGAAATATTTTATTGATGGTTCAAAAATGTCTTTAATGCCAACACTTGAAGAAATGAGAACTTTTTTGTTTGAGTCTATTTCTTCTTTGATTGCTTTAATTACAACGGTTTCTTGTAGTACACTGTCGCGGTTGAACGTGTCTTTTCGAGAATTGAATAAATGTATCTTGTCAATCTGAACTGTATTAAAAAACAGTTCTCTGAATGCTTTAAAGTAATTTCCAGAAGCAAAGCTTCTAGGTGTGATAAAAATTAATTGGCCATTTTCAGAAAGTAGCTTAGCGGAGATTCCCATAAAAAATGAATAGATATTGGGTTGTCCACTAACTAACTCTTGTGAAACAGTTACCCTCTTATCATCTTTAGAAAGTTTTAAATAGGGTGGGTTTGAAATGATGATGTCGAAATTTTTATCTACGCTCTTTGTTTCCTCAAACAAGCTTGGCAATCTGTTTTCTTTAAGAATAATAGCATTTTCCAAAACAAAATCGGTGCAATGCAAAGTGTAGTTAAATTGTATTCCAGTATTTAAAAGCCACTCTTTAAGGTAATCAAGTGCTTTTTGTGAATATGGAATTAATTCACTGTCGGTCTCATAAGCCACTAATTCAATTGTCTCAATTCCATTCTGTGATTCTATTAAATGCTGAATCAAAGCACAAGACAAAATAGTTGTACCGCAACCAGGGTCTAAAATTTTGACGTTTGTTTTTGAAAGATCGCAAAATGAAGCTATAAGTTGGGCAATTGGGATAGGAGTAAAAAATTGTCCGTTGGCTTTCTTGTGAGAAGCTGTTACTTGTTGCGTGTAATAAATACCCAACCTGTCGGCAAAGTCACTTGGCAGTTCTTGGTTGAATGGTACGATATCTATTATTTTATTCATTTCGCAATGTTTTGATATATGCTACTTTTTTTTCTGCTACTTTCAGAATATTCAAGTCTGCTTTTTCGTCTAAAATTTTGTAAGCAATTTGGTCACTCAAAAATTCTTCGAACAATTCCTTTTCGTTAACTTCAAAAAAGTCAGCGACATTTTTTATTAATTGTTTTGTCGGCTGCCTTTGGTTACGCTCAATTTTTGCAAGTAAAGAAGGGTCAATTTCAATATTTGCAGCAACTTCTCTCAAAGTCATATCAGCAGTTTCTCTTAATTGTCTGAGTTGTTCACCAAATGTTGTATGTTTTTTCTCGATTGCCATTCAGGATAAATTTTATCCAAAGATAAAAACTATTTTTGAAATGGACATAAAAAGTCCACAAACAGCTTTAAACATCCTTAGCCGAGCGTTTGAAAATATTAGCTCTTTTAGTTTTGTGAAAGGATCGGCTTGTGCGTCGGGGAAAAACAAATATGCGATTTGTACGGTTGGTATTTTTGTCTTTGAAAGAGCGTTGATAAAAAATAAAAGTTAATCATACATCACTGGCTTTGTTTTGGTCTGTTCACTTCTTGGCTTGCAGACAACGTTCTCGGCTTGGCGAAAGTGGCAACTTTTATCATTAAACTTCAAAAGAAGCACGAATTTCGAACTTACTAAAAAACTTTATACAAAATACGAAACCGCCACTTTTGCCAAACGCTCGTTATCGTCAGCCTTTCCTTCTGTCATTCAGTTGCTCCTAATAAATATCCTGTCGTTAACCCGTTGTCTTTAAAAAATTTCTTCACTTGGCTTTTATTGTCCGCAAGAACTCTGTCTATGTCATAATTTACTGGTGTGTCCCAAAAACTCCAGCCAACTAATCGTCTAAAAACCTTTCTTATTTTATCGAAATTTTCATCAGAAATTTCTCTGTAAAACAGTTGGGCTTTTTCATCTTGGTCAGTTATGTCAAGTTTAGCAGATACCGCATCTCTTAGTAACTCTGACCAAGCCATTATTGACTTACTTCTAAACATCCTATTCAACTTGTTTTGAGTTAAGTCATTTTCGGTTTTAGATGCATCCCATTTATGCAAAATTTCTTCATAAATTATGTTGCATAATTTAATTGCGTTTGCAATTTCTTTATCTCTTTTATAATTCTCACTTGTCAAATCATCATCTGTCGGGTTTCGATAAAGGAAATTGGAAAATATAGATTTACTTAACATATCAAGGGTAATCGGGTATTCTGTCGAACTTCTATTTCCTTTAGAAACTAATCTCACCATCTTGTTAGTTGATTCGTCAAGTATTGAGTCATAAATAAAACTTGTAAATCGCTTATTTACTTCGGCATTGGTTAATTGCTCGCTCAATCTGACAAATTTTACAAATCCAGCTTCAGTTTTTTTGTCTTCATCTTCTATGTTCTTATACTCTTCGAATTGTTTTCCAAATTGACTACCAAGTTTAGCAACCATTACGGAAGAGAAAAATCTTGTTTGGGCAAATTTGTCGTGAGCAGAAATATTTGTTTGATTTAAACTTTTAGGATCTGGGTCGATATAAATTTTTAGTTCAAAATTCTTTCTTTCATTCCAAAGTAGAGAAGCAATTTTATGTTGTCCGTCAAAAACTAAAATTTTATTTTGGTAAAGTCGGGCAATTGAAGGGTTTAAAACTGTATTGCGTTGAAAGTGTCGATATAAATCAAAAACTTTATCTTTTATTAAATATCTTGGTTGGAGACCAATCTTGCCATCTTCATCATCGTCACTATTGATAACATTTACAGGCAGTGTTGCATAGAAATATTTCCAATTTGTTGTCGGACAAGTGTAAAGTCTATATGATTCTTTTTTATTAGAAAACTCAAGTTCTATGTGATTGTCTGTTATCGTGTGGTAAACAATCTCACCATAATTTGCAATGATGTTTTTATCTTTGAAATAACCCAGTTCGTGCTTTAATGTCAATGCTTGTCCTTGTTTGAAAAAATCGTCCAAACGTAGTTTAATTCTAAAATCTTCAAGTGGAAGTCTTCCTTTTTGAAGGTTATGAGTTTGACACATTGGGGCTATGTTGTCAATTTCGGATGCTCCGTCATTTACAAAAGCTTTTATATGGTCAAAATGAATTACTTCTGTTTCCAAAATTTCGTGTCCTGTTGCATAACACTTTCTCCCAAATCTTGCAATAATTTGGTCTTTTTCGTCTTCTGAAATTTGTCTATTTAATATTATTGCCATACTTTATAGTTGTGATGTCTGTTCTTTAAGGTTGCCTATAACTTCTTATTTACCCAACAAATATACAACATTCATAAATACAAACCATATAACATTCGTAAACAGATTTGTGAGTAAAAGTGATATTGCTTAATATAGCACTGATAAACAGAGTAATAGGCACGGAAAATAATATAGAATATTATGTATTAGCGAATGTTCCGTTATCTTTGCCATTCACACTATTTGCCGAGGCATGGATGTTAAAAGATTAATACTTGAATTTGAGTAGAAGCTCGTATTGCAGCACTACAATGCCAAATCGATCTCTAACTACAAAAGCAGCGTGAGGAGTTTCCTTGATCTTACAAAAAGAAAATTCTCGCATTCAGCTGAAATCGATGAGTTGGCAGTTGAGAAATATGCTCCTCGGCAATTCTGCAAATCTCATTCATCACTTTCACTTGCTCTTCATGGCGACTAAAATAATCGAGACGTTTTCCCAAATGCCAATCCGCTGTATGTAGTATTCGCATAACTGTATTAGTATATATTTTTTATTGGAATACAAATTTAGGAATTATCTTGGATTACTGGGCACTTATGTTTTCGCTAACTCAAGTTTCCAATATGCAATTGTAGTATTTGCAAGCCACTTCCATACAGAAATCACTTCAATAGTTTTATTATCTACTTCTAATGTGTTTTCAGTATCTATTGTAATAATCAATCACCTACCACATTTTTATACATCCATTAGCTTTATATTATAACGATTCCTATATTTACGCTTTAATATTGTTTTAAATAGAAAACAAAAACAGCTATATGTTGTTTTAGTGAAAAAGCAGCAACACATCGTTAGTGGCTATAGCAGCGTGTGCACAAACAATTGAAACTTAAATAACCATATTATGAGGTATCCATTTATTCCAATCGTATTAATTGCAATTTTTATTGTCTATATCCTTTATCTTTTATTCATAAAGAAAGATATCAAAAAGTTCAAATCAATTCTTTATTTTGGTCTATTCTTTATCGCCACTTGGGCTGTAATTTATTATCTTTTATTGAAATAATTGCATCACAACTGTGGGCAAGGCGGAAGTAAAGGAGGCATTTCTGACTCTCTTAATTGAGGTCGCATTTGAGAAACACACAAAATACGATTTATGAATAGACGTCGTATTTGAAAAACACACAAAATATAGCTTATGAATAGACGTCGCATTTAAGAAAACAATAAATCTAATCCTCAGAGAGATCATCACGATACAGAAACTACCGAATTTAAACTTCAGAATAGTCGTCAAGACTTCTAGAACACCAAAATTAAACTTCAGAAGAGTCGTCAAGAACGCAAGACAATAGAAATTAAGTTTCAGAAGAGTCGTCACAGTCAAAATACAACGAAAATAGGCTTCAGAAGAGTCGTCAAGAACGCAAGACAATAGAAGTTAGGCTTCAGAAGAGTCGTCACAAATCGTAGCATACCAAATTTAAGATTTGGTTAGGTCGCTCCGCTCGTCACCAGTCAAGAAATAACTTTTGAACGAAACTGGTGGTTGATTACCATTTTCAAAATAACTTTTGAATGCAATCATCAGCTGATTTCCATTCGATAAACAATTTTTGTTTTTATCTGCTTGATGTCCACCAGTCAAAAAGTAAAATTATATTTCAATTGGTGGATAATGACCATATAGAAAATATAATTATATTATTGCTGGTAGAAGCAAAAATATTTCTTTATATCATTCAATATAAACATGGAGTCCTAAAGTTTGGGGAATCACCCAAACGAAGTCATTCAGCCTCACTTTTCTACAATCCACTGTTAGTTGCTGGGCTTTCCTCTACTTGTTTGTTCGTCCTTGTATTTATTCGGTTGAAAACTTCATGTAAGATAACAAAACATTTGCTTGTTTGAAAATAAAACATTTCTTATCTTTGTCCCTGAAAGCAAACAAAATAAATAATAAAAGATGAAGCTAACAGTGTCACAAAAGCAAATTGGTCAGAGGATAACTGAACTTCGTAAAATAAAGGGGTTATCTCAGGAGGACTTGGCTAAAAGTGTCAAAATTTCCAGACCGTCATTGGCTCAAATTGAGTTAGGAAACAGAAGTGTTGATATTCTTGAACTGCAAAAATTGTCTCTCGTATTAGAGTTTTCATTGGATTATTTTATGTCTAAGGATTTTTCTGCAAGTCAAGAACTTGAAGGTCAAGAAGAAAAAAAGGTAATGAAAGTAGAAGAACGTATTTCTGTGCCAACACTACAAGTCAAGAAGTTTAAAAATGTGCTTTTGTATATTCTTGAACGCTGCGCAGGTAAGCCAAACGTAGGGGAAACAGTTCTTTACAAATTGCTTTATTTTTCTGATTTCAACTATTATGAATTGTATGAGGAACATTTAACTGGTGCGAAGTATCGTAAATTACCTTATGGTCCTGTGCCACAAAAGTTAGATACAATCATCAATCAGATGATTGATAAAGCGCAATTACAAAGGGTAAAAACAGAATATCACGGCTATACGCAAACTCGCTATCTACCTTTAGAAAAAGCTGATTTGACAGAGTTGAGGGCAAGCGAAAAGGAAGTCATTGACAGGGTTATTGAACAAATGAGTGATTGGTCTGCTGCTGCAATCAGCAACTATTCTCATAAGGATATGCCTTGGTTGGCTTCAAAAGAAGGGGAAGAAATAAATTATGAATTGGCTTTTTATAGAGATGCTCCTTTCTCTGTAAGAAACTACGGAGATGAGATTGAACAACAATGATCTTTGATGAATTAGTCGAATTTAAAAAGGATTTGAAAAACCTTTTAAAGAAATATAGAACGTTAAATGATGATTTAGAAGTTGTTAAAAGGGTGTTGGAAGTTATACCCGATGAAAGACCACCTTTTAGTTTTCGTATTGAAAATTTGGGTTTAGAAACGTGTATTATTAAGGTTAAAAAAATTGCTTGTAAAGCATTAAAGGGAAGAGGAGTAAATTCAGGATTGAGATTGATATATGCTCATTTTCCTGACGAACAAATAATCACATTCATTGAATTGTATCACAAGAATGATAAGGAGAATGAAGACAAAAAGAGGATAACAGATAATTTTAAATAGGTAAACCTTAATTGTGCAATGTGTGTTTTTATTAAAGAAGCAATATGTATTTCAGTTTGAAGAAGTGATGAAATTCATTTCCAGCCAATCTTCTTCAATATTATTCACTGTGAGGTTTGATTGTAATCCAAACCTCACGTAGAATTTAAATGTTCACTATCTTTTCATTTTTATAACCTGAGCTGTACGCACCGATTCTGCCTGGGGATATTCCATTTGTACCTTTGAGGTAACATCCTCGAACAATGTCACAGGATCGGGCATGGAGAGTCTTGTTGACGGATGATAGTTGCTGATAACTAAAAGCCTTTTCTCTTCATTGATAACAATCTTATATCCGGGTCTTGTTATTCAAAAGCAAAGCTGGAACGACATAAAAACGAAAAATGTAATGAAACAAACTTTCGGATTGGTCCTTGTTTTTTTGAGTTCATGACGCTTGGAGTCATTATTATATGTAAGTTTGTATTGTATATTTTAAATTCGCAAGCCATATGAAAAGCTTTGTTAGGAAAAACCACAAGTTATTATTAGGATCTCTAATTGCTTATTTATTAGTTATATCCATATTTTTGGTTGTTACGCAATACCCAGCGATGGACTTGATAAAAATATTACATTGAACAAAATGAGAGGCACCTACATCTCAATACTAATGTGCATAATGCTCTGGTCTATTGTTATGGAACTAAGTGCACAAGATATGAAAGATGAAATAATGAAAAGATTTCGTCTAGAAATAATTGAGTTTGAAAAGCGTTCAGAGCATCTACCTATTACACCATATAACACTTCCAAGTTATTCTCCAATCATAATGACGAAGTCCTCAAAGTTTCTCCATATACTAAACTTCCCACAAAAGGAGACAGATTGATATTACTACATTATCCAGAAGATCAAAAAATAAATCTCAACCTAACAGTTACCAACGCTCCACCTATCAATGAGCGACCACCAGGTTCGATAAGTTTTCAATCCATGGGGGGAAAAATGCAAATAATTTCAACTTCAGGAAAATCAATAGTCCCAACTGGCATTGGAGCACCAATAAGGAAGAGGCACAAAAAGAATTCAAATATTTTAAAGATACTTCAGCATTAGATAAAAACTATTATTTTCAGAAGGTTTATTTGTCGTTATAACTATCAGAATGATTGCCAATAACCTATTTTGATTTGACAAAAGCACTATGATAACACTGAAGTTGAAATAAAGATGTTATTTTTGTTTCTTCAAAACCGATACTCCACCCCAACTCTAACTCCAGCTTCATCTGTGCGCAATTGGTAACTATTGTCAGAATTGAAGGACACGATAGCGTGATGTTTATAAAAAGGATTGACAAACACAGCTATAGGCGAGCCTCCAAAATCGTACTGTGCACCCACACCAATCATGGCTCCTATGCCCGACTGACTATCCATATTGTTGCTGTTGTCATCATTAATATCAATCAGCAATCCTGTATTCAGAAAAAAATAATTGAAAAACGTCAGCCTTATTGCAGCAGGAATGGTAAACAGTTTGTTTGAAATAACATAAGGCTTTGGAGCATCGGGACCAAGCGAAGCATTACTGAATTTATATTTGAGGTGGCTATATTCTAATCCAGTTTCAAAGTCAATCTTTTTAGAAATGGGTTGCATATAGTTTATACCTACTGAATAAAATCCTTTGTCGGTATAGCCCCCAGCTCCAGACAATGATTCCCAATAAAAAGCGTTGTTGGAGCCAAATCCCGTATATGTGATACCAATAGATTGTTTTGATTGTGCAATAATACTCATTGGTATTAACAGTGCGATTAGAAGATAGATGTTTTTTGTTTTCATAAAATATATGTATTAAAAAAATGTTCCGAGTATTATAAAACCAAATTATTATCACCCCAAAAGTTATATACTATCAAATAGATGCAAATAAATCAAAAACGTTGCACTGTTTTTGAAAAATAAACACATTAATGCCTTTCAAAGCATGTGTTTTGTTGGGGCACCCGTTGTTCTTCATTAGTGCCACCCTACGGGTGGAGGGTGGTGTGGTAATTATATCCGTAAGATAAATCTTACGGTTAATCACATTATGTCCTCTGGACATTCGCAGTACTCGATATCAGCGAAGCGTCCTAACAGCGAAGCGTTCTAACGCCGAAGGCAACTAACAGCCGAAGGCGTACTAACAGCGAAGCGTACTAACAGCCGAAGGCATCCCAACAGCGAAGCATTCTAACATCAAAAGCATATTATTTATATAAATCCCTTATACTTTCAAACTAAATAATATATATTTGCAACAAACTCAATTAGTTGACAAATAAACTCTCAATAATCTATGAAGAAATCAGTATCAATATTAGCAGTGATTATTAGTTTAACTTTATCTCATAATCTGTATGCACAAAAAATCAAAGTAAAAACAGGCATTGAAGTTCTTAAAGATACTAACTTTAAGCAGCTACAAGGCAAACGTGTTGGTCTTATCACTAATCCTACGGGGGTGGACAACAATCTAAAATCAACTATCGACATTCTTCATGAAGCTCCAGGCGTACAGCTCGTAGCTCTATATGGTCCTGAACACGGGGTTCGGGGTGATGTGCATGCTGGTGACAAGGTTGATACCTTTACCGATCCCAACACTGGGGTGCCCGTTTTCTCACTATATG
>CAZNRT010000042.1:0-21950 GCA_964575445.1 uncultured Proteiniphilum sp. | reverse complement strand
GTAAAATTATTTTCTGATTGGTGGATAGTGTCCATATAAGAAATAAAATTATTTTGCGATCCTGATTGTGAATGATAGTTTGTGTTCTTTCTTTTCAATAGCATAACACTTCAGTACGCCTGGTCCACAACTGCTATTGCCCAATCCCAGCATCTGAGTGTCGATTGATAGAATTGTTTCGGGACGTGGGCTCAAATCCACGCTATGTTTTGCATCATTGAGGTCTGTTGCCAAATAGTGGATGGCAGAAGCCGAAAATGGTTTGCCGTTGGCTTCAATACGCAACCCCTGTCGGTTTGAATTGGTTAGAGCCAGGAAGTAAATATCCTCCTTGTTTCCATTTTCTTGAGGGAAGGGATAGTTAACGAACTGCTCCTCAACAGTAGATTTCCACAAACCCACCGCAGTTGAAGCCTTTCGGTCGGGATAGTTTTCGTGTGGACCTCTACCATACCATGTATAATTCTCAAAATCATCATTTAGTGCGATCACCACACCCAATCGGGCAAGCTCAGGCAATTCTCCTTCAGGATAAATCGAATAATCTACTTTGATACTCCCATCGCCCATAATTTGATATTGAGATTTTGTAAGCACACTACCGTTCAGATATTTATTACTCGTTGAAACAGATATTAATATGGTCCCATCAACCGATTTTGTCCAATCAGCCGACTCAATAACTATCTCGGGTGAGTGCATATTATTCTTTTCCCAATCGGCAGCAAGCCATTTCCCAAAACCACGGTCATTATCCACTGGTGCTCGATAGGCTTGAGTGGTGAAAGGTTGTGGCATACCTGGGTTTTGCGACAACAATTCTTTGTTATTGTATTTTATAGAAGTTGGAGCCCCATTTATCATATTCCATTGAATAGAAATTCCTTTGCCATATACCAAAAGAATATCGCCATCTTGAGAGGCGGACAATTTGCTGTTGGCTTTGGAAACATAAGAAGTCGTTAGATCCTCAAATCCATCTCTTAGACAAAATTGTTCCCATGCCACTTCAAAATTATTATCAGCCCAGCTTGTGCTTTCCTTTTGCATAAAGCTAACCATCAAACGTATATCACCACTTTGAGGGATGCGCTTTTTATTATTCAATGCTACTATATCACTTTCACCTGGCAGGATGGATGGTGAAAGGATTTCGTAAGATTCCAATATTTCTCCATTTACTTTGATAGACCAGTTGATTGAATATTTATTTAAGTCGATATGGTGATGACGGTTAGTTACTTTGATTTTAAGATTTTCAGCATCCTCCATCTCTATCAATATTGGTTGATAAACCTTCTTAACCTCCCAATACTTAGCTGTGGTATTTCTATCACCAGTTACCACACCATTGAAACAAAAATTCTTGAGATTAGGAGTATCCCCAAAATCACCTCCGTAGTTATTTTTTATTTTTCCATCGGAAGTGTTTGTAAATATTCCCTGATCAGCCCAATCCCATATAAAGCCACCAAGCATGCGGGGATTACTATAAATTTCGTCCCAATATTCTTTGAAATTTCCCAAAGCATTCCCCATAGAGTGGGCATATTCGCTCGTTAGCACTGGTCGGTTGTCATTAGTACGTTCAGCAATACTTAGCAGTCTCTCCCATCGGGCATTTTCGGCTCGCTCCTCAGTTTTCCCCTCAGGTATATTCGGGTTTAGATACTCCTGTTGCACACGTGGATAGAAACGACTAATTACGTCAACCGTCATTGGGTCGTTTACCTCACCTTGTGCCCCCTCATAATGCACAGGTCTGGTTGGGTCGAAATCCTTTAGCCATGCCGATATTGATGCAAAATTAAAACCATAACCAGCCTCATTGCCCATAGACCAAAATACGACCGATGGATAGTTTCTATCTCGCACTGCCATGCGTATGCCACGCTCCAAGAAGGCGCCTCCCCAATCGGGATTGCTTGCCAGCATGCCCCTCACACCATGAGTCTCCAAGTCTGCCTCATCCATAACATATAGCCCATATTCATCACACAATTCATACCATCGAGGAACATTAGGATAGTGTGCAGTGCGAACGGCATTGATGTTGGCTTGCTTCATCAGCTTGATATCCTTAACCATAAGCTCTTCCGACATTACTTTTGCAGTCCAAGGGTCGTGCTCATGACGGTTAACTCCTCTAAATCTGACGGGCTTTCCATTGACTAAGAATTGACCATTGTCAATCTTAATATCTCTGAACCCCACTTTAGATTCTATTTTCTCAACAATATTGCCAAACGAATCATTGAGCGAAATTACGAGCGAATATAAATAAGGTGTTTCGGCAGTCCATTTATGTGGATTCTCTATTGCGGCTTCCAACCAGGCAAACTTACGTGCTCCACGTTGCGGAAAGCGATCGTTCATCACCGCAGCTTTGTAATCAAGATTCAATATTGGTGTGATATCTTGCACCAATTCATTTTGCAATACTGCCTTACCCTCTGCATCAAATAGTTGTGCTCTCACGCTGTAGCCCTCACCTCTATTTTCATAAACAGAGACATCTGGACTAATCTGTAGAGTGGCATTAGTATAATTGTCATCAAGAATTGTTCTCACACCAAAGTCTCGGATTCTCACATCCTCTGTTGCATATATAAAAACCGATCGGTGAATACCACCAAACCTCCACATATCTTGATCTTCGAGATAGCTCCCATCAGAATATTTAAATACCTGAACAGATATGCTATTCTCCCCTCCCTTTAGATAATGTGTGATATTGAACTCCGATGGCACCATGCTACCCTGACTATAGCCCACCCTCTCACCATTTATCCACAAATAGAATGCGCTTTGCACTCCCTCGAAATGAACAAACACCTGCTTGTCACCCCAATCAGAAGGTAGTGTGAAAGCTCTTCGATAAGAACCCGTAGGATTTCTTTCTGCAAATGTAGTGTAAGACTCCTTAGGTGTTTTCTCAACAAAAGGAGGATCTATTTTGAATGGATAGCCCGCACTCACATATATAGGGGTACCGTAGCCATTAACTTCCCAGTTGGCAGGAACAGGAAAATCAACCCATTGCGAATCGTCAAAGCCCTCTTTATAGAAATCCTTAGGTCTCTCAGCTGATGTTTTTACCCAATTGAACTTCCACATGCCATCTAACGACATAAATCTATCCCCTTTGGTCTGATGAAAGGGTATAAACGAAGCCCTTGCAGGTTCCCTATTGATTTGCAACACATGATGATTTTCCCAATCATTCTGTGCAATGCCACCTAATGGCAAAATAGATAAAATCAGAATGTATATAATAAATAAATGTTTCATTATTCCTTTTTCTATTGAACAGTTAGTATATTAAATCTAAGCCCTTTTAGTTTTTCGCCTGACAATTCCACTTTGTAGTATCCAGCATTTATAAAGCCTCGAGTGCTTGTATTCATGACTCTCCACTTTTCTTTAGCCGATGGGAATGTAATAGTGTCGTCTAATACTATTGTGCTATCAGAGCCAATCAATCGCAGGTTGGCTTCAATAGGTGAATCGTTATCATTCATATAATCAAAACGCATTGCGTAAACATTAGCTACACCTGTGGCTATATCCCAAGTGATAGAACTGTTTTTATTATCGACAAGAAGAACTCCCTCTCTTTTTCTCACCTCTATATTTTTGTAGGCTCCCGAAATAGATGCCTCTTTAGCGGGATATTGCACTGCCACTCTTACCTCCTCTTGCTCGGGGAGTGAGTCAAGTGATGTCTTGACAACTCCTTTTATATTGCTCCACTTCCAGTTTGCTACATTTGATGATTGGAGTGCAGGGATAGTCATGTCTTTTGATGCTATTGCAATAGCAGAAATAATAGCCTGTCCCACTTTTACCTCGGGGAATGATACCATTAATAATCCACCCGATACTCTTGCATCAACTACTTGCTTGAAAGCAACATCATGTCCCGACTCAGCCCAAATATCTAAATCGTTGATATAAACAGAATCGTTGATAGCAATATCAAATATTCGGTAGCCTTCGCAGTCATTGTTGCCACCTGTGCCATGCCATGGTTCTACAAAATAAAGCTCTACTCTATAATCACCATCAGGCACAGGGAAATGATACTCAAGTTTGTGACGACCAAATCTAAACTGTCCGAATAGATCCCAGTCCTTAGTTCCACTTATTGGGTCTTTGGTATATCTTTGGCTTGCCTGATATGGATTGATGTTTTCAAAATCTTCAGCCCACGAAACAGAGCCCCAGCCATTATTATCATTTTTCGCAATATCTGCCTCCCACTTCTGACCATACTCATCAATATATGAATCGCCACCACAATTGACTCTGTAGATATAATTATAATTGTCATCCCCTCTCACAATCGGGCTAACATCCTTGTATAGTTTATCAAATAGTGGGGATTTGTTTAAATCATCCAATACTATATAATCTTCGGCAACGACCTTGCCATCAACATAGCCAACCGCATACAGAACATTGTATTTGATATTTACTCCATCCCAAATGAAATGTGTGCCCTTATCACCTTTTTTTCTTCTGCCTAATGATTCGGACTTAACATCATTGAATAGCTCCACCTCATCACAGTTTGAGAAAACTCGGATACCATCCTTGATACCAGGTTCTGTCCATCTATCCGACCATGTATGTGAAACAATATATACCAAGGGATCAGTTTTTGCAGAAACATAATTGGAACGATACATATAATATACATCCAAAGGTTCACCCCAAGAGGTTAGTAGTCCTTTATAATTTACTGGTCCTATCTTATCAATAGTGCGATATGCTTCGTCAGGATGCTTGCGACCAGGATTGTCGTGTGAATTAAAAATCCATTGATATTGTCCACATATACTATCTCTAACTGATTCGGCAAGATTTATCTTTTGCTCCATCAGCAGGGTCATTCTATCTTCACTCCATATGCCATCTTGATCAAATCCCCCTTCGGTGTGAAGACCAAGCGAACGCCATGCGCCATACTCACCATTCATCAATTGAGTTTTGATTTCATTGGCATAGTTGTCAGGATTGCCACCATACGTGCCCGACCAATTTTGAACCACATTCCAATCTGTGCCCGATCCGCCATTGCAAGTAGTGACAATGCGCTGACTGCGAGAAGTTGGGTCCATTTCGTGAATAATTGCTGTGCACTCTTCGGCAAACTCTTTGGGCAAAACACTTTCGTTTTGCAATCCCCACATAATAACAGATGGTGAGTTTCGTCGCTCTTTTACCCACTGACGAAGAAGTTGCTTAAAATTTTCTCTAAACTCGGGAGTATCATACCATATGTGAGCAGAGAATTGGGTCCAAAATAATATACCATTTTCATCCCAATGTTTTTGATACTGCAAGTTATGAGGCTGATGAGCATCTCTGAAAGAGTTGAACCCAGCATCTTTAATCATTTTCACTCTTGCCTTTATCTCCTCATCGGAGAAAGCGTGTGACTGACCAAAATTGTGCTCATACTCTCCCACTCCATTAAGAAATACTGATTTGCCATTCAGCTGAAAAGTATTATTCCCGTCATTCCTTGTCAATGGCCAACTAATTGTTCTGATACCATATGGAGTAGTCACCTCATCGGTAGTCACACCATCTCTTTTAATTACTGACGCAAGTTGATATAGATAGGGTTTAGTATCCGACCAAAGAATTGGATCTTTCAATTCAGGGCTAATCTGCTCTATCACCTTTGTTTCGCCTGGCTGCAAAGTGATTGTTTCAGTCATCCTAAATACTGCTATGCCATTATCATCATTGAGTCGAGTGATGAACTCCACCTGCTCGGCTTTTGTACTATAGTTTTTTATCTCTGTTTCGATATTCAGATTCTTAGTGTCGTTATTCCAAATGTGAACACCAAATGGCTCTATTCTTACTTTATCGATAACCTCTAAAGTAACTGGTCTGAAAATTCCCATAGGTTGCGAACCTTCAGAAAAACCCCATTCAGATGAACAGCCACCACACACCCATGGCATATCGGTAATCATAGATGGATGTTCGGCTTTTACCTCAATGGTGTTGTTAGATCCTTGCTTGACAACATCAGTTACATCAAGTGTGAATGTGGTTCTACCCCCAAGATGACGTCCAAAGCTGTGCCCATTGACAGAGACAGTAGCATATGTGCCCACACCTTCAAATTTCAAAAACAATCTTTTATCACTATTATATTCAGGTACAAAAAATTCTTTTTTATACCAAGCATTTCCATGTCTGTTGCCGTGAGTAAGTTGTCTGTATCCCCAATAGTCATCCCAATTGTGAGGGACATCAACCTCTACCCAATCCGCATTGACGCTGAAGTTATCATACTTATTGCTGTTCTCCCCATCGGCAATTGTCTTCCAGTTCTTATTTAGAGATATAATCTGTCTTTTGCCCTTAGCTTCTGGTTCAGGAAATCTAAGTTTTGATCTCCCCACCGGCTTAGATACTGAAACTGCTATACCTCTCTGGTCATCTTTATTTACGGCACAATAGAAATGATAAACCACACCATCGTGCTTAATAACACATGACTTGTGAGCAAACAAATCGTCATAATCTTTAGAAGGAATAATAAGATCATCACCATCCCAATCAGTCCAGTTTACTAAGTCGTATGAACAAGCGAAAGTGTTGAACGCTTTATAATCACGAGAGTCTCTGAAAGCTCCAAAATAAAACATCACATATAGATCGTCCATCTTTTGTATCACACCATCACCAGTAATCCCCTCTTCGTGAGTAAATACGGGGTTGCCATCATATCTTTTCCAATCTTTCATATTGTCAGACAAGGCTATTCCGATTCTTTCAGCCTTCACCTGAGTTTGGGGATTGATTCCACCTGCATTGTAGAACATCACAAATGGTTTTCCAAACTTATTGGTGTCATCTCTAAACACACTGCTTTTGTACAAGATAACGTTGTCAAACCATTGTCCATTTTTGTCATCAGGTGACAAAGCTGGCTTATTAAAGCTATCCCATTCGTGAGCTATTGTAGGGTCGCCTTTGGTACGAGCAACACCAATCTTGAGTGGTCCAGTTTCATAACCAGTTTTATTACCACCTATATATGTCATCCAATAATTATTCTTAAACTTTTCTAACTCATAGCCTCCACCCCATTTATTATCTACTAAAGATAGATAACCACCACGTTGGTTTCCGTCCCATTTGCCATCTCTAAATGAAAGCACTCGCCCAAGGGTGTTCCACTCAAGCAAGTTGTCACTTTCGGCAAGCCATGTTTCGTAACCTCTTCCATCTTTTCCTGTTTTGCCATCATATATAAAGTATGTCATGTACCACTTATTGCCTTTTCGGAAAACGGTAGGACAATCGGCTTTTTCATAATTAGTTTCGGGAGCTATCACAAGTCCATACTTGTAAGGAGTCTTCACCTCCTCATAAACCTCCTTCATCTTAGATTGGGGGACTCTACTTTGTGCATAAGTTTCTACTCCACCA
Source organism: uncultured Proteiniphilum sp. (assembly GCA_964575445.1). Classification (GTDB taxonomy): domain Bacteria; phylum Bacteroidota; class Bacteroidia; order Bacteroidales; family Dysgonomonadaceae; genus Petrimonas. The sequence continues at coordinate 14,489 of CAZNRT010000042.1, read as the reverse complement.
AACAATGAGGATAGTATAACCAATACACTCAAGAAAAAACTCTTATTCATGAAATATATTTTAATATAATCGTTTGCTAATTAAAAAAAGATATATAGTGAAATCATTGCCACTATCAATAATGTAAATGCAATCTTAACAGTACTTTGATATCGCAACTATTGTAGTTTTCGTGCACTAATAAAATAACCAATCAACAGTTTCTGCCGACTTCTCATCGGTTAGTCCTGCATTGCGTGGTGCAATATTTGTCTTGGTGAAGTTGGAAATCAACATCAAACCTTTACCAAGTACAATATTATGCTTGCCTGCAGGGAATGAATACACGTGAAAGTTGACTGCTGGTTGTCCTTCAATATCTATTGCATTAAGCAATATTGGATCTGCCTGTCCATAAAGATTTGCCGAAGCATCAGTTTCCAAAGTAGGTGCCTTTGCATACATGCTCTGATCTGAGCGAAAATATCCAATAAGTAATTTAACTGGTTCTTGCGTTTCGAAATCAAGAGTTGTTCCCTTCTCTTTTTGTGCAGAAGCATCTAACTTCATTACTGACATATTATTCAATTCTGGTGCTACCATCTTTAGTGTCGAATTAACGCCAGTGAACAAACTTGTACCGTTGGTTAATGAAACCCATTGCATATTAGTGTTTTGCAATTTAACATCAGCTGGAACGAGTTCAGAAATCTCAACTTTCTCTACCTCTGAATCATCTTTCTTTAGAATCTCAAGATTCTCTAAGAAGTTTTTCAACTCCTTCTCATAGTGTGGAAGAAGCTCTTCCCATGTCTTGTTCTTGCCATCATCGCCCCCAATAGGTATTCTGCGTTGTGCAGTTTGCATACTGTTTGCATACAGATATGTATCCCTTGTCAAATCAACAAGCTTTCTATAATGCTCAAGACTCGACTCCATGAGAGGTATCGCAAGTTCCAAGTCTTCAATTTTGTTGCTATATTGATAATCTAAAACATGTCCGGCAGCCTTCACCTTATCGTGGAAGAAGTATGCAAACTCACGATAACAATAGACATCGTTTTTCAATCTATTAAACTCATCTTTATTCTTTGTAACCTTAGGCGAAGCTTTGTCTATTGCTCCAACAGCCTTATCACCATGTTTGATGACCTGATCTATAATATCAAAAGGTAGTTCGCCAACATGCGGAGTATTATTCCATTTCTTCTCAATATACTCAATTAGTTTCTCGCCCTCTGGACCACAAGACTCATAGAATCCTGGATATATTTTATATTTGTAGGGATTAACCAATTGGCTCATAAACATTCCCAAAAGCAATGTTTGTCTATTACCTTCGGTTATTCCAAATCGGCGAAGTAGTTTAGGCGAAATCTCCCCCGTTTGCTCATAAGCCTCAAGAATATTTACTGCTTGGTCTCCACATCCAAACATGTTATTTAACTGACCTGACCAATAAGAAATCTCTTCACCTCGTGGTCTTTCTGCTTTCCAAGCATAGCGTCCCCAAGCTTTATACCACATCCAGTCTCTATCCAATTGTTCTAACCTCTCACCATTTGGTAGCTTGTCAGCGGTATATGGCCAATCCCAATAAGATGCTTGTGGGTATATGTGAAGAGCATTAGCACCGTGTGCATTGTGCATAGCAATTGTAGCTTTTTGGATAAAATCAGGGGATGAGTATCTAAATGGCTCAAGATTTGCCAGAATATGAACATTGTCAATATGTACAGAACCCAAGCTACTCAAATCCTGATGAATCTCTCCCCATGGTCCTCTCGGCTCATAAGTTGTAAGCGACTCTCCATTATATTTGTGCATTGTATATAGGTTGCCATAAAGAGGTAGTGCTTGATCCATTACCATCTTACAATCGGTATCATGTGCACGAACAATAATAGGTGGCTCATCTGTTCTGCCCAATGCTTGCAAGCCATCTTTTACTCCTGGTATTATTGTCTCTGTAAACCACTCAACATCATCTTCGTAAGTTGCCATTGCTTCACCCAGACATACCAACAAGCCAACATTAGGATATTTCTCAACAAACGCAGCAACTGATTTACGAGTATAATCAGATATCAAAGGAGTTATCGGACGATTTCGATCTTGTGTCTTTATATCATAATGTTCTGCAAAGGGTTTAGAAACCAAAATATTGTAGAACATCTGAATGACGTAAATCCCTCTTTCGGCAGCTTCATTAGTTAGGAAAGAGAATATTTCTTCATTTTTCTTGAATGTATCATCATCTACCTCCACTGCAAATGGATAGTCATCTAACTTTACCAATGATGCAAATGGGTGCCCATTCCATAAATAAAGAGAGTTCATTCTATTGTCAACCATCATATCAAGATACTTTATCCACAGCTCTTTGTCATAAAACCATGGGAAAGTTTCGGGTGTATATGGATACTCATAAACTGTGCGTCCAGGTAGATAGTATGGCTTTTGAAGCCCCACACATGCGCCACGTAGCACCATCTCTGGAGCATCCACCAAATCTGCGGGCATTTCTTTATTTTCTTTTATCAAATCAGCAATCTCATAGCTTCCATACATTGCACCCGAAGGATCAATACCGTAAATCAAAGTGATATTATTCTTTGATGCTATATAAAAGCCCTCTGCATCGATATTTGTGGGCAACTTAAACCCTAAATTTTCTATAATGGAAGTAGATACGGGATTATCCTTTTCAAGAATCACTATCAATCTTCCATCTGCATTGGGAAGTCCATTTTCATTAATGGTCTGTAATTTCACATCAAACTGGCGTTCGATTAGTGTTTTTCGTAAATGTTCAGCGCCAAACTGTAACCTCTCAGAACTGTCGGGAAGAATATAAATTTCAACAGACTCATTTTTACAAGAAACAGCTAAAAGCAGTGTAAATAGAATTGCAAAAGCACTAACTTTTTTCATTATAATTTAATTATTGTTTTCAATGGAGACGCTATAAGATGATAAATGTACTCATACAACAATTATAACAAAGGATTTAATCTTACTAATCAAATTCATATTGTAAAAAAAAACTATATTTGCATTACAATATAAATTAGTCTAATAATGCCAGAATATTATTAAAATGAAAAAACGAGTAAGAATCAAAGATATAGCTTTGTTAGCTGGTGTATCGCCAGGAACGGTGGATAGAATCCTTCATAATAGAGGTAACGTTTCTGAGAAATCAAGAATCGCAATTGAAAAGGTGTTGAATGAAGTTGATTACAAGCCCAACATACATTTATCAGGTCTTTCACTAAAGAAAACATACAACATTATTATCACCACCCCTCACGCATCTCTGGGAGAATATTGGGAGAAAATTCATCTCGGCATTAAGGAGGCTATTAATCAATATGAAAGTATTAATATTAAGGTGTCATTCATTACTTATGACCAATATAATGTATTCTCATGTCAAGAGACATTTAACCAAATAATAAATGAATCACCAGATGCAGTTATCATTGGACCCACATTTAATGAAGTGACAAAAGACTTTACAAAGAAGCTACAAGAAAAGGAAATTCCATTTGTTTTTGTGGATTCGATGATAAACGAGACCTCTCCACTTGCGTTCTATTCAGCAAATCACTATATATGTGGGTATTTGACCTGCAAATTACTATTATCATTAATTCCAAAGTGCAGTGATATAGGTGTTTTGCAGGCTATAAGAGTTGGCGATCAGAGCTCTAATGCAAGCATTAAAAGACGGGAGGGTGCATTTGATTATCTTAAAGAGATTGGTTATTGCAATAAAGTTCACAATATGTACTTCACTGTTTATGATTCTCAGAAGAATGATAGGAATATGAGTGAATTCTTTAAGAAGCACACCAATGTGAAAGGATTTATTGTGCTAAACTCAAGAGGTAATGTGATTGCTGATTTTTTGAAAAAGAATAATATTAATGATGTGCGGTTAGTATGCCTTGACTTGACTGATGCTAATATTAATGCACTGAAAGACGGCAATATTGATTTTCTTATTGATCAAAATCCCGACTATCAAGGATATATGGCAATGAAGACACTTCTCGAAAACTTAATATTAAAAACCAAACCAAATGTAGAGAACTATATGCCACTTAATATAGTGACTCAGGAAACGGTTGATCTTCAACTTGAATTTAACCTCCTTAAAAGGATTTAATTGAGTATATCAAACATTTCACTTTTATGTACGTTATTGTAAATGATGAAAAGAGAAAAAATAATATTCAAAAATTCAAAAGGGCTGACTCTATCTGGATCATTAGAGCTACCTGAAGATGCAACACCAAAGGCTTTTGCTATATTTTCGCATTGCTTTACTTGCAATAAGAATCTCATCAATGTAAAGTTTATCTCCGAAACGTTGAGTGAAAACAAAATAGCTACGCTTCGTTTTGACTTTTCGGGTCTTGGAGATAGTGAAGGTGATTTTGCTAAAACTGATTTCACATCGAATATTGATGATCTGTTGCATGCAGCCAGATTCTTAGAGGATAATTATGAAGCACCCAAGCTGTTGGTCGGGCATTCACTTGGTGGTGCAGCATCCATAATAGCAGCAGATAAAATAGAATCAGTAAAAGCAATAACTACTATTGGTACACCATCCACTTTAGACCACATAAGACGAGTATTTACAAGCAAGTTAGATGAGATAATGCAACAAGGAAGCGCAGTTGTGGATGTGGCGGGTAGAGATATAGAAATTGGGCGTGACTTTGTAGAAGATTTGTCAAGGTACAACATTAAGCGGTCATTAAACAACCTCCGAAAGCCCATTCTCATAATGCATTCGCCAGATGACGATATGGTGAATATAGAGCATGCTACAAATATATTTATGGCGGCACACCATCCCAAAAGCTTTATTTCATTAGATAATGTGGATCATCTAATAAAAAACATAAAGGATGCAAGATACATTGGTGGGTTGATTAGTGCTTGGTCTTCTAAATATATTTAACAACGAGCGACTCAGCCTATTTTTCAAAATGATGGTCATCATAATATTTTGAGAATGTGTGTCCCCATCTAAAGCCAAGTCTTCTAAATTCTTTGACCACGATATGTTCAGGATATAGAGTACCATTAACTGTAGTATCCAATACCGCATCGAGTGGCTGGTTTGGCTTATCAATATGTTTCCATCTAAGGGGGTTCAGCTTAGGATTTATATCAATTGCCATACCTTTAGCATGTTTTGAATAAGATATATTCCTATAATTAAAAGAGTAGGAGTTATTATCTGACATTGATAGACTATCACTCCAATTATATCGTACGGCGGGAATAACCTTTTCTACCACAAAGTTATTGGTTAGCATATAATCAAATATGTACTTAATGTCTTCAGCAATCATCATATTGCACATTATTTGACCCTGATGTATATTGTCGTCAGTTGATAAATAAAGCACATCAAACAAAACAAGCTCGGCTATAACAGATTCTGGAGCTTTTGAACCATCTAATGCTTCTTCAAAGCTTAGATTGGAATCAATAATAATGGTATCAGCCTCTACAGTATCCTCTACAAATACTATCTCTTCTTGTTCATCTAAATTTAGTTTCTTAGTGTTGGCTCTCTTGCATGATGAGCTGATAAATACTATAAATAGTAAAGAAAGATACAGCAAGCGACATCTCATCTCATCACTTCTACACCAACTCCAAATCAAACTCATCAGACAATTTTTGAAGCGAAGGATTTTGCTGTACAAGCTCATCAAACAACTCTCTTGATGTCGTGGGTCGCTTAATAATAGGAGCTTCAGATATTGTTATTTTCATAGTAATACTATTGTTTTGAAGACTATTATGAAGATGCGACATGATTCTCAAATTCATTTCCTCAAGTTGTGCTTTGTTCATCTCTGTTCCCACCTCTACATCGAATTCGGAATCGCTAATTTTTATAGGATTGCAATTCAACATTGTGTTCCTCAACAAAACTTCCACTGTTAGACTATTGGCATAGTTGAGCCATGCCTGAGAAAGCTCTTCTTGAGTAAAAGAATTCGTTTTAGATATCTGCTCCTTGATTGTTTTTTTATCATGACTTGGCTTATCGTCTTTCTTCTGAGACAAAGAAGACAATGAAACGCCCAATCCAGCTATTGAATCAATCTCTTTTGGTTTTTCCTTATTTTGATTTATACTCTCCTGAGTAGCATCAGTAGATGCTTTGTACGCAGAATTAGGATGCACTTTAGATTGTTCGTAAGTGGTTCCTTGTTCGGCAACAACTGCTGGTGCTATCGGTTTTATCTCACTCTTACTGTTTGTAGCAGTTGTAGTTGCTGGTGATTCAATTAGCTGACATAACTTTATAAAAGTTAGTTCTAAAAGTAGTCGTTTATTTTTGCTCAAACGATAATTTAGATCAGCATCATTGCAAATCTCTATGGCATCATACATAAATTGGTTAGTACATTGTTGTGCCGTAGATATATATCTATCTTTTATAGAAGCTCCCACTTCAAACAACTGTATAGTGACTGGGTTTTTACAAACAAGAAGATCACGAAAATGAGTAGATATTCCAGATATTATATATTGCCCTTCAAATCCTCTATTGATAATGTCATTAAGTAGCAACAAGCATTCTACCACACTTCCTTTCAATATTGCATCCGTGAGACGGAAATAATATTCAAAATCAAGCACATTTAAATTCTCTATTACCGCTTTGTATGTCACATTGCCTGCTGTATAGCTTGCAGTCTGGTCAAATATTGACAATGCATCACGCATCCCTCCATCAGCTTTTTGTGCTATCACATTGAGTGCCTCAGGCTCTACAATAATGTTTTCTTTATCTGCCACATACTGCAGATGGTTTACTATATCAGCAACATTTATACGATTAAAATCATAAACCTGACATCTTGACAAGATGGTGGGTATAATCTTATGCTTTTCTGTTGTAGCCAATATAAAGATAGCATGAGCTGGTGGCTCCTCCAAAGTTTTCAGAAAAGAGTTGAAAGCAGCAGTCGAAAGCATGTGCACCTCATCAATGATATACACTTTGTATTTTCCAATCTGAGGAGGAATTCTAACCTGGTCTATTAATGAACGAATATCATCAACGGAGTTGTTTGACGCAGCGTCCAACTCATGAATGTTGTATGATCGCTGTTCGTTGAAAGCCACACACGATTCGCACTCATTGCATGCCTCATATTCGCTTGTAAGGTTTAAGCAGTTTATAGTTTTTGCAAATATTCGGGCACAAGTGGTTTTACCTACGCCTCTTGGTCCACAAAACAAATAAGCATGTGCGAGCTTATTCGTGGCAATAGCATTCTTTAGGGTGGTAGTTAGTGCCTCTTGTCCTATTACGGAGCGAAATGTTGATGGTCTGTACTTTCGAGCTGAAACTATATAATTGTCCATAAAGCTAAGAATAATGAAAGACAAATGTACGAAAATTTATCTGCTTATCAATTCATTTATTATAATCAGGGCTTTGGCGTCATCGTTTTTTTGTACTTTTGTATTAAAATAATAATACAAACAATGTTTAGCAATTTTCATTTATTAGCAACACTAATAACAACGTCTCTTATATTAACATCATGCTCATCAAGCAAACAAGTGCAAAATGAAGCTATTAAGATAGATAGTAGTCTAATCTCTGACGAACTAATCATAGTGCCCGATACATTTGTATTGCCAGATATGCCTGAAGAGCTAACCGACTCAGACTCTCGTGCAAAATACCTCGTTATGCATTATTGGGACAAATTTAATTTTAGTGATGACAATTTGATTTCAAAGCCAGAAATTACTGAACAAGCATTTGTGGATTATATAAACATCCTATATTACGTATCTTTTGCCCAAGCTGAAGAGTCTCTTATATCTACTCTTAAGCAAGCAGAAAAAAACAAGAAGATGTACCTCCATTTTGCCGATCTATTTGATAAATATTACTACGAGCCAAACTCCCCATTCAGAAATGAAGAATTTTATATACCAGTATTAAATGAGCTGGTTTCAAATAAGACATTGAGCAAGGATGAAAAATCCAAATATAATTTCCAACTTGAAATGACTAAAAGGAATAGAGTTGGAAATACAGCTACAGATTTTTCATACACATTAAATACTGGTGAGTCAAACAAAATGAGCTCTATCAAGAGTGAATATCTAATCATATTATTCTCAAATCCTGATTGCTCTACATGTGCTGCTATAACAAAGGAATTGTCTGAATCAGAAATAATAAATAAAGCATTTGCCTTAAATAATGCTACTCGAACTATGATATCAATTCTTACAATATATCCTGATGGGAATATTGAAGAGTGGAGGTCACATCTATCATCATTACCATCAAATTGGATAAATGGATACGATAAGGATATGACAATTACAAAACAAAAGCTTTATGACATTAAGGCAATCCCTACAATATATTTGCTTGACAAAAATAAGAAGGTTATACTCAAAGATACTTCTTTAGAAACCATAGAGTCATTTTTCGAAATACCTTAACATAACAAACAAAACAAAAACATATAAATATGAGAAAAATACATTACCCTCTTTTTGCAATTTTATTAGTATTGTCTATCACTGCATGCAATCAGAAAAAAGAAAAACCCTCCTCAGATAATCAATCAGAAGCATGGATTCAACTATTTAATGGTAGTGACTTAGATGGCTGGACAGTAAAAATAAAGGGATACCAATTAGGTGACAACTATGGAAACACATTCCGAGTTGAAGATGGGATGCTTCGTGTGAGGTATGATGCTTATGATACTTTTGATGAGCGTTTTGGTCATATCTTTTATAAAGATGAATACTCCAACTACAAAATAAGAGTTGAATATAGAATACATGGAAATCAATGCCCTCAAGCACCAGATTGGGCTTATCGAAATAGTGGCATTATGATTCATGGACAAGCAGCTGAGTCAATGGATCTAAACCAAGACTTCCCAACATCAATTGAGGTGCAACTGTTAGGTAGCGACTCCACAATTGAACGTACGAATATGAATGTTTGCACACCAGGTACCAATATAGTGATGAATGATGAGCTTATATTGGATCACTGCATAAATTCTTCGTCAGATAATTTCTTTGGTGACGATTGGGTAACTGTTGAAGTAGAAGTTAGAGGAAATGATGTAATTCATCATATTGTGAATGGAGATACTGTTTTGACTTACAATAAACCACAACTTGACGAAAGAGATTCTACATTCCCTAAATTGATTGAGCTAAATGGAGGCGATATAATGCTCCATAAGGGCACTATATCTCTTCAAAGTGAAGGACACCCGATTGACTTTAGAAAGGTAGAGCTACTTGTTTTGGACTGATATATATATTACCTAATACCTTGATGATAGAATCTATAGAATCTATATTGTTTATTTTGATATCATTTTCACATCTGAAGATTTGTTGATACATTTGCATCAAACAATTAATAATTAACTCTTTAAAAATTTATATTAAATGGAAACAAATTTAGAAAACCAAAAACCATCAATGCCAAGGATTGGAGATAAGGCTCCATCTTTTAGTGCCAAGACTACACAAGGTAATATCAACTTCCCAGATGATTATCTTGGAAAATGGTCTATTCTATTTAGCCATCCTGCTGACTTTACTCCAGTATGTACTTCAGAGTTTATGACTTTTGCAAGCATGCAAGATGAATTTGACGCTCTTAACTGCCAACTTGTTGGTCTTTCTGTTGATGGATTATACAGCCATATTGCATGGTTGCGCACTATCAAAGAAAAGATTGAATACAAAGGAATGAAAAACGTTGAGGTAAAATTCCCACTGATTGAGGATATCTCAATGAATGTAGCCTCAAAATATGGCATGATTTCTCCTAACGAAAGTGCCACACAAGCAGTACGCGCAGTATTTTTTGTTGATCCTAAGGGTATTATCAGAACTATTGTTTATTATCCATTATCTTTAGGTCGCAACTTTGATGAGCTTAAGCGAATCGTGATTGGTTTGCAAACAGCTGATGAGTTTGGTGTTGCCTTGCCAGCTGACTGGCGTCCTGGCGACGATGTAATCGTTCCTACTGCTGGATCATGCGGAGTTGCACAAGAGAGGATGGAAAGCAAGGATGAGGATGTTCATTGCTACGATTGGTTCTTCTGCACTAAGAAGCTATCAAAAGAAGCAGTAGAGAATGCTCTCTACAAAAACTAATTTATCACTATTTGAACAGCGTTCAAACGGCGTTTGAACGGTATTAAAACAGCAATAAAAGGATAATAAAAAATCCCGCACTCATTACGAGGCGGGATTTTTTTTAGATATATACTCTTATTATAATTGTGGTCCAGAAGGAATCAATGCTTTTGCTGCATCAGTGTCACAATATTGTTTGAAGTTCTCGATATACATACCAGCAAGCTTTTTAGCTTTCTCTTCCCATTGTGCAACATCTGCGTAAGTGTCGCGTGGGTCAAGAAGACCTTCAGTAACATTGTTCAATTTCACTGGAACAGTCAAGTTCATGATTGGAATATGACGGGTTTCAGCTTTCTCAATTGATCCATCAATGATAGCATCAATGATAGCACGAGTATCTTTAAGTGAAATACGTTTTCCAGTTCCGTTCCAACCTGTATTCACTAAGTAAGCTTTAGCATTATGTTGGTTCATTTTTTCAACCAAACGTTGAGCATACATAGTTGGGTGAAGTGTCAAGAATGCCTCGCCAAATGCTGGTGAGAACGATGGCTGTGGCTCAGTGATACCACGCTCAGTCCCTGCCAATTTGGATGTAAATCCACATAGGAAGTGGTATTGTGCCTGATTGTCATCCAAAATAGATACTGGAGGCAATACACCAAATGCATCAGCTGACAAATAGATAATCTTGTCGGCATGCCCAGCACGTGAAGGAAGAACAATTTTATTGATATGATGGATTGGGTAAGAAACACGAGTATTTTCTGTAGTTGAACCATCAGTGTAGTCTATTTCACCATTTTCATTAACGGTTACATTCTCAAGGAGTGCATCACGACGGATAGCTCTCCAGATGTCTGGCTCGTTTTCTTCGCTCAAGTTGATAACTTTTGCATAGCAACCACCTTCGTAGTTAAATACTCCGTGGTCATCCCATCCGTGCTCGTCGTCACCAATTAAGTAACGTTTTGGATCAGCAGAAAGAGTTGTTTTACCTGTTCCCGATAGTCCAAAGAATACAGCAACATCACCATCTTTGCCAACGTTTGCCGAGCAGTGCATTGATGCAACACCCTTCAACGGTAGGTAGTAGTTCATAAGAGCAAAAATACCCTTTTTCATTTCACCACCATACCAAGTTCCACCAATTACTTGCATTTTTTGAGTAAGATCGAACAATGTGAAGTTCTCAGAGTTCAAACCTTGCTCTTGCCATTTGTCGTTAGTAGTTTTTGAACCGTTTAAGCAAACAAAGTCAGGTTCGCCATAGTTATCCAATTCGTAGTGTGAAGGGCGGATAAACATGTTAGTAACAAAATGAGCTTGCCATGCAACCTCCATAATGAAACGAACCTTCATACGAGTATCTTCGTTGGTACCACAAAAAGTATCAACAACATATATTTTCTTAGCAGTAGAAAGTTGCTTTGAAACTAATCCCTTGCAATAATTAAAAGCTTCAACGGTACATGGACGGTTGATAGTGCCATCCCACCATAGAGTGTCTTTTGTCACATCGTCTTCAACAATAAATTTATCTTTTGGAGAACGACCTGTGAATTTTCCAGTCATAACTGCTGTAGCACCAGTGTTGGTAAGTTTTGCTTGCTCAAACCCTTGGTTATCTGGGTTCATTTCGTCCTGAAATAGGACTTCGTACGATGGGTTGTGAACGATTTCAAAATCGCCAACAATACCATACTTACTTAAATCTAAATTTGACATGTTGTTAATAATTTGATAAGTTTTGAATTATTATTTTATCTATTTGCTTCATATTTGAATGATATCCTAAAAAGACAGTTGCAAAAATAAGAGATATTATTGAGATAAAAAAACAATTAGAGAAATATTTCCGTAATTACTATTTATTAGTATAAATTCTATTTAGATGAACGATAATATATCATATTTGTTCATCTTTAAACTCAAAAGTACTACCTTTGTCACAATATAATCACATAATTAATCTAATTGTAAATCCTTATGAAGATTGTAAACTTTTCGGATACCGACTCTCTCCTCAACGTGTTTCTAAGAGAAATAAGAGATATAAATATACAGGGAGATAGACTTCGTTTTAGGAGAAATATAGAACGAATAGCCGAAATAATGGCATATGAAATAAGCAAAGAGCTTACATACTCTGACATAGAAATTGAAACCCCATTACAAAAAACTACTGCCAAATCACTCAATGAAGATATTGTTTTGGGAACTATACTAAGAGCAGGGCTTCCATTCCACCACGGGATGCTAAATTATTTAGATGGTGCTGGCAACGCATTCGTATCTGCATACAGAAAATATCGAGAAAAGGGACACCAAACTTTCGATATCCATATCGAGTACATTGCCTCTCCATCAATAGAAGGAAAGACATTGATAATCACTGACCCTATGTTAGCCACAGGTTCAAGCATGGATTTAACATATAGGGCACTTCTCACAAAGGGTAATCCAAAACAGATACATATTGCCACAATAGTTGCAAGCCAACAAGCAGTAGATTACTGTGTCGAGAATTTTCCTAAAGATAAAACAACTATATGGGCTGCGGCAATTGATCCTTTTTTAAATGAATCAGCATACATTCTACCAGGAATAGGAGACGCGGGCGATTTAGCATATGGTCCAAAGGAATAAAGAATAAAAAAATTTATATTTAAATCTACCCAACAATGAAAAGATATTGCCAAACATTGGTGCTAAAGAATGATAGAGAGCTAATACTAAAATATATCGACGAACACAATAATGTGTGGAAAGAGGTGCAAGAGGGAATTAGAGAAGTCGGCATTTTAGATATGCAGATTTATATCCACGACAACACACTATTTATGATTGTTGATACAACTGACGATTTTGATTGGGATAGTGATATGCAACGATTGTCAACACTGCCTCGACAAGCCGAATGGGAAGCATACATGGATAAATATCAGGCAGTGGAAGAAGGAAAAACCTCTTCGGATAAGTGGCAGATGATGACAAAGATCTTCAAACTCGAATAATGGTCACCATTATTCATAAAACTTCTTTTCGAAAGCTTTAAACTCTCCACGTTTAAGTATTAGTCTATTCCACACGGCAGAAATAAACCCTGTGCCGTATCCAAGCAATTGTGTCCAAGAAGAAGCGACGCTATATAAGCCAACTACAACGGATTGGTTTTTGATTGATGCATCGGCAAAGACAACTACACAATACAAAATGGGCACCAACAAAGCGAAGGGGATAAATAATGAGCCTACAACAGCACTCACCATCCCCACAACGAACAGAGCTGGCAAAGTATGCACTAACTTCATGGAGCCCGGATGCGACAAATGTAGATTGATACGCGCAATACCTGAGTTATATACCTGCTTGAAAAATTGCTTCAACGTGGACCGACGCTTGTGATACACATATGCATCGGGAATGAGAGTTGTATTAAATCCTTCTTTAATCAACCGTAAGCTAAAATCGATATCTTCACCAAATCTCATCTTGCCATAACCACCAATAGCCTCAAAAGCAGAGCGAGATACTCCCAAATTGAAACTTCGAGGATGAAATTTGTCTAATGATTTATTTCCTCCTCTTATGCCCCCTGTGGTGAAAAAAGAAGTCATCGAATAGTTTATTGCTTTTTGAATAGTAGTGAAAGAAGGAAGTGCTGCATCTGGTCCGCCAAAAGCATCAAAATAGGTATTCGATAAAAAGTCATCTACCTCTTCAATATATCTTTCTGGAATAATACAATCAGAATCATAAAAAATAAAATAATCATACTTTGCCTTAGCAGCACCTGCGTTGCGAGTAGTTCCTGGTCCCGAATTAGTCTTTTCAAAATAGGTTATATCCAATAATTGCGAATATTTCTCAGCAATGAGATTACTCTTATTTGTGGAACCATCCTCTGCCAACACAACTTCAAAAGATCTGTTTGTTTGCTTTGTCAAACTTGCGAGTAGCTCATCTACTTCATCTGGACGATTGAATATTGGGATAATTATTGAGAAATACATTGTTCGATGATATTGAAATTATTTGAATACAAACTTAAAAAAAAATGACGATTAAATACAATCATCACATCATTTTGTAGCTCTAAGATTTTGGATTCTTTAATTTGGCTGAATATTAATATCTCAATAGCTTAAAAAGACCATTTTAGTGTGATGCACATATTGTCATAAAATGAAATTTCACCACTTTTGGTCGAAAATAGCCCATAATAACTCCAAAACGACCCATTTTAACTAATTCCGACCCAACTTAAATTTAAGATTTGGCATATTCGGTTGAAAACCCCTAATTCTAAA
>CAZNRT010000041.1:0-22329 GCA_964575445.1 uncultured Proteiniphilum sp. | reverse complement strand
TAATATATTTGGGTGCACGAATTAACATTACAAAGATAACAAATTTGACGAGGTAGAGCACTATTAATGATAGAAAGTTAGACTTTTATGTTTCTCATCAATTATAATCATATTGAAACTTGAATATCGACAGCGTGAGGAGAGGTATCCAAAGCAAAAGAGAGTGAAATCACATTGTGACACACCCTCTTCTGTATTGAATAATGAAATACACTATCAGCTCTCTTTCAAGAATTGACGGAGAACATATTGTAAGATTCCTTGATTTTTGTAATACTCAATTTCGATAGCAGAATCGAGACGAACAATAGCTTTGAAGGTTTTCTTATTACCATTATCGTCGGTTGCCACCACATCCACCTCTTTCAAGGGTTTAAGATCTTGGGCAATACCAATGATATTGAATGTCTCCTTTCCCGTTAACCCCAAACTTGCGGCAGTGTCGCCATCCTTATATTGCAATGGCAATACCCCTAAGTCCATCAAATTGCTACGATGTATGCGCTCATAACTTTCAGCGATAACCGCTTTGATGCCAAGCAAAAATGTGCCTTTGGCAGCCCAGTCGCGTGACGAGCCACTACCATATTCCTTGCCAGCTAATACTACCAAAGGAGTGTTGTCAGATTTATATTTTTGTGCTGCATCATAAACTGTCATCTCTTCACCAGTTGGTAGATATCGTGTATAACCACCTTCACGATTGGCAAGTCGGTTTTTGATGCGCACATTAGCAAACGTTCCACGAACCATCACCTCATCGTTGCCACGACGTGAGCCATATGAATTGAAGTTCTCGGGCTCAACACCTCGCTCCATCAAGTATCTGCCCGCTGCCGAATCTTTGCTAAATGCACCTGCAGGAGAAATATGGTCGGTGGTGATGCTATCCCCCAAGTGAAGAAGAACTTTGGCACCAACAATATCTTCAAGCTCCTCAGGCTTTTCTGATATATCATGGAAGAAGGGAATCTCTTTGATATATGTTGAATTTTCATCCCATCTGTATATCTGATCAGTTGGCACCTCAAGATTCCTCCATATTTCGTTTCCTTCGAAGATCTCACCATAGCTCTTATCGAAATCAGCGGGCGAAAGAACTTTGCTCAATATTTTATTAATCTCATCATCTGTTGGCCAAATATCTTTTAGATAGACAGGCTCTTCGTTGGGGTCGTAGCTTATTGGCTCGTTAAGCAAATCAATGTCAACACGTCCAGCAATTGCATAAGCCACAACAAGCATCGGCGACATCAGGAAGTTCATCTTAACTTTAGGATGAACGCGTGCTTCGAAGTTTCTATTACCAGAAAGCACAGAAGCAGTAATTAAATCATCGTCATCAATAGCTTTGCCAATTTGGGGTGGTAGTGGACCAGAGTTTCCGATACATGAAGTACATCCATATCCCACAAGGTGGAAGCTAAGAGCCTCAAGGTCTTTCATCAAATCAGCTTTTTCCAAATAATCGGTCACCACTTTGGAGCCAGGAGCTAATGATGTCTTTACCCATGGTTTCACATCTATGCCTCGCTCACGCGCCTTGCGTGCCACAAGTCCTGCACCCACCATCACAAAAGGATTTGAAGTATTTGTACATGAAGTGATTGCTGCAATTACTATCGAACCATCTGAAAGCTCAAACTTGTCATGACCTCTATTTATCCAAACTGTTTTGAGGTTGTTTGCATCTTTTTCAATTGTTATCTCACGCTCTTTGGATGTTGGTTCAATAGGCTGATTATTTCCACCCTCGGACTTCCATCGGGTTAGTTGCTTTTCGTATTCTCTATCATCGGGTTCGATATATTTTCTACCAAATGAGTTGTCAAGAAGCTCAATAAACTTAGGCTTCAGATCTCTCAGCAATATCTTATCTTGAGGGCGTTTTGGTCCTGCCACAGTTGGCTCAATTTTGGATACATCAAGCTCAACAACTGATGAATATTTAATATCATCCATATTTTCACGCCAAAGTTTATTGGCTTTGCAATATGTCTCAACTCTTTGGACCACAGATTCTGGACGATTAGTTTTTCGCATATAATCGAGCGTCTTATCGTCAATTGGGAAATATGTGATGGTGGAACCAAACTCGGGCGACATATTTCCAATTGTTGCACGGTCGGGAACCGACAAATGATCTAATCCATCGCCAAACACCTCAACAAATTTGCCCACAACGCCATGTTTGCGTAGTGTGTAAGCAATATTTAGAACTAAGTCGGTGGCAGTAGAGCCAAGTGGCAACTTTCCAGTAAGCTTAAGCCCCACCACTTGTGGCATTATGAAATAAATCGGTTGCCCCAATATTGCAGCCTCAGCTTCGATACCACCCACACCCCAGCCCACTACACCAATTCCGTTAACCATTGGCGTATGGCTATCAGTTCCTACAAGGGTATCGGGGAAAAGTTCACCATCTTTGGCAATAACACCCTGAGCAAGATATTCAAGATTTACTTGATGACAAATGCCCATGCCAGGAGGAACAACGCTGAAATTATTGAAAGCTTTTTGTGCCCATTTCAAGAAAGTATAACGCTCTATGTTGCGCTCATACTCTTCCTTCATATTCTTATCATACGAATAGTTGGTTCCGAAATAATCTACCTGCACCGAGTGGTCAATTACCAAATCGACAGGAATAAGAGGATTGATTTTTTCGGGATCTTTGCCCTTTCTGGCTACTTCAGCACGCAAGGCAGCAATATCCACAACTGCGGGCACACCCGTAAAATCCTGCATAAGTACCCTTGCTGGCTTGAATGGTATATCTGCATCGCTCGCTTCGGGCTTCCAGTTTAATAATGTCTGGATATGCTCTTTAGTGATTGCAAAATCATCGAAATTGCGCAAAGCATTCTCCAATAAAATACGAATCGAAAAGGGAAGTTTGTCAATAGAGTATCCTTGTTTTCCAAGCTCTGCAAGACTGTAATAGCTGAGATTTTCGCCACCTATCTGTAGCGACTTTTTCACTTTGAAGGGGTCTTTAGGCATTGTAATATTGTTTTTATGTTAATTATTAAATAGTTATTTCTGATAAAGATTATATCAAAGGCTTGGCTATCTATGATAGTCAAGTTTATATTACAACAAACATATTGTGGTTTTGTTGAAACAACTACAAGTTTAACAGTCGAGAATAACCTATTTCATCAGTCACAAACTGTAGGAACGAGGCATTATTTATAAAATAAAAAACGAGACATCACACATTGGGACGTCTCGTTTGAAATTGAATATTATAGATTGAACTCTGAGGCTTTTTTAATCCTCTTTATTGGCTCGTTTGGTTTCCCATATGAAGTATGAAATAAGCAAAACGAAAGCTACAATTGCAGTAACCTGCGCACCAACACCTGATGGGTCAGCCCAAACACCAAGGTTGAGTACATCACCTTTGCCAGTAAGGAATATTATGAGTGCACCTATCACTCCAAAGAGTGCGGCACCTGCTATAAATCCAGAAGAAATAAGTATCGCACGTTGATGGCGAGCTCCGTTTAGCTCTTTATCTTTTGTGCTCTTGTTTACCCAATGATTGAGCAATCCACCAACAATAAGTGGAGTATTAAGTGGCAGTGGAATAAACATACCTAAAGCAAATGCAAGTGGTGAAATATTAAGCCAGTTTATCAAAATAGAAATAACAGCACCTATGGCAAGCAGCACCCATGGAGCACCGCTACCCGACATAAGAGGCTCGATGATAGCTGCCATAGCATTAGCCTGTGGAGCAGTCATGGGGTTGGGGTGCGTTTCTGTAGCAACAAAACCGTAAGCCGCATTCAATATAAATATAACTGCACCAACAGTGGCAGCTGAAACAAGAGTACCTAAAAACTTGTATGATTGTTGTTTGGCTGGCGTTGTGCCAATCCAGTAACCAATCTTTAGATCGGTAATAAAACCGCCTGCCATAGATAGTGCAGTACAAACAATACCCCCTATAATTAATCCACTAACCATACCTTGCCAACCACTAAGACCTACGGATACGAGGATGACCGAAGACAGAATCAGCGTCATCAGCGTCATACCCGAAACGGGATTGGAACCCACAATAGCAATAGCATTAGCAGCAACAGTTGTAAATAGGAATGATATAACAGTAATGGTAATAAGTGCCACAACAGCTTGAACAAATGTAACTTTTACGCCAATTAGTAAAAAAATAAACACTGCAATAAGAGTGAAAAACAAAAACAACATCACAAATGACATCTTCAAGTCTCGTTGAGTGCGTTTTTCCGTTACTGGATTTTCGTGAGATGTGCCTTTTTTCTTAACAGCAAGCTTAAATGCATCACCTATCACACCTGAAGATTTAATAATACCAATAATACCCGCCATAGCGATAGCACCAATACCAATGGGGCGAACATATGCTGCAAAAATCTCTTCGGCTGACATCAAAGCAAATGGATTTGTGCCACCACCAACTGTTTCGGCAAGGACACCAATTTCATTTACCAAAGGAATAAATACTAACCATGATAATAACGAACCTACAGTAATAATAACTGCGAACCTTAGTCCTACTAAATATCCAAAACTGAATATCAAAGCACTAACATTGAACTTGAATACCATCTTGAATTTTTCGGCAAGCATGGCTCCCGCAGGAATGATGCGAGTTGTGACCTCCTCGCTCCAAAGTCGGAAAGCAGAAAAACAGAAGTCAAATAATCCCCCAATAAGACCACTCGTCACAAGAAGCTTTGCTTGATTACCACCCTTTTCACCTGTCATCAATATCTCTGTTGTGGCAGTAGCTTCTGGAAATGGAAGCTTACCATGCATATCCTTTACAAAATACTTTCGGAAAGGTATTAAAAATAATATACCCAAAAAACCCCCAAAAAGCGATGAGAAGAAGATTTGCCAGAAATCAATCTGGATTTCTGGATATTTAGCTTGAAGAATATACAATCCAGGGATAGTAAATACGGCTCCAGCAACTATTACTCCTGATGATGAACCTATTGACTGAATAATCACATTTTGTGCTAACGCATTTTTCTTTTTGAATGCTGCCGACGCCCCCACTGCAATAATTGATATAGGGATAGCAGCTTCAAATACTTGACCAATCTTTAGACCTGAATAAGCGGCAGCGGCTGAAAAGATAACAGCCATCAATAAACCCATTCCTACCGACCACTTTGAGGTTTCGATTAGTGATTTGTCTGGTGGCAACACGGGCTGATACTCTTCGCCCGGATTGAGCTCCCGATAAGCATTTTCGGGCAGATTCTTAACTTTCTCTTCGTTTAATTCCATGTTGATATAAAAAAATGACTCCGTTAACAAAAGGCATTGAATTTAGATACTCGGCCAACGGAAGGTTATAAATTTGTGCCGAAATTACAAAATTTCGGTTAATCTATCACTCTTTGCTCACAACTTTGTGCTATATTCATATCACTTTAAGATATCAAACCTCTCGATTCTTGTGTAATTTATCCATTGTAGAGAACTAAATGTCACATATTTATCAACATATCTTTCTCTAAAGGCTAATTATGTAAAGAACTGCCACCAAGAAAATAAATGAGTCTATTCTTAAACATAATATTGGTTGCATCTGTTAAACAATGACCAGTAAAATAACAAAAAGAAAAATCATTGTAAATTTTTATTTATATATAAAATATTTATACATTTACGAAATCAATAATTAATACTAACATTTAAAATATGACAGCCCATGAAAATTCATGAATATCAGGCAAGGGATTTATTTTCGTCATACGGTATTCCAGTTGAAAAATCAATCCTTTGTAGAGACGTGAACGATGCAGTAAAGGCATTCCAAGAATTGGATGCTTCATTAGTTGTAGTGAAAGCACAAGTGCACATAGGTGGCAGAGGCAAGGCAGGCGGAGTTAAACTTGCAAAAGATGAAATCGATGTACGCAAACATGCTGCCAATATTTTGGGAATGGATATCAAAGGCTTTATTGTGGACAGAATTATTGTCAGCAATGCTGTAGATATCGAATCAGAATATTATGTAAGCTACGTAATTGACCGAAAGTCTAAATCAACAATTCTAATGCTAAGCCGTGAAGGTGGTGTGGATATTGAAGAGGTAGCTCACTCTACTCCCGAAAAGATTCACAAGATTGTGATAGATCCGTTAATTGGAGTGCCAGACTATTTGGCACGTGAGGCGGCGTTCAAATTATTCGATAATATCAAACAAGTGAGAGTGACAGCCTCGATTCTACAAAAACTATATAAACTTTTTGTAGAAAACGATGCCTCTTTAGCCGAAATCAATCCATTAGTTCTAACTCCTGAAGGAGGTGTGAAGGCTATTGACGCTAAGATGACATTTGATGATAATGCCCTTTATCGACATCCCAAAATTGCAGCACTGTTTGAACCAACCGAAGAAGAAAAGAAAGAACAAAAAGCAAAATCAAAAGGATTCAGCTACGTTCATCTTGGCGGCGAAATAGGATGTATGGTGAATGGTGCAGGATTGGCAATGGCAACTATGGACATGATAAAGCTTTATGGTGGCAACCCCGCTAACTTTTTAGATATTGGGGGAAGCTCAAATCCCACCAAAGTAATAGAAGCCATGAAATTGTTGCTTAGTGACAAAGATGTAAAGGTGGTGCTCATCAATATTTTTGGTGGAATTACTCGCTGTGATGATGTGGCAAGGGGGCTTCTGGCTGCCTTTGAACAAATCAAAACTGAAATTCCGATAGTAATTAGACTAACAGGAACGAACGAAAAAGAAGGAAGAGAATTATTAAAAGGAACACATTTCCACGTTGCAGAAACGATGGGTGATGCGGGTAGAATGGCTGTTGAATTGGTAAAATAAATAAGAAAATGAGTATTCTAATAAATAAAGACACGCGACTTATAGTTCAGGGTATTACTGGACGTGATGGCGGATTTCATGCCAACAAAATGAAAGAGTATGGCACTAACGTGGTGGGAGGAACTTCGCCAGGTAAAGCAGGGTCAGAGGTTTCGGGTATCCCCGTTTTCAATACTGTACGAGATGCAGTGAAGGCTACAGATGCTAACACCTCAGTAATTTTTGTTCCTGCTCCATTTGCAAAAGATGCTATGATGGAAGCTGCCGATGCTGGAATAAAACTAATAATATGTATAACCGAAGGAGTGCCCACACTTGATGTGGTGGAGGCTCACAAATATATTAAACTAAAGGGGGCAAACCTTATTGGTCCTAACTGTCCAGGATTGATTTCACCTAACCAAAGTATGGTTGGCATAATGCCCACAATGATTTTCAAAGAGGGCAAAACAGGGGTAATTAGTCGTAGTGGAACTCTAACTTATGAGGTAGTTTATAACTTGACTGCAAACGGCATGGGGCAGTCAACGGCAGTGGGTGTTGGTGGGGACCCTATTGTGGGGTTATACTATGAAGAGCTATTAGAAATGTTCGAGAATGATCCCGACACTGATAGTATTGCACTTATAGGCGAAATTGGTGGCGACGCTGAAGAGAGAGCTGCTGAATATATAAAGAATCACGTCACGAAGCCCGTTGCAGTATTTATTGCAGGACAACAAGCACCTCCTGGAAAACAAATGGGGCACGCAGGTGCAATTATCTCAAGTGGTTCGGGCACAGCAGCCGAGAAGATTGCAGCATTTGAAGCGGTGGGGGTGCCAGTTGCAAAAGAGCCCAGTGAAATTCCAGAGCTGCTAAAAAGACAATTAAAGAAGTAGCACTCTAAAATTTAATTATATAGCTAAAGGATGCCCATTAGACAATGAGCATCCTTTTTATATTTCTAATCGAATTTGCTCATCTCTTTAACGCCCATTTCTGAAGCTTTGCGTACTGAAGATGGATTATTTGCATCTATCCCGTATTCATCATCAAATGGCAATATAAGCCTGACACCAAC
The DNA here is from genome assembly GCA_964575445.1 of uncultured Proteiniphilum sp. Classification (GTDB taxonomy): domain Bacteria; phylum Bacteroidota; class Bacteroidia; order Bacteroidales; family Dysgonomonadaceae; genus Petrimonas. The sequence goes on along the minus strand of CAZNRT010000041.1, from coordinate 14,416 downwards.
AGGCACATTGTTGGGGTTATCTATTTTACTCTTATTTTTCAAATAAATATAGATCCAAAACTCTTTGTTGCCATATTTCTCTAAAGCTATCTGACGAAGTGTCTTACCCATCGAAAGGGTTACGATATCGTGCTTGCGTGTTTTGTGTGTTTGCTCTGGCTTATTTTCATCTGGCAAGATCTCAGAATGTGAAATACTGTCTGACAACAAAAGCAATTCATTATCGGGCTGTACGTGTGAGTTGGCTATGAAGGGAAGCTCTTCAACATTGAGATTATTACCTATAAGAGCCTCTTTGCTGCTAATTGTTTTTCGCAAAAAAAAAGCAGACACTGTCAGCAATAGTACTGCTCCAGATGCAACAATCATTAAAAGAGTTTTTGTTTTGCTTTTGCGCCTATTGTTTGGATGTATGCGCTTCTTGATATCTTGCAAAGGTTGTTGGATAGGCTCCGATATCTGTTCATTCATCATTGTAACATCATCATTGGTACAATCAACATCATTATTTGATACTTCCAAATTATCAATTGATAAGTCTGAAGTAGATTCATTAGCTAAAGTCTCCTCTTCTAAGACACCTCCATATACCAATACCTCTTCACTTACAATCTCCGATACAGCATCCTCTGGTTTACTTTTGGTAATAGTTCGCAAAATGGTCTCTTCTACCAAAACTTTCTCTTTCGCATTTTCGCTATCAAAGACCAAGACCCCGTCAAAAACAACATTCTTGTTTATCTTAGTAGTTTCGAAGTTTATAAATGGTTTATTGATTAAGTCGGAGAAGGCTTTTTCAGGAAAGAAATCTAAACTATAATAAGATAAGACATCGCCAACAGACGCAGAGTCAATATCTTCTTCTGAAACTAAAGTGGTATAATTAATCTTGAAACTACCAAAATCATCTATTTCCACACAACTATCATTTATCAATCTCTGAGAAACTAATTCAAATAATTCATTCAAAAAAAGTACTGAATCGGCTTCTTGAACATCAATTTTTGAAGAAAGCAAAACAGTAAGTTCTTGCAAGTTTATAACTTCTTTTATTTCCATTCCTGCTATATTTCTAAATTTTGAAAGAGTTGCTTTATAGATAGGGACGGCTTGAATACTACTTTAACTACTGGTGGAACAAGATAGCTCTCTTCCGAGTCTGGCTTTTCGATAATATATTCGTCTTCTTTAATGGCACCAAATGTTCCAAAATTCTTAATAGACACTTCGCATCCTTCAGACAAATCATCTTTCACAATACTAACAGTGGCTTGAAGTGCCTCTTCAGTTTTTTGTTGTGTCCAATTTAATCTTTGGGCTAATTCTTCTAATAATTCATTATAAGTCATAAGACAATGGTGCTTTTTAACAAACGACTTCTCCAAGCAAATCAAATGGTAATGCTGAATTGATTTTCACATCATACATTTCGCCAATCACGAGATTTGTATCTTTATCAATTAGAACCTCACCATCCACTTCTGGCGAATCGTATTCTGAGCGACCAATGTAATAATCCTCCTCCTCACGATCTATAATAACTCGTAAGACCTCCCCAATCTTTGCATCATTTACTGATTGAGATACAACTTCTTGAATCTCCATTAGTTGATTCATGCGATCTTGTTTGATTGATGCGGGCACATCGTCAGAATAATTTTTATCACAATATGTGTCCTCTTCATGAGAATAAGGAAATGCACCAAGACGCTCGAACTTTGTTTCTTTTACAAACTCAAGCAATTCTTGAAAATCTTGCTCTGTTTCTCCTGGATGACCAACCATCATTGTTGTACGCAAATGAATTCCTGGCACTTGTTTTCTAAACTCTTTGATTAAGTCTATAGTTTGCTGTTTCGAAATATTACGTCGCATCTTATTTAGCATATTGTCACTTATATGCTGAAGAGCAATATCTAAATATTTGCATACGTTGTCTCGCTCACGCATCACACGCAACAAGTCCATCGGAAAATGTAAAGGATATGCATAATGCAGCCTAATCCACTCAACACCATCAATATCCGAAACTTTTTCAACAAGCTCAGGCAATTTCATGGATTTATATAGATCAAGTCCGTAATATGTGAGATCTTGAGCAATAAAGTGAAACTCTTTCACCCCTTTACTAACCAATAATCTCACCTCTTCTAATATATCTTCAATGGGTCTTGAGACATACTTCCCTGTTATTAAAGGTATCGAACAATATGCGCATGTACGATCACATCCTTCAGAAATCTTAATGTACGCATAATGAGGGGGAGTTGATAAAGATCTATCAAATTCGAGATCTTTATAATAAGATTTGCCTAAATCGCTAATAAGGTTTCGCCAATCAAACTTGCCATAGAATCGATCCACTTCAGGAATCTCGACTCTCAACTCTTCAACATAACGCTGAGATAGACAGCCCATGACGAATAGTTTTTTGATTTGATTTCGCTTTTTGGCATCAACAAATTTCAATATCATATTTATTGACTCCTCCTTTGCATCACCAATAAAACCACATGTATTGACTACAACAATTTCACCATCGGCATCAGCAGGATCATGCTCTACGGTATATCCATTAGCAACGAATTGTCTCATCAATATCTCAGAATCCACTAAGTTTTTAGAACAACCTAATGTTATTACATCTATTTTATTTCTTTTCATAATGATATTTTATACTATTTAGGTAGCTACATAATATAAGCATATTCAAAAAACATGTCTCTATATACTCTTAATCAGAGCTTGCTATATAGAGCCCATGAATAATTTCAAGAAAAAACGACTTGAAATTGTCAGCAAAATATTATATTGTTGGTATATTAGTTATTTACAAATGTAGGATATAGTACTTATTCACCAAAAAGGGAATCAACAAACTCTCGACGCCGAAAAACTTGTAGATCATCGATACCTTCACCCAATCCTATATACTTCACAGGTATTTTGAATTGATCTGAAATACCTATTACCACACCACCTTTGGCAGTGCCATCAAGCTTGGTAATAGCAAGAGCAGTGACTTCAGTTGCAGTAGTAAAGTGTTTTGCTTGCTCAAAAGCATTTTGTCCTGTAGATCCATCTAAGACCAGCAAAACCTCATCAGGAGTATCAGGAACAACCTTGCTCATAACATTCTTAATCTTTGTGAGCTCGTTCATAAGATTAATCTTGTTATGCAAACGACCAGCAGTATCAATGATTACAACATCAGCATTGTTTGCCTTTGCTGAACTAAGAGTATCAAAGGCAACTGATGCAGGGTCTGCACCCATTTTTTGTTTTATAACTGGAACGCCTACACGCTTACCCCATATGTCCAATTGTTCGACAGCAGCAGCTCTAAAAGTGTCAGCTGCTCCTAAATATACAGACAGTCCATTTTGTTTAAACTGATGTGCAAGCTTTCCGATAGTAGTTGTTTTGCCAACCCCATTTACTCCAACAACCATTATAACATACGGTTTCTTCCCCTCGGGGATAGAAAATTCAGAAACATCATCAGAATTATTCTCAGTAAGCAAATTGGAAATTTCCTCTCGCAATATGGAGGTCAATTCATCAGTTCCAACGTACTTGTCGCGAGACACACGCTGTTCAATTCGATCAATTATTTTCAACGTTGTATCAACACCTACATCGGAAGTTACGAGCACTTCTTCTAATTCATCTAATACTTCATCGTCAACCTTAGATTTACCTGCAACAGCTCTTGTTAGTTTAGAAAAAATGTTTGATTTGGTTTTCTCCAAACCCTCATTAAGTGTCTCCTTTTTTTTCTTGGAGAAAAGATTAAAAAACGCCATAATTAATATATTAATTTCGATTATTCAGAAATAAAATAATACCGCAAAATAATAATTATTTTCTACAAATCTACTAAATAGTGTACAAATTTGGGTATAAAAAAACTTCTCTACAAATATCTGTAGAGAAGTTTTACATATCTTTAAGCGTATTACTTCTTGAAGAAGTCTTGAACATTATCATTCAACACCATTTCTTCTCTGAAGATATATGCTCCAGTTTTGTCTGACTTCACCATTTTTATAACTTTCGTATGGCTACGTCCTGTTGTTGTAGTTTTATCGCGGAAACCTGCGACTGCTTTTTTTGCCATAATTTAATTTCTTTATCTGATTTCTTTATGAACTGTCATTCTCTTAAGAATAGGGTTGTATTTTTTCAACTCCAATCTTTGAGTAGTATTTTTTTTATTCTTAGTACTAATATATCTTGAAGTACCGGGCATTCCGCTTTCTTTGTGTTCAGTGCATTCCATTATAATCTGAACTCTATTCCCTTTTGCTTTTTTAGACATAACTTATTCCTCCTAATTTATTATGCGTTTAAATACCCTTTTTCAGCAGCAGTTTTTAATGCTGCATCTAAACCATTTTTATTGATTGTGCGCAAACCTGATGCTGACACATTCAGGCTTATCCAGACATTCTCTTCAACCCAAAAGAATTTCTTTCTAAACAGATTAACGTTGAATTTTCGTTTCGTTTTTCTGTTAGAGTGAGAGACATTGTTACCAACCATGGCTCTCTTTCCTGTTATTTGACAAATTTTAGACATTGCTATATTGTATTTTATTGATTTTCTGTATATATGATGAGATATTCCACAAATCAGGGCGCAAAATTAACGATAATATTTATAACGTGCAAGAATATAGCTAATAAATTTATTTATATGCAATTATAAATCTATTTATTCAGCAGAAATATCTTACTCAAATCTTCATACAACTCATTAAAAAAGTAAAGTGTGCTTTTTTGAGTATTCATCTTAAACTCTTTTTCAGAATCAGGAGATGACGATATTGCAGCTGGGGTAATAGTATCCTCTGCATTGAAGGTTTTTGGGAATAGTGACGACCCTTTTGATTGAACATTCTGATAATTAATATCTCTAATTATCAATGCACAGCCAGCATTTGTGATTGAAACATCAAAACGATAATTCATTATCACCTTTTCTCTTACACCATCACTATTTTGAGGCAAAAGCAGCTCGACTTTTGAACTTACAGTTATGGAATTATTCTTATCATCAAACCTTATACCTGACAACAAAGGATTAGCAGTAAAATTATCCTTTCCCCACTTATATAATAATGAGTATCTCTGATCAGAAGAAAGTGCTTGATCAGCATGCACAAATTGTTGGAATACAACTTTTCCGTTTACAATTGGAACAGAAGTAAAAACAGACTGACTTTCAGCTTGAAGAATAAAAGTCATAATCATCATAAACACTAAAGATATCTTTCTCATCTCTTTAAATTCAATTCTTTCTAAAAATATTACACTTATTGTAACAGATATGACTACAAACTTACTGAAAAGATTAATTGCAGGCAATAGTTTATAAAAAAGATTCAATAATATTTCATATATCATTTGAAAAATATTACTTTTGCAACTCGAAAATTGATATCATAACTTTTTTATATAATACAAATGTCAAAGAAAAAAAATGTAGCACAAAACGAAACTGGTTTAGAAAATATTGAAGAAGTATTATCTGCGTCGGAACGTTTTATTGAGAAGAATCAAAAGAAAATTCTTATCGCTCTCTTATCTATAGTTGTAATTGTTGGTGGAGTTTTAGCCTACAATTATCTTTACAAACATCCAAGGAACGACAAAGCTCTTACTGCCTTATATAAAGGGGAAAGATATTTTCAGAATCAAGAGGATTCATTAGCAATTTTTGGAAATGGTAATGACTATATTGGGTTTGAGAATATTGTTAAAGAATTTCATGGCACTAAAGCTGCAAACTTGGCTCACGCTTATGCGGGCATTAGCTATGGAAGATTAGGAAAGAATGAAGATGCATTAAAGCATTTAAATAAGTTTAGTGGCTCAGATTTATTAATCGCACCAGCAATCGTTGGAGCTATTGGTGACATCTATATTAATATGGGAAATACTGATAAAGCAATTTCTAACTTTACAAGTGCTGCCAAAAAAGCAAATGATGATCTTATCAGTCCAATATATTATAATAAAGTAGGTTTAGCTTATTTTCATACAGAAAACTACAAAAAAGCTATCGAAACTTTTCAAATGATAAAGGACAAATACATCAATAGTGTTCAAGCTCAAGAGGCTGACAAATATATTGAAGCAGCTAAAATACAACAGAAAGGAAAATAGTTTTATAAATGGCAACAATATATCAAAACTTATCTTCGTACGATTCATCAACAATTCCTAACGGCGAGAGCAAAAAAATTGGGATAGTTGTTTCTGAATGGAATTACCCTATTACAGGATCTCTACTTGAAGGTGCAACCAATACCTTAATAAAACATGGGGTAAAAGAGGAAGACATTACTATTGAGCATGTTCCTGGTAGCTTCGAACTCACGTATGGTGCTAAAAAACTTTCTGAGACTAATGGTTTTGATGCTATCATTACGCTTGGATGTGTAATTCAAGGAGACACTCCTCACTTTACTTACGTTTGTGAAGGCGTAACACAAGGCATTACTGAACTGAACATCAAATATAATACTCCTATCATATTCGGAGTGCTCACAACGGATACACTTGAGCAAGCTCAAGATCGTTCTGGAGGTAAGCATGGAAATAAAGGAGATGAAGCAGCAATTACTGCATTAAAAATGATTAGCATTAATAACAAATATAGATAAAAGTATTATCTTTGTATTTGCAAAGGGGGCAGTTACCAGAGTGGACAAATGGGGCTGACTGTAACTCAGCTGGCTAAGCCTTCGGTGGTTCGAATCCATCACTGCCCACAATACTCAATAAGGATAAAATCATAAAAGAGTTACGTGCATGATTTGAAAAGTTTTTATCCTTAGTTTAAGATTTATATTAACAAGCGGAAGTAGCTCAGTTGATAGAGCATTAGCCTTCCAAGCTGAGGGTCGCGGGTTTGAGCCCCGTCTTCCGCTCTATACTACAACATTGTAGTATTAACGCTTCAAGCATTATTGCTTGGAGCGTTCTTTGTTTAAAATCATATTTAGTTTCCTTTTGATTGATTTATATCAGAAATTCATATACCTTTGTATATCAAAGCAAAATGAAATTTAATGAAAAGAAGCGCATCACTTTTTTTTATATTTATAGCCAACATAGTTATATTGGTTCATTCTGCTATACCACATCACCATGAAGACAACCTGATAGACTCATGTACCATTCATCTCCACAACAACTTATCTGCTAACAATAAATGTCCACATAACGATACTCTAAAAATACAACAAAACAGCACAGGAAACTCGCAAGGTCTATCTTTCGAGGAGTGTCAGATGGAGGATTTATATATCAGGATAAGTAATGAAGAGAACAATTTACTAACAAAAGAATTGAATCTGGATATCACAATACAGTTTATCCCTATCTGCATTCTAAAACTTATACTTCCTATTCCACCAGAATACATTGAAGATATATTTGCAGAATATATCCCCCCCATATATAAATCTCTCATTTCGCATTACATAGGATTGCGAGCCCCTCCCATATACTGATTATTAATTTACGCATACCATTTTATCGTTAATCTAACTCGTTGTGCTTAATAACGGTTGATTAATCTATATAAATCAAATTTAAATTCATAAATCAGTAATTCATAATGAAAAAAGTATATTTATTTTCGATATTGCTCATAGCAGTATCACATTTATCTTGTTCTCACAAGCATGACCACGATCACGACCATGACCACGATGATATGATAGCTCTTGCATCATACAATAGCGACTTTGAAGTATTTATAGAGGCCATGCCGTTTGCAACTGGAGAAGAAAGTAAAGTAACAGCATATATAAGTCATATAAGTAACTTCAAACCTTTAGAGAAAGGTGAGGTAACCGCAACGATGCTTGTAGGGTCTGAAAAAATTGAGGTCACAGCGTCAGAACCTACAAGAGAGGGAGTATATGTTTTTAAGTTTACTCCACAAAGTTCTGGTGAAGCTAAATTAGAGTTTGGAATATCAGTAAATGAAACCACCTCATTAGTAACATTCAACAATATAACAATCTTCGAAGATGTGCACGAAGCACAACATGCAGCTCATGATTCACACCCAGAGAGTAGTAATGGAATCACATTTAATAAAACACAAAGCTGGAAAGTAGGATTTGCAACTGAGGTTGTAAAGCACTCAGACTTTGGACAGGTTATTAGAACCACTGCACAAGTACAGCCATCTTCAGGCGATGAAAGAATAATTGCGGCTAAGACAGATGGAATAATAATTTTCCAAGATAATCAAACAGTACCAGGCAGGACAGTAGGAGCTGGGCAAAGACTATTTTATATAGACGCAAGCGAAATGGCAGATAACAATCTATCTGTTAGAATACTGGAGGCAGAAAATGAATTCAGTCGTGCAAAAGCTGAATATGAGCGAAAGAAAGAGCTGTCAAAGGATAATATTGTTTCTCAAAGTGAATTATTACAAGCTCAAACAGAATTAGCTAACGCAAAGGCTAATATTGATAACTTAAAACGAAACTTCACAGAAGGAAAACAAGCAATAAGCTCACCTATATCAGGTTATATTAGCGATGTATTAGTAAAAAATGGAGAATATGTAACAGCGGGGCAAGCAGTACTCAGAGTATCTCAAAACAAAAACTTGTTTATAAAAGCCGAGCTACAACCCAAGTACTATAACACTTTGGCAAATATAAGCACCGCAAATATCAAAATACCATCAGCTGACATAGTTTATTCTTTAGAAGACCTGAATGGCAAAGTATTGTCCTACAGTAAATCAAGCGACATGAATAATCCTCTTATTACAGTCATGTTTCAAGTCAATAATAATGTTGAATTGATTCCTGGTAGTTTTGTGGAGATGTATATAAAAATGAAATCAAACAGCCAAACTATTACTGTTCCCAATAGTGCTATAGTAGAAGAGATGGGAGCCTTTTTTGTTATGGTTCAATTGACACCCGAGTTCTTTGAAAAGCGTGCAATTGAGAAGGGCACTACAGATGGTTTTAACACCCAGATACTTAGTGGCGTTTCAGAAAACGAGCGTATTGTAAGTAAAGGAGCAATTTTTGTTAAACTTGCGCAAGATGCAGGAGCATTGGATGCCCACTCAGGTCACGTGCACTAAATCGAAGAATAAATGATTAATAAAATAATAAAGTTTTCTCTTAACAATAAACTATTTATATTGTTGGGAGCCATCTTGTTGACTGTTGGCGGAATATACTCAGGAAGACAGATGGATATAGATGTTTTTCCAGATTTGACAGCTCCAACAGTTGTCGTAATGACAGATGCTCACGGGATGGCTGCTGAAGAGGTCGAAAGACTTGTTACATTTCCGATAGAAACTGCTGTAAATGGAGCAACTAATGTTAGGAGAGTTCGTTCTGCTTCATCTCAGGGATTTTCTTTCGTTTGGGTAGAATTTGATTGGGGAGCAGATATATACAAAGCTCGACAAGTTGTGAGCGAGAAGATGGTTACACTTAGTAGTGTATTACCCCCAAATGCAGTTCCTGAATTAGCTCCTCAATCCAGCGTAATGGGTGAAATTATGTTTATCGGACTACAATCAGACTCAACGTCCATGATGGAATTGAGAACCCTCGCCGATTGGATAATCAAACCAGCAATCTTAGGAACTGGTGGAGTTTCGCAAGTAACAATTATTGGTGGTGATTATAAACAATATCAAATATTGGCTGATCCGCAAAGAATGGATACGTATGGAGTCACCATGGCTGAACTTGAAAACGTAGGCAGAACCATTAGCAATAGTTCGTCTGGAGGAGTGGTTCGTGATTTTGGAAATGAGTATTCATTGCGCGGAATGGCTCGAACAAACAACTTGGAAGAGTTGGGTGCTACATTCATCAAGACAGTAAATGGCAAGCCCGTTGTTGTCTCCGATGTAGCGGATGTAGTTATTGGTAGTGCTCAGAAAATGGGTTATGCTTCCAAAAACGGAACTCCAGCGGTTATACTATCTGTATCGAAGCAACCAAACATCAACACCCTAAAGGTGACCGAAAATATCGAAAAGAATTTAAACGATATTATGGCTTCACTTCCCAAGGATGTTACAATTGATAGTAAGATATTTCGTCAAGCAGATTTTATTGAAGCATCGGTAAACAATGTTGGGCAAGCATTAGTGGAAGGTGCAATCTTTGTAATAATAATTTTGTTTCTATTTTTAGCCAGCTTCCGTACTACCATAATTTCTGTTGTTGCAATTCCTTTATCATTATTAGGAACAATGATTGTACTACATTTATTGGGAATGAATATCAACACCATGACCCTGGGAGGTATGGCAATTGCCATAGGTTCGCTTGTAGATGACGCCATTATTGACGTTGAGAATGTTTACAAAAGGCTTCGACAAAATCATCAAAGACCTAAAGCAGAGAGAACTCCAGTATTAACAGTGGTGTATGAAGCTTCTAAAGAGATTAGAGCATCCATTCTAAATGCGACTTTCATAATTATAGCTGCCTTTACCCCACTCTTTTTCCTTTCAGGAATGGAAGGAAGAATGCTCAAACCTCTTGGAATTGCATACATAATATCTCTATTCATGTCACTTATTGTGGCTATGACTGTGACACCGCTCATGTGTAAGCTAATGATCTCAGACGATAGATATCTAAATAAGAAACAAAGCGATAGCCCTCTTACTCGATTTTTATTAATCGGATATGAGAAATCTCTAAAATGGGTATTAAGAAATGAAAAAACAGTTGTTTATCCTACAATAGGAGCGTTTATAGTTAGTATCGCATTATTTTTCACAATGGGACAAAGCTTTTTGCCCGAGTTTAATGAGGGAGCTCTGACAATTACATCAGTTACAAATCCAGATGCGTCACTTGAAGTAACTCACGAATTGGGTGCAATAATAGAAAACGAGCTTCTGAAAATTGCTGAAGTAACAAGCACCGCTCGAAGAACTGGTCGAGGAGAGCTCGACGAACACTCGCAGGCAACAAATAGTGCCGAAATTGATGTGAATTACAAACTTCAAAAAAGAAAAAGCAGCGAGTTTCTTGCTGATGTTCGCGAAACTTTGGCAGGAATACCTGGCATTGCCACAACTGTGGGTCAACCACTTGGGCACCGTATCGATCATATGCTATCTGGCACTGATGCAAATATCGCTATCAAGTTATTTGGCACAGATTTAAGCCGTCTTTTCATGATGGGAAATCAAATCAAATCATCGATTGAAGGCATTAGTGGTCTGGTTGACGTAGCGGTAGAGCAACAAACTGAAACGCCACAATTGCAAATAAGAGCTAATCGAGGTTTGCTTGCTCGCCATGGCATTACAATAGAAGAGTTCAATAGATTTGTAGGACTATCCTTTTCTGGCGAAAAGCTTTCGGAGATATATGAAGAGCAAAGAAGCTTTGATTTAGTTTTGAGATTAAACAGCAACTATACTGAAAGTATTGATCAAATAAAATCTGCACTTATTGATACAGAAAGCGGAAGAAAAATACCACTTGAGGAGGTTGCCAACATAGTATCTGTTGGAGGTCCAAACTCGATTAGTCGCGAAAACGTTCAACGAAAGATTGTTATTTCAGCCAACGTAGCAGGTAGAGACCTCCGAAGTACTGTATCGGATATAAAAAACAAAATCGAATCAGACATCAATATGCCAGAAGGATACAGGGTTGAATATGGTGGACAATTTGAAAGTGCTGAAAAAGCATCTCGCACTTTGTTTCTTACATCCATGTTGGCAATATTCATCATCTTCCTCCTTCTTTATGGTGAATTTAAAGATGCAACTCTTTCAGCAATAGTGTTGTTGAACTTACCATTAGCTCTTATCGGAGGTGTATTGGCAATATATTTTACCTCGGGTATTGTAAGCATTCCATCTATCATTGGTTTTATAACCCTATTTGGTATAGCTACCCGCAACGGAATTTTATTGATTTCTCGATATACACATCTACAGGAAGAAGGCGAGCCACTTTACGAAACTGTGCTTCACGGTTCTGTAGATAGACTAAGCCCCATATTGATGACTGCACTTACTGCCGCATTAGCACTAATTCCATTAGTGTTTAATGTAGACAAGCCAGGAAACGAAATCCAAAGCCCAATGGCAGTAGTAGTACTTGGCGGATTGCTCACCTCCACTCTACTTAATATTTATATCGTACCCATTGTATATGAAATAATTCAAAAGAGAAGATTGAAAAATGAGAAAAAAAGCATATAGCCTACTTTTATTGGCAATTTTTATAACATCATTGCACGCTCAAGACAGATTATCTTCAGTAATTGAAGAAATTGAAGCAAATAGCAAAACTCTAACTGCTATTCGTCAACAAATTGAGGCACAAAAGTTAGAGAATAGAACAGACATATTCCTCCATGATCCAGAAGTGGAGTTCAACTATCTGTGGGGGAAACCATCAAACATAGGAGCTCAAAAAGAGTTCTCTGTTACCCAGTCATTTGATTTTCCAACTTCATACACTTATCGCAAGAAAATATCTACATTGCAAAATCAAAACTTGGAACTTCAATATAAGTCTGAAAGGATTGAACTATTGCTAAAAGCTAAGCAAATATGTATAGATCTTGCATACAATAATGCTCTGAGCGAAGAGTATAAAAAAAGACTTACTAATGCTCAAAAGATTGCCACTTCATATCAAACCAAATATGACAATGGTGATGCCACCATTTTGGAGAAGAACAAAGCATTGATATCTCTCACAGCAGTAGAGAATGAAAAAAAGTTGATTGATATTGAGCGTAACTCACTGCTTTCGGAACTAAAAGCCATGAATGGAGGCATTGATATCATATTTGATGAAACTGAGATTTTTAACACTCCACTTCCATCCAACTTTAACAACTGGTATGCAGAAGCAGAAGCCAAAAGCCCATTACTTCAATATTTAAGTAAAAAGATAGATATTGATAAACAGAAAGTAAAACTAAATACCGCACTTTCACTACCAAAATTTATGGCTGGATATGCTAATGAGAAAGTAATTGGTGAAGAATTTAGAGGGATAACAGTAGGAATTTCGATACCTTTGTGGGAAAATAAGAATAAGGTTAAACAAGCTAAAGCTCAGGTAAAATCCACTGAAATATTATTTGAAGATAGTAAAATGCAGTTCTTAAATCACTTGCAAAAACTATATAATAAAACATTTGGATTACAAGAGAATGTTCATACTTATCGTGCCTCAATGTCAGCTCATAATAATGGAGAACTTTTGAAAAAGGCATTAGATGCAGGTCAAATTTCTCTATTAGAATATCTGCTGGAAACTGAGTATTATTACGATGTAATGAATAAAACTATTGAGGCAGAACGTGAATTCAATCATAGTTTGGCAGAGCTAAGAGCAGTAGAACTTTAGCGTTTTACGAATATTGACATACTTATATGTGTAGTTTCACCACGTTGTTGATGGCATTCTTTCCCTTCCGAGTGAAGTGAGGGCGTAGCCCGAACGGAACTCGGAAGGGAAAAGATAAAAAAGTTGATTATTTTTGTTGTTCCAAAATAAAAATAAGTATGCAACAGATTTATCATTCAAACGCCAAGACAAATGTACATGTTCGTGAGCAGATTTGCAAGTCTTCAAAAACAAATGTTTTTTTAGCAGGGCAGTTCAACGTCTCGATACAGACTGTTTCCAAATGGAAAAACAGGGAATCCATGCAAGATCGCTCATCTCGCCCCGACAACACCAGGCATTCCCTCTCGGGGCTTGAAAGGGCACCGGCAGTAAGCATCAGGACAGCTTCATGGTTACCTATAGACGAAGTGCACGAGATGCTGTTAGAGCAGAATCCATCCATCTCCCGAAGCTCCGTTTACAGATGTTTATGCAACAGCAACATCAATAAAGTGCCGGTTGAAGAAAAAGAAAAAACTAAAAAATTCAAAGAATACGAACCAGGATATTTACACGTCGACGTTACTTATTTTCCGAAACTCGACGGACAGAAATGGTATCTATTTGTGGCGATAGACAGGGCTACAAGAACAATGTTTTATCAATTGTACGAAGATAAGACAGCACGGTCGGCACAGGATTTTTTCGATAGGTGCATCGATTTTTTCCCTTTCGTAATTACGCATATCCTCACCGACAACGGACTGGAGTTTACGAACAGGCTCATCAAATCGAAAAAAGGAGAACACTGCAAAAAAGATTCCCTGTTCGATCAAAGATGCAGTGAGTACGACGTAGAACACCGCTTGACAAAACCCAACACCCCGAAAACCAACGGAATGGTGGAAAGGGCGAACGGAATTATTAAAAGCAATACGATACTCAGGAATGAATATCCAAACATCGGAAATATGAATCAAGAAATAATTAAATTCCTCATATTCTATAACATATACAGGCGACATG
>CAZNRT010000040.1:0-22355 GCA_964575445.1 uncultured Proteiniphilum sp. | reverse complement strand
TAAGAGGCAGAAGAGGAGGGAGCGAGTGCGGAAGGCGGAGCAGGAGCGAGAGGCAGAGAGTCAGAATCAGTAGGATTGATTAATCGATTAAACGATTAATTGAATTACCATTGAATATCAATTGAATATCCATTGAATATCCATTGAATATCCATTGAATCTCAATCGAATATCCATTGAATCTCAATCGAATTACAATTGAATCTCTTCTGTAAAGAAAAAAGAGCTATTTTTGTGCCAAATACATCTATATGAGTAAAATGAGATTATTCTTTTCTGCTATTATTTTTATATCATTATTTAGTCTGTCGGTGAGTGCTCAAGTAAAGGAGCTTTCTTATTATGATTGGGTTGACAAATCTGCTCAATTTATTGATGAAAATAAGCTTGATAGTGCTGCCCACTCTTTGCGGCAAGCTATGAGGCTGGAGCCAACCAATCAAAACAACTCTATGTTATTGCTCAATTTGGGTATATTGCAGCGCCAGCTGAGACTGACTGACGATGCTTATATTTCGCTTACGGCTGCGCTGATGTCCAATCCTGAGCCCCAATTGGTGTTGCACAATAGGGCGTCATTGCTTTGTGATCTCAAACGCTATGATGAGGCAATGGAGGATTATACCGAAATAATAAAAATTGATTCATACAATGCAGAGGCTTATTATAGGCGTGGATTGATTTACTTGGAGGCTAATGATAGAGCTAATGCAGAGAAGGATTTCAATAGTTGTGAGGAGATTGATCCCAACAATCTATTTTCTAAGCTTAGTAGGGCATTATTGCTCAAGTTGGATGACAATTGGGAGGGTGCTGAAAAAATATATACAGACATTATAAATACTGAGAAAAACAAGCTCAACGCATATTATATGAATAGGGCGGAGTGTTATGTGAACATTGATAAATATGCCTTAGCAGCATCTGATTTGATGAGGGTAGAGCATTTAGAGAATAACAATCCATATTTCTATATCCTGCGAGGGAGGGTAAGGCTGAATCAGTTTGACAAATTTGCTGCAAAATCTGACTTTCAGAAGGCAAGGCAGTTGGGTTATGATGAGGAGCTTGCAGATAAATGGATTGCAAAAACAAAATGATGGACGATTTTATTCTTGCGCTTTAACAATGATAATTCATTTTTTTATTTAAATTTGCACTTCTTATTTTGTTTGATATGAATAATAACGTAATCTTTAAATTAATACTCATTGCTGCGACATCTCTGTTGTGGCTTACTTCGTGCAAGACTAATTCACATACTAATTTGAATAGCGATAATGGTGTAAAGTTTGAGAAGAAGAGTTTCAACAAAACGCATTCGCTTGTGGATAATCTTGAGCATCCTTCATGCAATTTGAATATCGAGGTTTTATTCCCCGTTGAGAGTGCAAGGTATAATCTTGAGTCTATTCAAACGCTGTTTCAAAATAGTTTGTTTGGTAGTGATTCGGCAGGGCTAAGCTTTGATGAAGCTATAGAGAAATATGCTTCTAATTATATCTCAAATTATAAACGTGATGCCGAAATATATAAAACAACAAAACCCACTGGTGAATACAGTAGCGAGTTTGAGGATATGTTTCATGAGGATGGAGAGCATGTAAATTTGCCCGAGATATTTTACTCATACTACGAGTCTATAACTGACACAATTATATACAACAATTACGGAATAATTTCATTTCAGATTACTCAAACCAACAATAAGGGTGGAGTAGTGTCGCATGAGAATGTTAGAAATTATGTTATAAACTTACTGACGGGAGATTTTGTTAGTGAGGGTGATATATTTTCAGCAGGCTATGATGTGGCGTTGCGCCCTATTATTCAAAACTGCCTTATGCAACAAAATGGAGTGAAGTCGATTAGCGACTTAGAGGATTTGGGCTATTTTGGGGTGGATGAGATCATTCCAAATAGAAATTTTATGCTGACGGACATCGGAATTATTTATACATTCAATAAAGGTGAATATTCTGCATATCAGCTACCGCCGTCAGAAATATTTATTCCTTATTCTCATGTGCGCTCAATATTGAGAGAGAGTTCGATTGCAAACAAAATATCACAGCTTAAATGAAAATAATAGAGAAATACTTCACTTCTTTGACATCTGTTCAAAAGGAACAATTTGCGGCACTATTTGATTTATATTCAGATTGGAATTCTAAAATAAACGTCATTTCAAGAAAAGACATAGATAACCTATACACAAATCATGTGTTGCATTCTTTGGCCATCGCAAAATATATTAGCTTCAAACCACAAAGCACAATTATTGATGTGGGCACGGGGGGTGGATTTCCTGGAGTACCGCTGGCAATATTCTTTCCCGAAGTTAGGTTTTTGATGCTCGATAGCATAGGCAAGAAGGTGAAGGTGGCTCAAGAAATATCTCAAGCTATTGGCTTGCAAAATGTGGAATTTACTCATTCTCGTATTGAAGATGAGAAGAGAAAGTTTGACTTCGTGGTTAGTCGTGCTGTGATGCAGCTACCCGAATTGGAAAAAAGAGTAAGGAAAAATATTTCCACAAAACAACAAAATGCTTTGCCAAACGGGATTATCTGCCTAAAAGGTGGCGACTTGAATGCTGAGATTGCTTTATTTAAAAATAAGGTAGAGGTGTTTTCGCTCGAGCAGTATTTTGATGAGCCTTTCTTTGAAACTAAAAAACTTATTTATTTGCCATACTAAAAAATATTATATCTCAATTATAGGGAGATGCAGATTTTTTTTTGCAACTCTTTTATTGTTGCTTGTGGACGCAAGATGGATTGCCTTTGAGCAATAGATATAATTAAAGTATAAATTTGAATATTACTATAGGATGACATATATTTTTGTAATCGCCAGTTTCAATGCGTTTTTCTTTTTAGGGCTGTTGTTGCGCAAAAAGCCAAAAGCTCTACACGATAAGATATTGATATACTGGTTGGTTTATCTGGGCGTGTCGGTGGCATTATATGGTTTTACTATGAATATGTTTTCCGAAGCACCAATACTTACGAGTGGTGTTATATCAACATTTCTGTTGCACGGACCATTTATGTATCTATATGTTTCTGATCTGACTTCAGACAGGAATC
Source organism: uncultured Proteiniphilum sp. (assembly GCA_964575445.1). Classification (GTDB taxonomy): domain Bacteria; phylum Bacteroidota; class Bacteroidia; order Bacteroidales; family Dysgonomonadaceae; genus Petrimonas. Next base: position 19,263 of record CAZNRT010000040.1, on the reverse strand, counting down.
CTTTTCGAAAGAAGAAGTTATTTCATTTTATTCCTTTCATCTTGTTTGTAATTTTTCTTGTTGCATCATCTCTGTTCCCCGAATATTCGAAGGGGATAAGTGTTGATCACTCTTCCGCATTGCCCGCACCACCAGTTTTATTTGTAATATTTCTTATAGCCACAGCCATTTCAGGACCAATCTACTTTATCTTAGCATTCAATGAGTACCGTGTGTTGAAAAAAAACACAGAAGACTTTAGTGCCAAGGATGTCAATATGGAGTGGTTGGGCAAGTTGATAACAATATTTGGTGTGGTGTGGACTATATTTATTATCATTGCCGTGATTCATCATGTGTTGCATCTGTTCTCGATGATGTTTTGCACTAATGGTCTGTTTCTGTCTTTATCAGCATTTATTATTCTTATTGGATATTATGGTCTCAATCAGCGAGAGGTGTTTATTAGTTTCAAAGGATCAATGGATGATGAGTTGGTGGTCTCTTCGGTTGATAAAGTTAGTGCAATAGACGTAAAGACTAAAATCATTGATAGCGAATTTGAAAAATGCTTCAGCCATATCTCTTCATATATAGAGAGTAAAAGACCGTATCTTGACCCCGACATAACTTTGCCCAAGCTTGCAGAACAATTGGAGGTGCCAGCGCATCAATTGTCGCAGGTAATAAACGAGATATATAAGCGCAATTTTTTTGATTTTATTAATCACTATAGAGTGGAAGAGGTGAAAATCAAAATTCAAGATGAGGAGTTTAAAAATTATTCTCTTTTGGCTATAGCTTTTGATAGTGGTTTCAATTCGAAATCGGCTTTTAATAGAGTTTTTAAAAAAATGACAACGATGACGCCCAGTCAGTATCGAAATTCAATATCTGAGTAATAGGCAGTATATTATAGGTTTAGAGGTCTCACTTTGTAAAGTGGGACCTCTTTTCCGTTATTTATAGGTGCCACATTGCAAAGTAGGTCGCATAGGAGTTGTGGGTGTGTTACTTTTGCTATCGTAAAACAAATAGTATAAACAATTTTAAAATTTCAAGTTATGAAAACAAAAGAACAAACAACTAAAAAACCAAATTCAATTATGAGAGTATTTAATTTAAAAAGCCTGCTTGCAGTGTCATTATTATCTATGATGATGTTTACTTCAGTGCCAGCATCGGCTCACTGCGATTCGTATGATGGACCTGTTATTATAGAGGCACTTCGTGCACTTGAAACAAATAATGTGGAATTAGTATATAAATGGATACAACCAAAGCAAGAGGCAGAAATTGCATCGCTTTTTGCAACAACCTATAGTTTGAGAAATGGTGATAAAGAGGTTTATCAAATAGTTGAAAGACATTTTCTTGAAACATTGGTGAGACTGCACAGAGAGACAGAGGGTGCACCATTCACAGGCATCAAACCTGCAGGGTCGATGACTCCTTTGGTGGAAATGGCTGACAATTCGCTTGCAAACAATAATGTGGATTATGTAGTAGGAAAAGTAACTAACCACCTCTCTGAGGTTATAAAAGAGCGTTTTGCAAAGGCTTTGAAATTGAGCAAAACCAAAGATGAGTCGGTAGAAAAAGGTAGAGAATATGTTCACGCATATGTTGAATATACTCACACACTTGAAGCTCTTGAGAATTTGCTACATGGCGAACATTCTCACTAATAACATTATTGCAGCGAGTTTTTATTGCTCGCTGCTTTGATTTTCTTTGTGGCAATGGGTAGGAGATATAAAACTTGCGTGGCGTCTCCTCATGTTAGTCGAGGAGTGTGGCTGCTCGATAATCAAGTAGTATTGTGCTAAACTTCAAATATTTTATTCGATTAATTACCATTTAAAACATAAGGACAAAAATAATTGTATCTTTGCAGTCAGAATATTAAGATGCAATATTTGTATTACGACACTCTTCGATGGAGTGACTCGATAGATATTGATAAAATTATTGATTGATAAATGCAAGAACAAAATCATCGTTCGGGATTTGTAAACATAGTAGGTAATCCTAATGTAGGGAAATCTACACTTATGAATAAATTGGTGGGCGAAAAGCTCTCCATTATCACCGCTAAATCTCAAACCACCAGACATCGTATAATAGGAATTGTAAATGAGCCAGATTATCAAATAGTATATTCAGATACTCCTGGAGTGTTGAGACCTAATTATAAATTACAACAACAGATGCTTAGCTTCTCACTCTCGGCGTTAGAAGATGCCGACGTGTTGCTGTATGTCACTGATGTAGTGGAGACAATTGATAAGAATGATGAGTTTTTGGCGAAAGTGCAAAAACTGAACTTGCCGGTGTTGCTGTTGATTAATAAAATAGATCAGACGAATCAAGAGGAGCTTATCAAGATGGTGGAGACATGGTCGAGTCTGCTACCAAAGGCTGAGATTTATCCGATGTCAGCACTTAATGATTTCAGTGTGGATGTAGTTCAAAAGCGCATTTTGGAGTTGTTGCCTCTTTCGCCTCCATATTTTGAGAAAGATGCTTTGACAGATAAGCCTGCACGCTTTTTTGTGAATGAGATTATTCGAGAAAAAGCTTTAGAAATTTATCAAAAGGAGGTGCCATATTCTATAGAGGTGATGGTGGAGGAGTTTAAGGATGAGCCCGATATCATCCGTATTCGTGCAATAATAATGGTGGAGCGAGACACTCAAAAGGGTATAGTAATAGGGCATAAAGGTGAATCTCTAAAGAAGCTTGGCACGCTGGCAAGAAAAGATATAGAACTGTTTTTTGAGAAAAAAGTGTTTCTGCAGCTTTATGTGAAAGTGGAAAAAGATTGGCGCAATAGAGATAATTTATTGAAATCGTTTGGATATAAATTAGATTAAGTAATTGCTGTGAAGCAAAAATAGATAATTAAAGAAATAAAAATCCCAAGAGGAGTAAAAAATATGAGAAACTTAGTAGCTATAGTGGGACGCCCAAATGTGGGAAAGTCCATGTTGTTTAATAGACTGACGCAAAGCCGTCAGGCAATTGTTACTGAAATTTCGGGAACTACCCGCGATCGAATGTATGGTAAGGTACACTGGACTGGTCAGGATTTTTCATTGATAGATACGGGTGGCTGGATGGTTAACTCTGATGATGTAATGGAGGAAGAGATAAACAAGCAGGTGATGATAGCAATTGAAGAAGCAGATGTTATCCTGTTTGTGGTGGATGTTATGACAGGGTTGACTGATTTGGATAAGGCGGTTGCGCAATTGTTGCGAAAATCAAAAAAGACAGTAGTGGTAGTATCTAACAAATCTGACAACTTTAGCATTGGTTATCAATCTGCAGAATTTTACTCACTTGGCTTGGGTGATCCATTTGCAATATCCGCAATAAATGGATCGGGAACGGGTGATTTGCTTGATCATGTGGTTTCACTTTTCAATAATGATGGAGATGAAGAAGTATTAGCTGATATTCCTAAGTTTGCTATTGTGGGACGTCCTAATGCGGGGAAATCATCTTTGATAAATGCTTTAATCGGTGAAGAAAGAAATATAGTTACGGATATTGCGGGCACTACTCGCGATTCAATTCATACAAGATTTGATAAGTTTGGAATGGATTTTTATCTTGTAGATACTGCCGGTATTCGTAAAAAAGGTAAGGTGCAGGAAGACTTGGAGTATTTTTCTGTAATACGCTCAATTCGTGCTATCGAAGAAGCCGATGTTTGTATATTGCTTCTTGATGCTGAACGAGGAATAGAAAGTCAGGATTTGAATATATTCTCTTTGATTCAGAAGAACAGAAAAGGATTGGTAGTATTTGTGAACAAATGGGATGCGGTGGATGGAAAAGATTCAAATCTTGTTAGAGATTTTGAAAAGATAATTCGCGAACGCTTTGCTCCTTTTACCGATTTTCCAATCATTTTTGGTTCGGCAATTACAAAGCAACGTATCCTGAAGGTGATGGATTTTGCTAAGGAAGTGTATCACAATCGTAAGCATAAGATTGCTACTAATAAGCTCAATGAGATTATGTTGCCAATTATTGCAAATACTCCACCACCTGCCATCAAGGGTAAGTATATCAAGGTGAAGTACATCACACAGTTGCCAAACACACAAATTCCGTCGTTCGTGTTTTTCTGCAATTTGCCTCAATGGGTGAAAGAGCCGTATAAACGATTCGTGGAAAATAGAATGCGTGAGAATTGGAAACTGACTGGTACTCCAATCAATATTTTCTTTAGAGAGAAATAATAGATCTATTTTGCAATATATAAATATAGTAGAGGGTTTGGTTTTATAATCGAACCCTCTTTTTGAAATCTATCTATTCACTCTAAATGTTGTTGAATGGAATATTCTTTGACTCACACACTTCAATCAACTTTGACTTAACCCTTTTCAAATCATTGTATTTGAGATTGCCAAAATCTATTTTATAATTATCCTGAGTCCCATCTATTGTGATGTGCCCTAAGCCAATACCTATCTGAGTCACATCGATCCACGCAATAGAGCCAGCTATTTTTTGATTGGGTAGCTTAATCTCTAACGATTCATTGTCGATAATGATTGAGATTGATGATTGCCACACTGTCACAGTAAGTATAAGCAATGCACCCAAAAATATTCCTACCAAACTTGCATAAAAAACGAAAGAGAAGTTGCTACTCAAAGTTTGCTTAACACCAATAATGCTTGACGCCGTCAAGAGATAAATGGCAGCCATGATTGCTATCACTTTTATGTGTTGCGAAATTGTGTATTTGATTTTTAAGTCTTCCATATTGTTTTGTTTATTAAACTGTTAAATATCAAGCAATATTTTGTCGTCTCATACAAAAATACAACCTTTATATTGATTTTATTTAAATAATCGAGAAAAGTAGATGAAATAACAAAAAATATTCGTTAATTTGTAAATAAGTTATATCAAAGCATTTTGACGAGGATAAATATTCTCTATTAGATGATAATAACAATAATGAAATGACTAACCTAATCATGTTGATAGGGTTAATAAAATACGAAGGGTGAACCGATGAACAGCAATAATCTTGAAAATGAGAAACTCCCTGTAGATACGGGAGAAGGTATTGAAGAATCTGCAAGCATACTTCATGAAGAAGTGGTATCTGAACTATTGACAGAAGACAAAATACCTGTGGATGAATCTGAAGAACAGACTTCTGTGAAAACAAAAGAAGTCGAAATTGATTATCATCTTGAAGATGTGGAGGAAAAAGAGTCTAATGAGTCTGAAATTGAAGACGAAATTGATGAACACAATGTAGTTGAAGATAATAGTGATCTATTATCAATAGAAGACATTGTGCAAAGACTTCGTGATTTATTAGTATTAGATAACCCACATCGCAAGGATATAGATGAAGTGAAAAACCACTTCTATCGCTCGTTAAGAAATGAAACTCAAACACAAAAAGTGGTATTCATTGAAGCGGGTGGCGAGTCTATAGACTTTGTGATGAAAGAAGATGAGAATTATGCTGAAGGAAAGGCATTGATCCAAAAAATCAAAGAGAAACGTGCTGACATCATAGCTCGCGAAGAGGCGGAGAAAGAAAAGAATGTTGCGAAAAAACTTGCTATCATAGAGCAAGTGAAACAGCTTTCTGAAACTCAGGTTCACGAAGATTTCAACAAAACATACCAGGAGTTTAGATCACTACAACAAAAATGGAGTGATATAAAGCTTGTGCCTCAAGCGAAGATAAATGATCTCTGGAAAGAATACCAACGTTATGTGGAGAAGTTTTATGATCTGGTTCGTATAAACAATGAGTTTAGAGAATATGATTTCAAAAAGAACTTGGAATTAAAAACAGAACTATGCGTTGCTGCCGAAAAGCTTGACGAAGAAGAAGATGTGGTATCTGCATTTTATCAACTACAAAATCTTCATCAAGAGTGGAGAGATGTAGGTCCTGTATCAAGAAAGGATAGAGAAGTAATATGGGAGCGATTTAAAGAGGCTTCCACTTTAATTAATAAAAAATATCAATCTCATTTCGAGTCATTGAAAGGCAAGGAAGAAGAAAATCTTGAAGCTAAGACTGCTTTGTGTGAAAAGTTGGAGTCGATAGATTATTCTAAACTAAATTCTATAAAAGACTGGAACAAAAAAATTAAAGAGGTACTTGATATTCAGAGCCAGTGGCGTGAAATTGGATATGTTCCTAAAAAATGGAACACTAAGATATATGAACGATATCGTGCAGCTTGCGATTTCTTCTTTAGAAATAAGAATGATTTTTATAAATCTCTCCATTCTGAAATGGATGAAAATCTAAAGAAAAGAATTGATCTGTGCGAACGTGCTGAAGCAATTAAAGATAGTACCGATTGGAGAAAGACTACTCAAGATCTGATTGCTATTCAAAAGGAGTGGAAAACTATCGGAGTGGTACCACGTAAGCATGTAGATAGCACATGGAAGAGATTTATAGCTGCTTGTGATTACTTTTTTGAGCAAAAGAAACTTAGCACATCGTCACAACGAGATGAAGAGATTAAGAATCTTGAAATGAAAAAAGAAATCGTTGATAAAGTTATTAATTTAGATACTTCGCTTTCGGTAGAAGACTCGCTGGCGGAAATGAAAGAGCTAATGGATCAATGGTATGCAATAGGGCATGTTCCGTTTAAGGTGAAAGACAAGGCTTACAAAGAGTTTTATAATGCAACGGAAGCTCAATTTGATAGATTGAATGTTGATAAAACTCATAGACGACTTGATAGCTTTAAGTCAAACATTTCGGATTTAGCCAAGTCAGACAATCCAAAAGGTCAATTGTTGCGCGAGCGTGAAAGACTAATGCGTCAGTTCGACCGTATGAAGAATGAGTTGCAGACTTACGAAAATAATATTGGCTTCTTGTCTGTATCATCTAAGAAAGGTAATAGCCTTATTGACGATATGAATCAGAAGGTGAAAAAGATAAAAGAAGAACTTGAGTTTCTCGTTAAGAAGATTGGTGCAATTGATGAAGAGCTTTAATCATTATGTAAAGCTATCAATTTATTAGGTTACATTGCAGTATGCAATATAGTACATAATAGATGATTAGAATCAAAAAATATAATAACCATATTTGAATGGAGTGTAGATATAATATATTTATACTCCATTTTTTTTATTTCTTTTTCTGCTCAGAAATTAATAAATTCTTTTTTACATTCTTCTGAAAGTATTTGCACCACTCTTGCAAACCGCATATTTCGCACTTGGGTGTTCGTGCAACGCATATATATCTACCATGCAATATCAACCAATGATGAGCCTTAGATAGTAGATGTTCTGGTATATATTTCACTAACTCCTTTTCTGTTTCTAAAGGTGTCTTTGAATTGTTTGTCAGACCTATTCTGTTTGCTACTCTAAATACATGCGTGTCAACAGCCATTGCTGGCTTATCAAAAGCTACTGATAGTATTACATTTGCAGTTTTTCTGCCTACTCCTGGTAATTTAATCAATTCATCAAAAGTGGAGGGTACATCTCCGTTATGTTCGGTGATTAATTTATGCGCCATTCCTAATAAGCTCTTTGCCTTATTATTTGGATACGAGCATGATTTGATATACTCAAATATCTCGTCAGAGGAAGAGGCAGCCATCACCTCAGGTGTAGGAAAATTTTCAAATAGTTTGGGAGTGATTTGGTTTACTCTCTTGTCAGTGCATTGAGCGGATAGAATTACTGCTACAATTAATTGATAATTATCATTATAATCTAATTCTGTTTCTGATGATTGAGCATTATTTTCAAACCAATCAACCACATTCTTGTATCTTTCTTTCTTAGTCATATTTGTAATATTCAATTTCAATGTCATCACTATTATTCCCAATTTCATAATATGCTTTTCCAATATTTTCAATAATATTTGATGCCGCAAAGCTAAGTGGGTGTATATCGCTGGAGGTAATATTAGCAGTTGAGCCATGCAAATATACACCTATTTTGGTAGCCTGCAAAGGTTCGTATCCTTGTGCCAATAGACTGACGATTATCCCTGTTAGCACATCACCACTTCCTGCGGTAGCAAGTGCTGGGGTTCCGCTACTGTTTACATAGATTTCATTAGGTGATACTATTATAGAGTGTGCACCCTTTATTACAATGATAAGATTGTGATGCTTAGCAAGATTAGAGGTCATCTCTATCTTTTCAAAATCATCGTTCCACTCTCCAATTAATCTTGATAGCTCTTTGGGGTGGGGGGTGAGTATTGTCTTAGGATGTAAATAGTCAAAGTACTCTTTGTGATCGGCTATAATATTTATTGCATCAGCATCTATAACCATCGGCTTGTTATTACTTTTTAGAAATCTAAGCAATGCTTTTTTCGTAATGTCATTCTTGCCCATCCCAACTCCAATGCCTATTGCATCTGGCACTATTTCGTAATCTATATCAGATATGATTGTTTGATTTGTATCCTCAATCACCATTGCTTCAGCAAAGTTGGATTGCAATGGTATGGTTCCGCACTTGGGCACAAAAGCCGTAACTAAGCCACATCCACTTTTTAGTGCCGCCTTAGATGCCAAACATACTGAGCCAATCTTGCCAATACTTCCACCAATAATCAAGCTGTGCCCTTGTGTGCCTTTGTGTGAGAACTTATAGAGTGGTTTTATTATATCCCTTATATCCTTTTTGGTAATATAATATTGATTGGTAGCGGTTTCATTTATCGCTCTCTGGCTCAAGCCAAAATCTAATATTGTGACATCACCCACAAATGCAAAGTTATCTGGAAGAAATAGAGCAAGCTTGGGGATTTGCAAGCTCACAGTCTCACTTGCTTTCACCGCAAAATTGGTAGCTTTATTCATCATCAAACCACTTGGAATATCAATGCTGATGGTGAATACATTACTTTCATTTATTTTCTTTATCACCTCGTATGCTATTCCCTCTATTTTACGATTGAGCCCAGTGCCAAAAATTGCATCAACTATTATCTTTGTGTCATCAAGAGATAGCACCTGATCAATATTCGTTATTGTGGTAATAGGTACTCCAGTTTCTATAGCCTTGTGGTGATAATATGTAAAGTCTGACGAATAGTTTTGATTGTATTCTACGATATATACACTAACCTTTGCTCCTATTTGATGCAACATGGTAGCCAAAGATATGCCATCTCCGCCATTATTGCCTGTGCCACAAAATATTGCAATTGGCACACCATACACCATATGCTTATTGATGAGCCACCAGTATATTGCATCAGATGCCATATGCATCAATTCTATAGAACTAATATTCCTGTATTCTAATGTTTTGACATCAACATCTCTGATTTGTTGGGAGGATAGTATTTTCATCTTTGCTTATGTTTATTCGTTTGTCCTATTAGATGTAAAGTTAGTCTCTTTGAAATAAATAACAAAAAAAGCATCCAATTTCTTGAATGCTTTTGTATTGTATATCTTGTGCGCAGGATGAGACTCGAACTCACACACCGTAACCGGCACTACCCCCTCAAAGTAGCGTGTATACCAATTTCACCACCTGCGCAATTATCTTTTTTTATTTTGCGAGCACAAAGTTAATTAGTTTTTCCAACTATCACAAAGAAATAGATTGTTTTGTTTCACTAATTGTTGATATCGCTAAAAAAGAATGCTCTCACACTACTTTAATAAGTAATTGCAAGAGCATAATATATAGCTGTATTTTTAGTCTATTCCCTAATTTGTTTTATACTTATAGCTAATCTTCTTTAGCTCTTCGTTAGCTTTAGTGATTTTGCTTTTCAATCCTTCTTTATAGTTATGAAGCTTTTCACTAAGTTCAGAATCACCAGTAGCAATCATTTGCAGTGCGAGTATTGCTGCATTTAGCGAGCCATTTATGCCCACAGTGGCTACGGGAATGCCAGGAGGCATTTGCACTATAGCCAATAGAGCATCCATGCCATCTAATGATGCTTTGATAGGAACTCCAATGACGGGTATGGTGGTCATTGATGCAATTACACCCGGTAGATGTGCTGCCATACCAGCTGCGGCAATTATAACTTTTATACCTCTTGGTTTTGCATTCTTTGCAAACTCTTCTACTGCCTCAGGCGTGCGATGAGCCGAAAGAGCATTTATTTCGAATGGAATTTCCAATTCATTCAATAGTTGAGCAGCTTTTTCCATTACTGGCATATCGGATGTGCTACCCATAATAATACTTATTACTGGTTTCATATAAAAATAAAAATTAATTATAAAAAATGAGAGCTATCTGTTTAGGATAACTCTCATGGTTTTTTGTCTTTAAGTCTTATTGACCAATTTCGGCTTTATACTCATCACTCGAAAGCAGCTCTTCTAACTCTTCGGCGTTGCTGATGGATATTTTGATAATCCAACCCTTGCCATATGGGTCTTCGTTGACAAGCTCTGGTGCGTCTTCAAGTTCTGGATTCACTTCGATCACCTCGCCAGAGATTGGCATCACTAAGTCAGATACAGTTTTTACGGCTTCAATGCTACCAAATACTTCGCCTGCTTCAATGGTTTCGCCTTCGCTATCTACGTCAACGAATACTATTTCGCCAAGTTCGCTTTGAGCAAATTCTGATATGCCTATGTAAGCAATATCACCTTCAACTCTGATCCACTCATGGTCTTTTGAATACTTTAAATTTTCTGGGAAATTCATAGAATAAAAATTTTAATTTAATGGTTTATTTCTTTTCGTAAAAGTAGTATTATTATTTTATGTTTCAAAATCTATTTCTTACGAACCAATCCACACTGATAAGAATGAGATGCCAAATCCGAGCACAAAGCCACCCAAAACTTGCGCTGGAGTGTGTCTTTTTAGTATCAATCTTGATGTGCCCACCATTCCGCATATCACAAAGAGGCTGATAAATAATTGAAATGGATTGGATTGTTCAATAAAATAGCTAACTGACATCACACCCCCAAGTAGTCCGCCCACGCCAAACATATGTGCACTTATTTTCCACCAAATAGTAATAAATAGTGCTATCAGTATTACTCCAATTGAAGATGATGCTAACATCAAGAACCACCCCGGCATCCCCATTCTATAATAGTATATTATCATCAGAGAATATGATATCAGAACTATGATGTAAGGAATAAATCGTTCTTTGCGAATCTTCAGAGACAGGTCGGATATTAAATTCATTCTATACACGGCATATATAAATATGGCGGGTACTACAAATGAGAAGACTACTACGGGTGCCATTATATTCCAATATTGGCTATGATATGCACTCCTAAAGTGAGTGTATATAAAAAGCAACATGATGCTATAAATGGGCATAAGTAGTGGTTGGAAAACAGATGATATGAATCTTGATGCTTGTTTCATTTGATAAATACTTATTTGAAAAACACAAAGTTAGATTTTTTTTCTCAACCGCGCTACTGGAATATTCAATTGCTCTCTATATTTAGCTACCGTACGTCGGGCTATTAGATATCCTTTTTCATTCAACATTGTTGTCAACTGCACGTCAGTCAGTGGCTTTAGCGGGTTTTCATTCTCGATAATCTCTTCAATAATTATTCTTATCTCGTGTGCCGATACATCCACTCCAGTTTCGCTTTGCATAGCCTCGGTATAGAAAAACTTCAGGGGATATATACCTGTGTTTGTTTGCACATACTTGCTGCTGCTAACTCTTGATATGGTGGAGATATCAAAACCTGTTATTTCGGCAATATCTTTCAATATCATTGGTTTTAGCATCGTTTCATCTTCTGTAGAGAAGAAGTCGTATTGAAATTTAACTATTGCCTCCATCGTTATTTGTAGCGTATTTTGTCTTTGTCTAATGGCATCAATAAACCATTTTGCAGTATCTACCTTTTGCTTCATAAACACCAGAGCCTGCCTATCGTCGGAGCTCATGCTTTGTTTGTTTTGGGTATATCCCTGCATCATATCGGAGAAGATTCTATTAATCGTTAGCTCGGGGATATTTCTATTATTCAGATACATGGTAATCTCGCCATTGTATGACTCTACAATAAAATCGGGCGTTATATTACTCATGTGAATTGCAATGATATCTCCAAAAATATTGCCAGGCTTGGGGTTTAGGGAGGTGATTTCGTCAATTGCATCCCTCAATTCATCCTTTGTAGCTGTCAATTGTCGCAACATTTTATTGTAGTGCTTTCGCGAAAATTCGTCAAAATGGTCTTTGATGATTGTTTTGGCAAGTTTGATTTTGGGGGTTTCATTTTTTCTTTCCAATTGTAGATACAAACACTCCTGCAGGCTCGATGCTCCTACTCCAGCGGGGTCTAAGTCTTTAATAATGTAGAGTATATTATTGAGTTTGCGAATGCTTACATCTATGTTTTGTTGGAACAATAAGTCATCAGAGATAGCCTCCAAATTGCGATTTAGATATCCATTTTCATCTAAGTTTCCTATAATATATTCAGCAATTTTTAGGTCATCATCTTCAAGCTCTCGAAGCATTATTTGATCCATCAAATGACTATTAAGGCTTGCATCACCTGCAAAGGTAGCCTCAATATAGTCTGTCTCGCTTTTTCTTTCTAACCTATTGATTTGGTATTGAGGGATATCATCTTCATAGAAATAATCACCCATTACCATTTCATCTTGAGAAATATCGTTGCTCAAGTCGGTATTAAAATCATCATTATCTGAGGATGAGGCTTTCTCATCAAGAGCGGGATTATCCTCCAGTTCTTGTTTTATCCTAACTTCCAATTCCACAGAGTTTAACTCAATTAGCTTTATCACCTGCATTTGCAAGGGCGATAATCGCTGCATTTGTTTGAGCTCATGATGTTGTCTTAGTGCCATTATATATTTATGTTTCTGTATAATTCTAAAGCAAAGATAATGAAAATCCTCTTTATACTTATATCCTACAATTATTTTCGCATTAGTGCAGCATATGTATTGGTATGTGGTAAAGATATTCTGGACAAAAACATTTTTACAATAGTAGTCAATAATGTTTTTGGACTCAAAAAAACTTTACAATAGTAGGAAAAGGTTGTTTTTGCATCAAAAACATTTTGTATTTAGTGCTCAATAATGTTTTTGGAGTGAAATAAAATGTTTATTTAGTCGTCCAAGATGTTTTTGTCATGAAAAAAACATTTTTTTTAGTCGTCCAAGATGTTTTTGGACTCAAATAAACTTTACAATACATGAAAAAAGTGGTTTTGATACCCATTTCAGACTGTTATTTAACATAAAAAGGTCTTAATGCTAACAAAGCCTAATGGCTTTTACTACTAAATAATGTTTTTTGCTACTGTAAAAATGTTTTTTTACTACTAAATAATCTTTCTATCCAAAAAAACATAATACAATAGTTGAAAAAAGTGGTTTTTAGTGTTAAACGTTCACATCTCTTAACACAAATAATTGTTAATCTCATTTTTGTGTTGATATTATAAACGTAATATTGGGGAGTTGTATAAAAGATGGGGTATAATTCTGCCAATTTTTCAGTTAAACCACCTATACTTGAGGATAATTTTCAACGGCACGAACAATTTTTAGCAGTTGTGGTTATAACGCACAGGATTATACAGATCCAAACAAGATTCAGTTTTTGTACAATAATATTTTTAAAATCACAAGACATAATTCAAAATGAAGAAAGTTTTAATTTCATTCTTAACTATCGTATTGGCTGCACTTCCAATTTTTGCTCAGCAGCCCCCAGTTTCAGTAGAACTTATGTTCGGAGACAAAAAATCAACCGTATTGATGGGTATGAACAAACAAATAGTGGGTCCCCTTAGGTATAACAGTATCACATCAGTGGCATCAACCTATGATTTGAAAAAAGGAAAACCAGAGTTGATAATGATAAACTCATTTTTGTATCAACTTCACCCCAACTTGGGTGCAGGTGCAGGCTTGCAATATCATTTTCTCAAAGGATTGGTGCCGAGTGTTTCGCTAAACGCAAGCTATGTCAACCCCGTGTGGATGATTACCGTGATGCCTTTCCTTAATTTGCAACCAGAGAGAAATAGCGAAAATGTAGCTATCGTTGAGTTCAAACCGCAGCTAACAGACAAGCTTAGGCTATACACTTATGCTTTGGCTCTCTACAATCATAACATTACACTCAATGAGCACGATAGGAGCTTCTATTATTTTAGATTGGGACTTACTCTAAAACAGTTTACCATCGGCGGTGCCGTTAATATGGATTACTACGGTCCTATAAGGTTTCAACAAAACAACTATGGAGCCTTTGTAAAGATAAATATTTAGACACCTGAGTTCAAATAGTAATTGTGTTATTCATGATGAGATATCGCATTGATAAAAAACAATATCGCAAATAAAGTGTTTCTAAACTATTATAAATATCATAATGTGACAATTATGCAACATATAGAACAATCTTTGGAGTGATTTAATTTATTTTCACACCCAAGACAGTTGTTATATTTTTCTTATTTCTATCTTTGTTTTTAGTTTATTGAAAAATTGAATATTTAAATAGTAACACAAATGAAAAGATCAATCTATTTGATTACGGCAATGTTTGCCATGTTGGTTTTTGCAGCTTCTTGTAAGCCAAAACAAAGTGCGTATAAGCAGGTGTATGAAGCCGCTAAAGAAAAGGAGATGCAACAAAATGCATCGCAGCCTACAATAGTGAAAGATGCAGGCTCATTACCACCAGTGGAGGTATCTGTGAGAAAAGAAAAAGTAGAACCAGTATTTGCTTCTGATGCCCCCAACTTGAAGAAATTTAGCGTTGTAATTGCTTCGCTAAGCGTTAAACTAAATGCAGAGTCTCTAAAATCAAGAATGGAAAATGAAGGTTACAATGTGATTTTAGTGGAAAATGAACAAGGCATGTATAGAGTAATCGTTGCAAGCTATGATGACAAAGGCTCAGCCGCATCAACGCGTGATGAGATATATCAGAAATATTCTGCTAAAGGTAGCACTGATTATTTGAGAAAAAACTATGGAGTACCTTTCAATGATCTTTGGATTTTAGAGAGTCAGTACTAATTTATTTCGCATACTCATAGAAATTACTAAAAAGCTGCCATGCCTTAACGGCTCTAATGGCAGCTTTTTTTTTATGAATACTAAAGTACACACATACACACACCACAATATGAAAGTGCTTTTTTTGGGTACAGGTACATCTACTGGAGTTCCCGAGATAGGGTGTAGATGTAAAGTTTGCACCTCAAGCGATACTCATGATAATAGACTAAGGTGCTCCGTAAAAATAGAAATAGACAACACTAATATTTTGATAGACTGTACACCCGATGCAAGACAACAACTGATCAATCTACCATTCAGAAAGATAGACGCACTGCTCATCACACACGAGCACTATGACCACGTGGGTGGTATCGAAGATCTTCGACCCTTTGGACGCTTTGGTTCAGTAGATATTTATGTGGAAAACAATGTGGAGAAAGCATTGAAATTGCGTATGCCATATTGTTTTGGACACAAACCATATGGGGGGATACCAGATATAACACTCAAACCAATTGTTGGCTTAGAGCCTTTTGCAATAAATGATATTGAGATTACACCCATTAGAATAAAGCATCACAAACTGCCTATCTTGGGATACCGAATTGCCAATTTTGCTTATCTCAGTGATGTAAAAACAATCAGCGAAGAGGAGTTGTCCAAGCTACTAAATCTTGATGTCTTAGTTATTAGTGCCCTACGCCTTACCGAGCATATTTCGCATCAAACTCTCGATGAGGCTATCGCAATATCTCAAAAGCTAAAGCCCAAAAGAACAATATTTACGCATATGAGCCATCATATAGGGCTTCATGCAGAAGTAAACAAAATATTGCCAACCAATTGTGAATTGGCATATGATGGTATGGAAATAGCTCTGTGATTGTTTAATCATCAGTTTTGTGATTTTTAACAGCAACAGATGCAACAATATAATAATTGAATCATCTATATAATAAATAATCACTTACAACATATACTTATATATTGTATATTTGTGATTCTAATTCAGTTAGATTTAAACTTAATAGCTTATTAATTGTCTAACATTGTGGATGAGATATACAACTGAATAATAATAACAGCAAATATAAAAGGAGAAACAATGAAATCAAAAAACTTAATAATCGCAGGTTTACTGGCTTTGGCTCCAATTGTTGGTTTTGCCCAAGAATGGGATGATATATACGCAAACCCATCTAATAAGAAAGTAAACGTTAGTGTGAAAAAGAAAGAAGAACCACAAAAGAAGAAAATTGTGGTGATAGAGGGTGTAGCATCAAATATGGACGTTCTCGCAAATGGAAGAGATTTGGATGAATATAACCGTCGTGGACAAATTGATGGTGTAGAAAATGATTCAATATATGCCGACGAGCAAGAATATCAACAATATGAATATACTGATAGGATAATTAAGTATCACGAACCCGCCTCAAGTGTAAAAATAACTGGAGCTGATGAAGTAACAGTATATGTGGGTGATGATATTTATTCAGACTATTATGCATACGATGGATGGAACTCGAGAATGAACTTCGGATTTGGATGGAATAGCTACTATCCTTGGTATGACTCATATTATAATGGATGGGGATATCCTTACTTTGGATACTACAATAACTGGTATAGCCCATGGTATTATAGCCGTTGGAACAATCCTTGGCACTATGGAGGTTGGTACTCAAGCTGGTATTCACCTTGGTACTCACCATGGTATTATGATAGCTATTATGGATATGGAGGATGGTACGGCGGTGGATACAACTGGGGATTTCATGATGGATATCACTCAGCTTTGACTACAAATAGAGGTGCAAGGAGTTCAGCATCATACAGAACAAGCTCTGCAAATTCCTCAGGTAGAACCTCAATGGCAAATGCAAGCAGAATATCAACTACTGGACGTACTTCATCTGTCAATAGCAGTACAAGAAGTGCATCGGGTGTTGCCTCTGGCAGAACATCTACTGCATATAACAGAAATTCAGGAACATCTTCATCACGAACAAGAGTGGTAGATAATTCGGGTAGAATATATGATTCAAGATCTGGTCAAGTAAT
Organism: uncultured Proteiniphilum sp.; assembly: GCA_964575445.1. GTDB lineage: Bacteria > Bacteroidota > Bacteroidia > Bacteroidales > Dysgonomonadaceae > Petrimonas. Next base: position 2,193 of record CAZNRT010000040.1, on the reverse strand, counting down.
AAATAGAGGATCAAGCACTACTCGCTCTTCATCAGGAGCAGTAAATCCCAGCTCAAGAATATATAATAGTCGCTCAAGCAGCAGTGCGCCAACTCAAAGAACAGGTACAACATATCAGAGAAATTCAAATTCATCCGATAGAAGTAATGTGAGCTCTCCATTGAGAAGCAATACTACTACAACAACGAGAGGTGATGTGAGTACACCAACGAGAACTCAATCAAATAGTAATTATTCATCTCCTCCAGCAAATAGGTCAAGTAGCTCTTCTTCCTCTTCGTTTGAAGGCTCAAGTAGAACTAGCTCTGCAGGATCATCGGGTGGTGGACGCAGTAGCGGTGGACGCCGATAATTTATAGAGATAGATTTGTATATCATAATTGACTGCATTGAGAATTTGCCTATTGGAGAGCAATTAAAATGCAGTCAATCTTTTGTCAAAGTAAAGATTAAATAGATTATAAAATGAAAAAAATCACATACATATTTCTTGCTTTCATAATGGCTTCTTTCCAGCTTTATTCACAATCAGAGTTAGAAGCACTAAGGTTTTCCAAGAATGAACTTCAGGGTACTGCTCGCTCTATAGCTATGGGTGGTGCATTTGGTGCATTGGGTGGCGATCTTACGGGGGTGACAATCAATCCTGCGGGAATAGGAGTGTATCGTAGTTCAGAAATTGCAGGTACCTTTGGCTTACAAAAGAACAGTTCGGAGGTAGGAGATATCAATAAAAGTGTGTCTGACTTTAATGTGCACAACTTTGGTTTTGTAGGATACTTCCCATTGCGAAATGAATCGATGCCAATGATAAACTTTGGTTTTGCTCATAACAGACAGAAAAACTTCAATAAAACAATTGGAGCTATGGGAGATGTGGGCAATGGAAGCACTATGATTGACTATATTGTAAATGATAGTTACGGAGTGAGCAAAATTGGTCTTGGGTATGATGAAAATAACAAAGACTCCGACCCATTCTTTTCACATCCTTGGCTTACTGTTTTGGGATACAACGCTCACATAATTACAGCTGATGAGACAAAAGAGGGTGTATATAAACCACTAAGTACCACAATTGGTGCAAATGCCTTTCAAGAAATTAAATCAAAAGAGAGAGGATACATTGACAATTATGATTTCACGGTGGGAACCACAATCAATGATGTATTGAATGTTGGCTTATCACTAAACATATATGACATATATCATCGTTTGACTACCGAGTTTCTTGAAGACTATGATACTGGAAGTAATAATTATGAAAATGCGGGATATACTATCGGTAATAACGTTACAACATCGGGTTCTGGAATCGGTGCAAAGTTTGGTTTGATATATCGCCCCATTCATGAGCTAAGGCTTGGATTGGCTTATCATACACCCACCATTTATTCGTTTACTGAAACATATGACGCCTTCGTAGATCATAACATCGCTTCTCTTGTAAATGATAATGACTATAAGGCAAGAACTCTCTATTCGCCAGTATATAATAATTACTATGACTTGAAAACACCAAGCAAGTGGGTATTGAGTGCTGCCAGTGTGTTGGGAAGCAACTTTATACTTAGTGCCGACTATGAGCTAACAGATTATAGAAATATGACACTCAAAGTGCCTTCAGGCTTTACAGATACAAATGCATTTGATTTTGACAACGAATATATCAATAATGATTTTAAGTTGGCTTCAACGCTACGTCTTGGTGCAGAATATAGATTTACTCATCAGCTCTCTGGGAGACTTGGATACTCGTGGGTACAAAACCCTTATGACAAAGATTTTAAAGAAGTGGGTGGAAATCCAGGTGTAGCTGGTTCAAACACTATATTTAGATTGGAAGGAGATAGCAATTATTATACTGGAGGTATCGGTTATAGATTTACAAAAGAGTTTTATATGGACTTGGCTCTTGTTTATCAAACCCAAAAAGATCATCTATATCCTTTCCCTAATAGATATGATGATTTGGGTGAAGTGATTATTGATGCATTTCCCTTTGAGATGAATAGCAATTCGTTTAGAGGCGTGATAACTATTGGATATAAGTTCTAAGAATAAACATAAAGCATCTATATTGCAAATATTATTTGAAAGACATCTCCTTAATAAATTGAGGGGATGTCTTTTTTTGTTTTAATTTAAAAAAGCCGAGTGCTGTTGCGGTTACAGATTTTTTCTATAACTCAT
>CAZNRT010000039.1:0-22749 GCA_964575445.1 uncultured Proteiniphilum sp. | reverse complement strand
ACGGTGGTGTGAGAGGACAGATAGGGAAATAATCCCTATCTTCCTACTCGATTACGTATTTATGATTAAACAAAAAAGAGCATACTCCATTATGAAATACGCTCTTTAATATCTACACAGCTTCGTCAGAAGCTATATTCTATCTACGCCTATATAATTAACACCCAGTACACCCTCTATTATTAACATCGGCATAAAAATCATTACCCTTATCATCAACAAGAATAAATGCAGGGAAATCCTCTACTTCAATCTTCCAGATTGCTTCCATACCCAATTCTGGATACTCAAGGCACTCTAGTTTCTTGATGCTATTATGTGCCAAACTAGCGGCTGGTCCACCAACACTACCTAAGTAAAAGCCTCCATGCTTTTTACAAGCATCGGTTACTTGCTGACTACGGTTACCCTTTGCCAACATTACAAGACTACCACCGTGCGATTGGAATAGATCAACATAAGAGTCCATTCTACCAGCAGTAGTAGGCCCCATCGACCCTGATGCGTATCCTTTGGGAGTTTTTGCAGGTCCTGCATAATAAATTGGATGGTCTTTGATGTATTGTGGCAATCCTTCGCCATTATCAATACGCTCTTTTAGTTTTGCGTGAGCAATATCACGTCCAACAATAATAGTTCCATTGAGTGATAAGCGTGTTGATACAGGATGTTTGCTTAATTCAGCAAGAATATCAGCCATTGGCATATTCAAGTCAATTTTCACACCACCAGCTTCGCCAACTTCGCGGTATTCTTCAGGAATTAAACGTGCAGGGTTGTCTTCCAACTTTTCAATCCAGATACCTTCTTTGTTTATCTTTGCTTTTATATTACGGTCGGCCGAGCAAGAAACTCCCATACCAACAGGTACAGACGCACCATGACGTGGCAAACGTACCACACGAATATCATGAGCAAAGTATTTACCACCAAACTGAGCACCCAATCCTAACTCATCTGAAGCTTTTTTTAGTTTTGCTTCCATTTCTAAATCTCTGAAAGCTTGACCATGCTCGTTACCTTCTGTAGGTAGGTTGTCGTAGTATTTTGTTGATGCTAGTTTCACAACTTTCAAGTTAGACTCTGCCGATGTGCCACCAATTGCAAATGCTAAATGATAGGGAGGACAAGCGGCAGTACCCAATGATTTCATTTTATCAATTAGAAACTCTTCTAACTTACCTGGAGTAAGCAATGCTTTGGTTTCTTGATAAAGGAATGTTTTATTGGCCGACCCACCACCCTTTGCGACGCAAAGGAAGTTGTACTCGTTTCCACCAGTTGCATACAAATCGATTTGTGCAGGCAGGTTAGTGCCCGTATTCACCTCATCGTACATGTTAAGCGCAGCGTTTTGAGAGTAGCGCAAATTTTCATTTGTGTATGTATTGTAAACACCTTTTGAAAGTGCTTCTGCATCGCAACCTTCTGTCCACACTTGCTGGCCTTTCTTGCCCATAATAATAGCAGTACCAGTGTCTTGACAAAAAGGGAGAACTCCCTTAGCAGATATTTCTGCATTTCTTAGGAATGTTAGAGCTACAAATTTATCATTGTCGCTTGCCTCTGGGTCTGTTAATATTTGAGCTACTTGTGCTTGATGTTCTGGACGAAGTAAAAATTGCACATCACGAAAAGCTGTTTCTGCCATTAATGTAAGCCCCTCGGGTGAAACTTTAAGAATTTCTTTTCCTTCAAACTCTGAAGTAGAAACATGTTCTTTTGTCAGCAGATAGTATTCCGTATTATCTTTTGATAATGGAAATGCTTCCTGATACTTAAATGGTTTAGTTGCCATAAATAATGATTGTTTTTATTCTTGTTATATGTGATGCAAATTTACAAATAAAAAGTGACTTGCTCGGTCTCTATATGATAAATAGTGAAATTTTTCTTTATTTGAGCTCCCGCTATTTATACTGATTATAAATAATGTATATTAAAAGTGCTTCTATTTATGTATAAAATTTGTTCCTTTGTATTTCAAATTTGTATTTACTTTCAATCATGCGTTTATCCGAACTTAAAACTGGCGACAAAGCATTTATCATAAAAGTTAATGGTACGGGAGCCTTTCGCAAACGAATCCTTGAAATGGGTTTTGTGCGGGGACAAGAGGTGAAATCCATTCTCAATGCTCCATTAAAAGACCCTATCAAATATGGTCTAATGGATTATGAGGTTTCGCTACGTCGTAGTGAAGCAGTCCTAATTGAGATATCTAAGCTAAAAGAAGATATTAGAGCATTTGACAATAGTGGAGACGATGAAGCGAAGATACATGAAGATTCTTTTTTGGATATTGATATTCCTGAAATATTGTCATCTGAAAAACAGGTTAAATCAATTGCAGATTCCAAAGTGATCAATGTGGCTCTAATAGGGAATCCTAATGCTGGCAAAACATCAATATTTAATTTAGCTTCTGGTGCTCACGAGCATGTGGGTAATTATGGAGGAGTCACTGTAGATGCAAAAGAGGGCTTGATGCGTCATAATGGATATACATTTAGATTAGTGGATTTGCCAGGCACATATTCTTTATCTGCTTATTCTCCTGAGGAGCTGTATGTGAGAAAATTTATATTTGATGAAAAACCCGATGTTATTATAAATGTGGTGTCGGCTTCTGCTCTTGAGCGAAATCTTTATCTTACTACTGAGTTGATTGAGCTTGAGCATCCAATGGTAATAGCTTTGAATATGTATGATGAATTGCAGAAGAGTGAACGCGAATTTGACTATGAGTCTCTGTCTGCAATGCTTGATGTGCCTATTATCCCTACGGTTGGGAAAAAGGGAACAGGAATACCCGAGCTTCTCGACTCTGTAATAAATATATACAAAGCTAAGTCCTCGGGTCGTAGAGTCACCATCCCCTATGGTAGAGTGTTGGAGAAATCGATTGCCGTGATGAAGCGTGAACTTTCAACTGCAAACGGACAACTTGCTAAACTTGGTATGCCATTAAGGTATCTTAGCGTTAAGCTTTTAGAAGGAGATAAGGCGGTAGAAAAAGATATCTCCGAATTGAAGCGAGGTGAAGAGTATATTGCACGTCGCCATAAGGAGAACGATTACATGGAGCGGCTGTTAAAAGAGGATGCTGAGTCGGCTTTCGTGAATGCTCGTTACGGGTTTATTGCTGGTGCTCTTCGTGAAACTCTTGAAGATAAGCAGAGTATTCATGCCAAAACGCAGGTTTTGGACGCTGTTCTTACAAATAAATATTTTGGTCTTCCTTTGTTCTTTGTTTTTTTGTGGATAATGTTTGAGACCACTTTCAGGCTTGGAGAATATCCTATGGACTGGATAGAAAGTTTTGTAGCTTTTATTGGAAACGGAATAAGAGCAAAGATGTCAGATGGACCGCTCAAGGATCTAATTGTAGATGGCGTTATAGGTGGAGTGGGGGGTGTTATTGTTTTTCTGCCCAATATAGTTATACTTTATGCATTTATAGCATTTATGGAGGATTCGGGTTATATGGCTCGTGCTGCATTTATAATGGATAAATTGATGCACAAGATTGGGCTTCACGGCAAGTCTTTTATTCCGCTTATAATGGGCTTTGGCTGCAATGTGCCCGCTATTATGTCCACAAGAATGATAGAGAGTCGAAATAGCCGAATGATAACTATGTTGATTGTGCCATTTATGTCTTGTAGTGCACGATTGCCTGTGTATATTCTTTTTGTAAGTGCATTTTTCGCCAAGCATGGTAGCTTTATTATGTTGGGATTATATTCAGTCGGTATTTTAGTGGCTGTGATAACCGCATTGCTTTTGCGCAAAAGCTTCTTTAAAGAAGAAGATACTCCATTTGTGATGGAGTTGCCACCATATAGAATGCCTACCATAAAATCGGTAATTATTCATATGTGGGAGCGGTCAAAAATGTATTTGTTGAAAATGGGAGGACCTATCCTCATAGCATCAATATTGATTTGGTTTTTGGGTTATTTTCCAGAGAACAAAGAGCGTAACGAAAGCTATGATCTCAAAATGTCACAAATTGAAGCCTCTGATATGTCTGAGGCAGACAAAGGAGAGATTATTTCTCAACTACAATTTGCAAAGCATACCGATCATCAGGTTAATTCTTATATTGGCAAGATTGGACACTTCATGGAGCCAGTTATGAAACCTTTGGGTTTTGACTGGAAAATCTCCGTGAGCCTTCTCTCTGGAATGGCAGCCAAAGAGATTGTTATCAGTACAATGGGAGTATTATATACAGGTGATAGTGAAAATCAGCAATCATTGCAAGAGAGATTATTTGCTGAGCATCATCCTGATGGATCACCTATCTTTACACCACTTGTTGTTATAGGATTTCTATTGTTTACACTCATTTATTTTCCGTGCATTGCTACCATTGTGGCAATTAAAGAGGAATCGCACAACTGGAAATGGGCAATGTTTAGTGTGCTGTATTCCACCGGATTGGCGTGGCTTTTTGCGTTTGTAGTATATCAGGTTGGCAGCCTATTTTAAACGATTTAATATTCAAAATGTATGAGTACACAAATGCTTATAGTAATTGCGATAGGTGTCATTGTCGCATTTGTATTTATCAGGGGTATTTATCGCTTTTTCTTTGATAAAAATTCATCAGCTGGATGTGGCACATGTTCTGATTGCGAGTTTAATCCACTCAACTCAAATCCTTCTCTACCTAAAAGAAATAATAAAGATGACTTATAGAATTTAGGAGATTTCTAAAAATGTTTGTCCAATTGAATATTATGTATTAATACTTTTGATAATTATTTGAATTATTGTATCTTTGCAGTCCGATTATTAAAATTTCTTACATAAGAGTTTGATTTATAGCTTTTTATTTGCCATTTAGTCCCTTAGCCAGACAAAAACGGAGAGCTATCAACATCCTGAATTTTATTAAACGAATTAAAAACAACAAGTAAAGTGAACACTTTAAGTTACAAAACTAAACACGTTAATAACGTAACGGCTCAAAAAGAATGGGTTGTGGTAGATGCAACAGGTCAGTCATTAGGCCGCATTAGCTCTAAGATAGCTAAGTTGCTAAGAGGTAAGTATAAACCAAGCTTCAGCCCACACGTAGATTGTGGTGATAATGTTATTATTATTAATGCTGAAAAAGTAGAGCTTACGGGAAATAAATGGACCGATAGAACATATTATCGTCATTCAGGTTATCCCGGAGGTCAAAAATCTTCGACTCCAGCCGATTTGATGAATGCTGGACCTGATAGACTTTTCCGCAAGGTAGTAAAAGGTATGTTGCCTAAAAATAGATTAGGTGATGCTATTCTTAAAAATTTGTATGTGTATGCTGGAAATGAGCACCCACATCAAGCACAACAACCAAAACAATTAGACATTAACTCACTCAAATAATAAGATGGAAGTAATTAATTCAATCGGAAGACGTAAGGCCGCCGTTGCTCGCTTATTCTTGCGCGAAGGAACAGGTAAAATAGTTATTAATAAGAGAGAAATCGAAAATTATTTCCCCTCTACTATTTTGCAATTTATCGTAAAGCAGCCATTGAATACTCTTGATGTTGCTGAAAAGTACGATATTAAAATAAACTTGCATGGAGGTGGTTATAAAGGACAAGCTGAAGCAGCAAGGTTGGCTATAGCACGCGCATTGGTAAAGATCAATTCAGAAGATAAATCTGCCCTAAGAGCAGAAGGTTTCATGACTCGTGACCCACGCGTTGTTGAGCGTAAAAAACCAGGACAACCAGGAGCAAGAAAAAGATTCCAATTCTCAAAACGTTAATTTTCGGAGAAACTATTTGTGGGTGTTATATTCAGCATTGATATTTCATCTCAAAAGATATCTGAGGCAGGCATCCCCTGCCACATAATTACGTTTAGTATCTAAACTATAGGGACGCTACTCATTACAGTTACCTACCCTATAGTTCGACTAAGAAAAAGAAAGTAAACGAACAAAACAAATTAAAACAAAATGGCAAAATTAGAATTTGACCAATTATTAGAGGCTGGAGCACACTTTGGACACTTAAGAAGAAAATGGAATCCAGCAATGGCTCCATACATCTTCATGGAACGTAATGGAATCCATATTGTGGATCTTCACAAAACAATAGCTAAAGCTGAAGAATCAGCTGCAGCATTAAAACAAATAGCCAAATCTGGCAAAAAGGTTCTTTTTGTATCTACAAAAAAACAAGCAAAAGATGTTATAGCGGATAAAGCGCAGAACGTTAATATGCCATATGTAGTAGAACGTTGGCCTGGTGGTATGCTAACCAACTTTCCTACAATTCGTAAGGCTGTTAAGAAAATGAGCACTATTGACAAAATGATAAAGGATGGTACTTTTGAGACTTTGTCAAAACGCGAGAAACTACAAATAACTCGTCAACGTGCAAAGCTTGAAACAATGCTTGGATCAATTCAAGATTTGACTCGCTTGCCTTCAGCTATATTTGTAGTTGATGTTATGAAAGAACACATTGCGGTTAGAGAAGCTAACAAATTAGGTATCCCTGTATTTGCAATTGTCGATACTAACTCAAATCCGGATAATATTGACTTCGTAATTCCTGCAAACGATGATTCTACAAAATCAATCGAGATGATTTTGGAATATATTACAAGTGAAATGAAAGAAGGATTGCAGGAGCGTAAGATAGAAAAAGCCGATGCAAATGCTGCTGAAGAAGTGGCAGAAGGAGCAGAAGGTGGCAAAAGAGAAAGAAAATCTAAAGTAGCAAGAAAAGAAAGAATTAAGAAAGAGGACAAGGATGCGTTGAACGCTGCTGTCGCTGGCAAATTCGCTACTAAAGAAGACGAAGAATAATAACTTTTAAACTAAGGAGGATAAAATGGCAGTTAAAATGGCAGACATCCAACACTTGCGCAAAATGACTGGTGCAGGGATGATGGATTGTAAGAGTGCATTGAATGAAGCAAATGGCGATTTCGACAAGGCTGTAGAGATTATTCGCAAAAAAGGTCAAGCAGTTGCTGCTAAACGCGAGGATAGAGATGCAAGTGAAGGTTGTGTTCTAGCTAAAACTGAAGGGAACTTTGCAGCTGTTGTTGCATTGAACTGCGAGACTGACTTTGTTGCTAAAAACGAAGACTTCATTGCGTTAACTCAAAAGATATTAAATGCAGCAATTGAACATAAGCCTACTACATTAGAAGGACTTCTAAATGTAGAGATTGATGGTAGAGCAATATCACAATTGGTTGTTGATCAGATTGGAGCAACTGGAGAAAAGATGGAAGTTAGCGATTATCAACATATTACTGCTGATAGCGTTGTGTCATATATACATATGGGCAATAAATTAGCAACTATTGTTGGTTTTAATAAGCAAGGCGTATCTGAGGGTGTTGCAAAAGATGTTGCTATGCAAGTAGCAGCTATGAATCCAATCTCTATTAATGCTGATTCTATACCTGCAGAGGTTAAGGAAAAGGAGCTTGAGATTGCACGCGAAAAAGCTCGTGAAGCTGGTAAGCCCGAAAACTTATTAGATAGAATTGCAGAAGGTACTTTACAGAAGTTCTATAAAGATAATACTTTGTTGCAACAAGATTACGTTAAGGATAATAAGATGACAATTGAGCAATTTATCACTCAAAGCGATAAAGAACTTACTGTTATTGATTTCAAACGTGTATCATTATCATAAGTTTATTTTATAGCACATATATATGGATTTATTAATCCAAATTATAAAAGCGTCCTTGTTTACAGGGACGCTTTTTTTGAAATCTGTTATTTAGTTGTATTTCTAAAGTAAGTCTTTTACCTGATTTTCGAGCTTTATTAGGTCCTTTGTAAAGTTTCTAATGCCTTCGGCTAACTTCTCGGTAGCCATTGCATCTTCGTTCATCATCCATCTAAAAGTTTTCTCATCAACCACTATTTTCTCGATGTCCATATGGGATGCTTCGGCATCATCGAGTTTTTTTGTTAGTACTTCATTTGTGTTTTCAAGTTCCTTTAGCAGTTTGGGTGCTATTGTTAGCAGATCGCATCCGGCAAGTTCACAAATCTCTCCTATGTTTCTAAAACTGGCTCCCATTACTTGTGTTTTATATCCAAACTTTTTGTAGTAGTTGTATATGGATTTTACGGATAATACTCCAGGGTCCTCATTTGCAGGAATACTATCAACACCTCTATCTTTTTTATGCCAATCAAGAATGCGTCCAACAAATGGAGATATTAAGCGTACGCCTGCTTCAGCGCATGCTACTGCCTGAACGTGTGAAAACAAAAGAGTGAGATTGCAATGGATACCCTCTTTTTCGAGTATTTCAGCGGCTTTAATCCCCTCCCATGTTGAAGCAACTTTTATGAGCACTCTTTCTCTTGATATACCGTTTTGTTCGTAAAGTGAAATTAGTTCTCGTGCTTTTCCTACAGTTGCTTTGGTGTCAAATGAAAGTCTTGCATCCACCTCGGTTGATGCTCTGCCTGGCACTATCTTTAGTATTTCCAATCCAAAGTTTACGGCAAGTTTGTCCATTGCTTTCGACAATTGCTCTTCTTTGTTATTTGATACTCCTTTGGCATAACTAATGGCATCGTCTATTAGATACTTGTATTTCTCTTCTTGAGAAGCGGCGTAAATGAGTGATGGATTTGTTGTAGCATCAACAGGTTTGTATGCCTCTATGGAAGCAAAATCACCTGTGTCGGCAACTACTTGGGTAAATTGTTTTAGTTGTTCTAATAAGTTCATAGTAATGTATATTAAGTTTTGAGTGAGATATTTCACGCCATCTTTTACGAAGATAATAAAAATGGTAATGCAATGACATTTTTTTTGGTGTTATCTAAAACTTATTACACTATGATCGACCTATAATACTACGTGATTATATTATTCATCAATTTTGTGGCATTCACCAGTTTCATAGGATGAAAGAGTAGCCTTTATCATTTCAATCATTTCCTGACGAAACGGCTCGGGAGACAGTACTGCAATATTATCACGATGCCACATCAACTCCTGCTTGAAATCGTATGTAGGCTTTACAAACAATTCAAAATCTGAATAATCATCACACTCATATATCATTTTTTGAGACTCATGTATTGGAACACTTGCGATATACTTATCCTGGGGTGCAAAGGCACGAATGCGTATCAACAAAGGATCAAAGCGATTAATTACTCCAAAACAATCTTTGAAATAATTGGTAGGGGTTAGCCACTTCTCCATCTTTTGCGATAAATGAGTTTTTTGTTCAATCAATCTAACATTCGACATTCTCTCAAAAGCATAAGTGCGTTCTTTTTCTTCACCATTTAGTTGGCCAATTACATACCAACGCTGCTTGTAGAGCTTAACAAACGCAGGAATTAGGTTCACCTCCTTAGCAGGCTTAAAATAGGTTTGATAAGTAAACGATAGAGAATATTTTTTATCTATAGCATCTATAATAACCGACAAGAGCTCTGACGCAGGTGGAGCATCTTCGAGCGAAATAAAATTCCGCTTACTTATTTTTGAAGCCAAATTACTAATTCTAAATGCACTCACCATCCAATCAAGCGCACCACCCTTTTCCTCATCATTGGGCCGCACCACTCTATATCGATATCCATCAGCAGCATCGCACTCAAAATCCAAATCAAACATCATTGAAGCCTCATTTTTGTATCTATCGAAAGAACGTTTAGTAAGTGGCTTCATATCCTCGTTGGCCGAACTAATGACCCATGCATCCTCAAGTTCTTTATACGTCATGGGTTTGCGCGATAGCGTATCTATCAGCCAGATATAGAACTTCACTTTATATGGTTGTCTCATAGTTTTTTCACTCTTTAAAATGATGGCACTTCCTCTGTCAAACAAAGAAGTGCCATCATTTATGGGTTTGTTAATCAATAACGACTACATTGTCAATCTTCCATTTTTTGTATGCCTGCAAATCTCCATCAATTGCCCTGAGACATAGAGCCACAACCGCAGCATCATCAAGCAAGCCAATCACAGGAACAAAATCAGGTATTAGATCAATCGGACTAAGCACATAAAGCAAAGCTCCGATAATAGCCGCAATACTAGTCCAAGGGATTTCACGATACTCACCCTTGCGATAATCATTTACCAACTCGAAAAGCAATTTCAAATCACTCCAAAACTTACCTAACGGTCCGTTACCACTAAACTTGTCCTCAATCTCCTTACGCTTTTGAAAGATTTTATCAACATCTTCTTGCGTTACTCTTTTTGACCTTTTGTCAAACTCACTCTGAATGTCTTTCTCTGTAAATCTCATAACTTATCCTCCTATTGATTTAATTGTTCGATACAAAGATAGAGGCGAGGTGCGCCAAAAGGTGACAGAGGTGAGGTTATATTACATCATAGTTATATTTTACTATTTCTCATAAATGATTTTGAGCTTTAACTTCATGGTATTCACCATCAATAGTAGCAGAGTATTTTATTTCCGATGGTCGATTAGAATCCCCTTCATAAAACAGCTCTCTTTCTGAAAATACAGTTTTCCCTTCCTTCAAGGCATTCTCTTCCATAATTTCAAATCCTCTTAATTCACCTCCTCTATTTAATTCAGCTTTAAGTGGTATTTGGTTAATTAACTCATTAGCTCCATTGCTTGAGTTTGAAATTAAATGAGCCGAATCATCTATTCCAACCCTTTCAGGACCTCCAAGTTCTTGAACAACTCTCTTCTGGGTAATACTATCACGCTCACTTCTTTTAGTCACTTCACTAAGTGTATCATTAAATGCCATATTCCTATTACTAGTAACTTTCATTACTCTAGCTAAATTATCTGTATTATAAGAAGTATGACCATCCACAACATACGTTTTATTTGGACTTAGATTGTTTAAAAATTGATTCATTTGTCCCCTCAGCTTTGTACTACCAGCATTGGCATGTATTACATTGTCTGAAACTCTTATTTCTGTTGCTGGATAGATCAAGTGCTTATATATAAGACCTCCTTCTTTACTAGCCTCAACTCTAATACCATCTGAAAAATCAGGAGAAATATTTTCATTCATGCTTTTAAATACATCTTTGATATCATCAAGAATCTCTCCTTCATTCATTAATTCCAATCCTTCTAATGAATAATCACGTATCTCATTTATAACATTCATAATTGGATTCTTTCCAATTTCTTTTATGGCAACTTCTCCTAACTCTTTAAGCGCTACAGCTGCTTCTGATTTTGCTAAGGCTGATACAATGGCTTCAATCATAATGTGTTTTTTTTAAAACAAGTTTTTAATTCTAAATACCGTACCCGATATGTTCAATTCCATACCATCAACAAAGCATTTATTTATATCTGAATCTGTTATAGATCTTTCAGTTATTCTCCTATTTAACAACAATAAGTTTTTAACTACTCCAATTATATACTCTTCAGCATTATCTACTTTCCATATTTTTTTGAGTAACTTTCTTATTTCTGTAAAATCAATCTCTTTCGAGTTTAAAGAGTAGGATAGCTGTTCAACAAAACCATCTGGAAGTTTATAGTCTACACAATAGGTCCCTCGAGTAAGCAAAAGCATAATCTCCAACTTAATAAAAGACAAAACCACTTTTTCATCAATTTTGTGTTTATATTCATTCATCTTTAATTGTTTAGTAATAGACTCTATTGTTCTTTCCAATAGTAGTTTATCTTTGGTCTGGTCTATTACACTTAAAGTATTCAAAAACTGAACAACTATTCCTGTTCCTTTATCTCCCAATATTTCAGAAAACTCATAAGCTTCACTTGAACTATGGAATTTAGAGTTATATTCTGACATTATTCTTGTAATTTTAGAATCACTTATAGCCGAAGACTTCACATCAAAAACTATAGAGCTTTCGACAGGCTTATCCATCCCCTCTTTATGGCATAAAGCAAAACCAGTATTTAATCTATTTAAATACCTTGCTTCATCATCATTTAATCCAAGAGAACCAGCTAACACACTCTGATCATCACGTGATACTAACCTATGAACAATTTTCATGTTTGTATTCTTAATCACGTCAGGTGATATTTTTGTCGGTATTTGCTCCACTACAGCAACTCCTTGTCCCAAGGAGCGCATCTCAGCAATAACGTTACAGAACAATTCAACTGCCTTACCTTTTGGATTTCCCATCATCTCATTACTTCTTTCGGTATCTACATTTTTCAGTAATCTATGTGCCTCTTCAATAACCAAGAAGTGTTGTAAGCTCAAAGCTCTACTTCCAGGCTTTATAGTTGGATTGTCTTTTTGTCGATACTCACTAATTAAAACCAACATTAGGCCAACAAAAAAAGCTTTATCATCATCATCCGCCAAGTTTTCCATTTCAAAGATTGTAGGCAACGAAAGTAAGTCCTCAATTGAGAAAAAGTCATGCGTATTAAACATATATCCTTTTGAACCTACAGTCAAACTTTCAAGGCGAACCAGGATTGCAGTTTTAATATTATCCTTCAATTCTCCTTGATAGTCTTTTTCTTTCATATAAAGTTCTACTTCTTTTTTTAAGTCCATTAATGATGGGTAAAAATAATTCCTTTCATTACCTGAAAACTTTTTAGTATCTAACTCCCCATTATTATTAGTAAAATGTGGATGCAAACCAGTAGTGAGGTTCCATCCCTTTTTTATATAAACTCTATGCAAACATTTTTCAATAATATGTGGCATGGGTCCATACAGAGAAAAACTAGCATTGAATATTGCTTTTAAGAAATCAATATGAACAAGCGGATGCACTCCACCCTGAATATAAAATGGATTGAATCTAATAGGACTAACCGCTGCATCACCGATAGTAAAAACGCGCATCTTTTTAAAAACATCATCAGCTAAAAGCTGTCTATAATCTTTTTTAGCCGATTCAATCACAAGGAATGGAATTTCCTCTTTAGAGATATTTTTAAGAATTTGTTTAACTGTAGTTGTCTTTCCACTTCCAGTAAGTCCACAAACAAAGAGATGTTTATTTAAATCTTTTTTGGATAAAGTGATATATGAGTTGTCTATTGGATTACCATTGTCTGAAATATGACCTAACTTATACTCCCCTTGATTCAAGTCCGTCAAAGCTAATGATGGCATCTTTTTAATTTCAAATCCTGGAATAGACTCAGTGGGAACAGACCCAAGCCATGATAACTCTTCGCTGGTGAGATATGAAGCTATAGCTTTAGGGAAAATCTTATTTGAACTGCTTTTAAGTGGTAGGAATAAGTTTTGTTTCTCTCCAAGATCACCCAAATACATTCTTGGTGGTGGTAATAAATTCTCATTAGGTTTCGATAGCTCCCCTAAGAATGCACTTCCTAAAACCTCAGTTGCAATTCGCTCTTTAGCCGCAAAAGTAACAGTTGTATCCCAATAACCAGCATTAAAACCTTTAATCAATCTTTCAATATACTGATTGGCAATATTTTTTAATTCAAGAGCCATTCCATTTTGTTTTTCAAATGAAATACTGCTCGAGGTACTTGAAGTAATAGTTGTTGAATCACTATTTGATTCACTATTGTTAGTGGACTCAGTGGTGCTTTCTGTATCTGTATATGTCTTACCTCTTGAATAATTGTAGATGATAATGCCGAAAGAATGGTTCCTTGATTTTGATTCAGATTTACCTTTAGTTTTTGAAGTTGATTCCCCTACAGTATTTGTGGTTGTCTTTCCTGTAGAATCAGAACTCCCTTTTTCATTACTCAACGTTTGATTTGCCAAAGCGTGTAGCTTATCTCTATAATTAATCAATTCTGCTAATGCTTGCTGCTTCTCAATATTTGATAATGGAGTAGAAAGTATTGAAAGGGTATAATCTTGTCCATATAGCGATCGTATCACTGATGACAATTTAATACGCTGCACATCGTTGTCTATTTTAATAGCAGGAACACCTGATACCACTCCACCAAATTTAAATCCCTCTGTTAATTTTGATATTTTCTCGGTTTCGTTGAATAAAAACTTCTTTCCAGGGATTATTCCGTTTAATAATGAGCTAAATAAATGTTCAGACAAGCTATTCTGTTTAATAGACTTGAAACCCATGTAAAGAGTTGTTTTCCCACCCTTACTTTGAACCACCAACATTACCGAAGCATCTGAGTTGGCAGCTGCTGAGTAAAGAGTTTGAAACCGCTGATTTATAAACTTTGGTATATCATCAATTTCTTCAGGAACATTTATTTCCTTAATTGGATACAAATAATATCCATCTAATATAGCCTCTGTATCTTCAACAGTTTGCCTCAATATATTATTGTGCGAATTAAAGTCTGAACTCCACCACGGTAAAAGAGTGTTTGTCATTTCAAACAAATCACTTTCCCTCTTCTCTCTCAAGTTTACCACATCTGCAAGTTGTTGTACTACACTTGCAAGCTGCTCACTTTTATCTTCAAATCTATGGTTCCTCATTACTTTATCCCATTTTCAATACAAAAACTATTAAACTCCTCCTTAAATTGCTCTATAACAGCTCCCAGCCACTCTTTTACTTGTCTTTCATTATCATCAATATAGCTATGTACGTCACGCTTCATTGTATCAATAGCTTTTGGGTAAGCTTTTTTATATCCAAACCTAAATGCCAACGCAGATAAAATTACAGTAAGCAATCCAGCTACTATAGCTCCTATCATAACATTAGGAATGAATGCCACCTTCGTCACAACTGATCCTAAGATAAATGTTATACCCCCAGCTATTAAGCCTTCCTTTAACTGAGGATTAGTTGAGTGCTTTATATACTCTCCTTCTAATGATAACTTACCTTCTGTTATTCTAGTCCATTCTTTTATCCTTTTACGAAAATCATATTCGTAGAACTTATTTTTTATTTCTACATCGCTATCTTCTAACAACTTTTGTGCTTCCTTCATTAATTCATTTAATGTTGAATCTAAAAGGATATCTGAAAGTAGCAGCAACTCTTTTGGAACAAGATCAGATAAGAAGGATTTCTTTTGTTCTAAATTTACTACTTGCTTGAAATGTATTTCAAGGTTGTTTTTTAATAAAGAAAACTCTTTACTTATAAGTTGTTCCATTAATTTTAAATTTGTTCTCATTTTAAATCCTCCAATATTGAATATATTCTTGATAAAGGTTCCGATAGTAGTTCTTTTTTTTTTCGATACTTTGCTTGTAATTCTATCAACTCATCATTTCTCTTTTTTTCTTCTTTTAATGTTTTTAAATGATCTGTTCTTTTCTGTATAAGAGTTTCATAGCTAAGAGTAAACTCTTTTTTTATATCATCAAAAATAGTTGTTCTAGCTCTCTCCATTTCGATAGTCGTACTTGACAATTCCTCTTTAAGTTTATTTTTTAAAATACTCATGTGTCTGACGGGATTATATACTGACTCAAATCTTTCATTTACTTTGTAAGCTCTACTTTTTTTAGTCCATCTAAAATTTATAAAGTTTTTATTCTCCCACAGTCCTTCATATTCTTCTTCATACTTATACACTTCTTTGTACGCTAACCTTTTAGTTTTCCCTACAAGTCCACTATAATCTAATATGGGAATTGTTACAGACCTATGCTTTTTCTTAAATTCAACATCTTCTTTTTCTACATTATCTTTCAATTCATTTGTTATTGACTGTATATAATCATCTATTATAAGCTGAGAGCCTTCATAGTAATCAAAATAATGCTTTCTAATTTCATCTTCATGGGTGCTTTCATTTATTTTATTTAGACAATCATCTTTGAAAGAGATAATGTAATCACGCCATTCAGATACACCAGAATACTTTTGATGCAAAACCTCTACAGTTTCGCTCATTTTTGATTTATATTCTTTTAAAGCATCTATAATACTTTCAATTGTTATGGCAAATTGTTGAGGTCTTACTTTTTTAGACTCTATATTTTCAATTTCCTCTGTGTACCGCTTGTTCTGCTCTTCAAATCCTTTTTTTATTCTCTCTATTAAATTTGCTATTTGTTGCCTTGGAGCTTCAGTAGAGAACTTATCTATTACTTTTGCGGCCTGATCAAATTTTGCAGCATCTTTTATTACACTTTCCAAATCTCTGCCTTGATCTTCCGCCTCTTCACGATAGGGAGATAGAACCCGCTTTTTCATTTCATCTTTTCTGATTTCTTTAAGAGGAACTCCTCTTCTTAAATCATTTAATAGAACCTGCAGTAGGCTATCAACCGCTAAAATTTTATCTATAGATATTTTATTGCCATAAATACGAACGGCCTCATTATATAGTTTATCAGCTTCTGTTTTAGATGTGTCTGAAATATGTGTCAGTATTAGAAAAAGATTCTCTTTACTCCTTTTTGTAATTGTTTTATCAATAAATGTCTTGAATGACTCTGACTCTATTGGCTTGATTTGTTTTATAAAGAGAAGAGCATTAGCTTTTGAAAAATATTCAAAAGAAATATCCTGAACACCTCCTATAGCATTAACACCAGGACTATCAACGATCACAATCTCATCAAACTCCCACGTCAAAGGATATCCTACCTTTATTTCTACAGGTATAGTGTCTTTAGTATAAAACTGGAGATATTTTTCTATCTTTCCTCTCTTTGAATTTAAATTGTCCTCATTAGACTTAATCTGCCATTCATGTATTAACTCATCACTTAAAACTATTTTTTCATCTGAGTTAATAATAAAAGAATTTATCAATGTTGTGGGGATATCTCTATACTCATCAGATAATTGTGCAAGTTCATATAGGTTTTTCACATCATCAAACTCTTCTTCCCTGCCACTTGCATACTTAACTATGGTATGTTTTCTATCTGATTTAAATATCTCTATTATGGCACTTGTAGCCTGCAATACATCAGATGGCAATATTTCTTCTCCTAACAAAGCATTTAAAAATGTAGATTTGCCTGACTTAACTTCACCGGCTACGGCTATTATAAACTTCTCTTGCTTTAACAAGTCTATTTGTTCTTGTAAATAGTCTATATCTACACCATCCTCATTTTTTGATTTAAATAGATCGTCAAAACATATTCTACTTTCTTTATAACATTCAAATATATCAAAGAGATTTTCACGATGCGCATTGTAATCAATTCCGATATTCATAAATACTAAGTTTATTATTAAATTATACGATTTATTATTTTTATCTTACTTTAAAATAGCTCATACACTCCCCACAAACCTCCTCACCCCTTCTCCCCAATACTCCCACGAGAAACCGGAGGATGGGTGATTGATGGGTAAGATATATACATTGTGACCGTTGGAGAGGGGGTATATCCAGGTTTCGCTGATTTTGCCATCGGGCAAGATGAGGTCTTGGCCTTGGTGGCCTCTCTTCGGTAGGTTATTGTAGAGGCGTTGCCCCCACACAATTAGTATATTGGGTAGATGTTGATTTAGAACTTTGAACAGAGCTTCGGTGGAATTGACAAAGTCGTCGTTAGTGGGCGACACTCTTGCTCCCGTCATCGGCACTTGCACATAGTTGTAAAATGCAATGCTGTTCCATAGCACTGCCTTTTCAGCTTGGCTTAGCTCCTTCAAGGCGAGGGCTCGCTCAAACTTTGTATAAGTATTTTTATAATGTTCGTGCTCAGAGTCTGTACTTACCAAATCTGATATCACATTATTAGTAATCATGGGTACCGCTTGATGGGGATACTCACAATAATGGCTTTCGCCTAGCGCCATAATTCGTTTTCCGTTTATTCCATTGGTATAGTTTGCGCCCACCCATGGTAGAAATTTGACAGTTTCATTCATATTCTTAGCTTTTTCAAATAACTTGAAGCGTGTAGATATCAACTATGTATTTACATCCATTATGTAAAAGGCAATCTTTAAAGATTAAAAAGTTACATAGTGCAAATATAAGTAAATAAATATCCCCAACAATAATAAATTACTAAAATAGTTTCTTAAAAAATAATATGCCAAAAATAGTATGTAGGTGCGCCAAAAGCTGTCATAGAATAAGGGAAAAACAATAAATAATTCTAAAAATAGATGTGCTTACTATGGTAGAGACTACAAAAATAGATAGTAATTGATTGATTCAGCAGAGAGATTGATTGTGCTGGCTAAGAGGTATGAAAGCGCGCACTTACTTTTCAATTCAAAATAAGCGACAAGAAAGTGCTCTTTGCTTTCAAATGAGTTGAAATAGAAATGCTAACAAAAGTCAGAGTAGGGCGATACGCCAGATATTTTAGTTTTGACTGAATATAATTGGGTTAATATCAATCACCTCCGAAACATTCAATTGTATTTCTTCCTTTGATGGATTTACAACTTTTTCGGGGGCATTTTCGATATCAATCAATGGCATTGTTATTTCTTCTACTATCTCTTCTTTTTTACCCACAATAATACTTTTACCCACCGATATCATGTCATTTCTCATGTTATTCCATGTTCTTAATTGGGCAACGGAGACTCCATTTTTCGATGCTATTTTACCAAGGTTGTCACCTTTTCTAATTCGGTAGTACTCGTTTACTGATTTAGTGGTTTTGTTGATAGAAGTTTTATTTTCAGCGATTTTTAGATTATCAGAATTATCCTCTTTCACAACTTTTTTTTTCACAATTAGGCTCTTGCCAACGCTCAACTTTGTACTTTTCAACTTGTTCCAGCTCTTGATTTGAGCAATAGTTGTGCCATGTTTAGATGCTATTTTTGATAAAGTATCCCCATTTCTAACTTTATGATAAACATTTGATGTGTTGTTAGATGAGGTAGTGCTCTCTGCTAAATAGGCATCAGTATTCTCTCTGTGAGTGATTATATTTGATTTATCATAGTTTATTATCTCATCTTCTTTTTCAAGAAATGCATATGCCTTTGTAGTTGGCAAGACAAGTACATATTCTTTAAAGTTGCCTGGCACAATATCTTTTTTGAATTGAGGGTTCCATCTTCGGATGTCTTCAATGGGTATATTTAATACTTTTGATATCTGATCGAAATGTATTTGATTGCTTACATGAATGGTATCTAATGTAATCAAATCAGTTTTATTTTCAACAGGACAAATTTCATGCAAATCGTAATAATTCATCACATAATTTGCAGCAATAAATGCTGGCACATATCCTCTGGTTTCCTTTGGTAGATTGTAATATATTTCCCAATAATCTCTTTTACCTCCACTGCGTGTGATGGCTTTGTTTACATTTCCAGGTCCACAATTATATGCAGCTATTACTAAGTTCCAATCTGAATAAATAGCATAAAGATCTTTTAAGTACTTCACGGCTGCCTGAGTAGAACTGTATGGGTCACGTCGTTCATCTACGAGGCTGTTTACCTGAAGTCCATAGCCTTGACCAGTTCTGAGCATGAATTGCCATAGGCCTGTTGCTCCTACTCTGGAAACGGCAACCGGATTTAGTGCAGACTCTATAACAGGAAGGTATTTCAACTCTAATGGAAGCCCTTCTCTATCTAATGCCTCTTCAAACATTGGAAAATAATATTCCCCAACAGTGAGCATATAGCTAACTAAGTCCCGTCGGCGAATAGTGTACATATCTATGTAGCTTCTGACTACTTGATTGTATGATAGCTCCATCTCAGTGGGGAAATCATAAAGCCTCTTTGTATAAACACTATCGTCATATACTATATTAGAGCCTTGCTTGCAAATGCTTGTTGACTTGCTGAGATCTATTTGCCACTCATGAAGTAGAGTTGCCAATTGTTTATTCAAATGTTCGGGTGCAATAATTGTGCTATCTTTGGTTTGAGATAGCAAAACGGTATGATTGGCATAAAATGCTATCACAAATAGAATTAAAATAATTTTTTTCATATTATTTCTCTAATAATCAGGGAGAGTGTATTTGTTCTCTCCTTACCACTTAATATGGGACTGTGGTTAAAAACTAATACTGCATTTAAATCCAAAGGAATCAGCCAGGAAGTTGTTGCTATTGTTATTTTTTTGCATCAATACTGGCTCGACTTTTAATGATAAATCTGGACTTACATCAAACTCAAAAAGCTGAGCATCTACGTATGCATCAACTATACCTAAACCATAAAGTGCTACACCAATGATAACACTAAGGTCTCTATAATATCTAAAATAATTTTTTCTGTCTTTTAATACAGTTGTAAATCTGTTCTTATCAATATTTTCGGGGCTTTGCCCATAGGGGATAAGATTGTGCCAACTGTTAGTTTCGGGATTGCCATCAATAATATGTTTGTATGCTTGGAAATAATCCTTATAGTGGCTATTATTCCATGTTATTGCATACGACACTCCTACAAATCCACCATACAAAATGGGTAGCTTCCAATACTTTTTGTTGTATATCTGGCCTAATCCCGGAAAAATAGCAGAGTATATTACTGCTTTTTTAGGACTGGGCTTGAAGGGTTTTTCTTCAAGCTTGTCTAATGCTTTTATTGCTTTTGCTGAAATTGCATCTATAGGTTCAGTTCTTACAGAATCATTGATTTTGGGGCTGTCAATTATTGAGTCCGAAATTGCAATGATGTCAGTTGACAGAGGTGCAACTATAGTTGAATCAATTTGCTCAATAATTGAATCAGGTATTTGAGTCGCAATCACTTCCCCTGCCAAAGTAGTAGCAACTAAAGCAACGAACGATACTATAATAACAAAAATTCTTTTGACTCTTAGCATACTCTTATTTCTTCATCGTGTCTAACATTGCAATAATTCGCTCCAATTCGTCTGGATTGGAAAAAGGTATTGAAATGTTTCCTTTTCCGTTCTTATTGCAATTAAATCGAACTTGTGTATTGAAATAGTTCGATAAGTGTTGTGCCAATGCATCAAAGTCATTGCTTGCTTTCTTATTTGTCAGTTTGTTCGGTTTGTTTTCATTTTTATTTTCAGCAAGCTCTCTCACAATATCTTCAACTTTCCTTACGGACAACCCCTCTTTTATGATAAGGTTATATACAGATAATTGTAGTACAGGATCATCAATAGTGACTAATGCACGTGCATGTCCCATATCTATTTTCTTATCTTTCACTCCCATTTGCACCTCTGCGGGTAGTTTCAACAATCTCAAATAGTTTGAAATAGTAGCTCTTTTTTTTCCTACACGTTCGCTAAGTTGTTCTTGAGTTATACTAAGCATTTCTATCAAGTTTTGATATGCCAATGCTATCTCAATGGAGTTTAGGTCTTCGCGTTGAATGTTTTCAACTAATGCCATCTCCATCAGCTCATTGTCTGAGGCTGCCTTGATGTATGCTGGTATTGTCTTGAGACCAGCTAATATAGATGCTTTATATCTTCGTTCTCCAGCTATAATTTGATAATAACCGTTCCCCTCATTTCTTAAGGTTATTGGCTGAACTATGCCGATTTTTTTTATTGATGCCGCAAGCTCCACAAGTGCCTCTTCGTCAAAGAACGTACGTGGCTGATCGGGATTAGGCATTATCTTGTCGAGCTCTACTTCTGATATAGATATTGAGCCTTGTGACTCCCCTTCGTTGAAGGAAATCAGAGCGTCTAAACCTCTTCCTAATGCGTTTTTTTTACCCATATTGTTTTAATGATAGCCCACAAAGTTAATTATTTTTTTCGATAATCTCTTGAGCTAATTGCATATGATTGATTGCACCTTTTGAGCCAGCGTCATACATCAATGCGGGCTTGGCATGGCTTTGTGATTCGCTCAGAGTAACGTTGCGTTGTATTACAGTATTAAAAACTAATTCTTTAAAATGGCTTTTAACCTCTTCATATATCTGGTTGTGTAATCTCAATCGTGAGTCATACATGGTGAGTACAAATCCCTCAATCTCAAGTTTCGGATTTAATTTTGATTTTATGATTTTGATTGTGTTCAATAATTTGCTCAATCCCTCAAGTGCAAAATATTCGCATTGCACAGGAATTATTATTGAATCCGAAGCTGTCAGTGCATTTACGGTGATGATGCCTAATGATGGAGAGCAGTCGATAAGAATATAATCATAACTGCTGCTAAGAGGCGTGAGGAGCTCTCTAAGTCTCTTCTCTCTGCTATCCATTTGCACCATTTCCAATTCAGCACCCACCAAATTGATATGCGAAGGAATTATATCAATATTTTCAAAAGGAGTTTTCATTACCGCCTCTTTAGGGCTACATTTTCCGATCAATCCCTCATAAATAGTATTTTTAAGATTCCTAATATCTATGCCAAGCCCTGAAGATGCATTTGCTTGTGGGTCAGCATCTACAACAAGGACTTTCTTTTCAAAAGCTGCTAATGATGCTGCTAAGTTAATCGTAGTAGTGGTTTTGCCCACTCCTCCCTTTTGATTTGCTAAAGCTATAATTTTACCCATGTAATTACTTTATAATGAAAGAACAAAATAAGCAATAATTCTGCTAATACGGTGTTAATTAAATAAAATGTTGGGTATTTTGTTGAAAAGTGGAGGTTTGGTTGATAACTTGTGGAGTTTCTTCACTAAGCAGATTTGATTGATTTTCTAATTTTTTTGATTTCACACAACTTTGCTTGGATCGATTTGCACTCTGAAACCTATCGAAACAACTTTGCTTGGATCGATTCGCACACTGCAAATCTATCGAAACAACTTTACTTGGATCGATTTGCACTCTGAAACCTATCCAAACAACTTTACTTGGATCGATTTGCACACTGCAAATCTATCCAAACAACTTTACTTGGATCACTTTGCACACTGCAGACCTATCCAAACAACTTCACTTGGATCACTTTGCACACTGCAAACCTATCCAAACAACTTCACTTGGATCGAT
>CAZNRT010000038.1:3264-22767 GCA_964575445.1 uncultured Proteiniphilum sp. | reverse complement strand
TTCTTATCCATAATACCACAACACTTGTGATTATCAATTGACTATATTTGTACTAAACAAATTATTCAATTATGTCATCAAATCAAACAAAGACAAAAAAATTCACAGTGCTACACATGACCTGTATGCATTGTGTAGGTAGAGTTGACAAAGCATTGACTGCACTCAATGGAGTCAAGAGAGTGTCAGTGGATTTAGAAGGAGAGTCCGCAGAGATAGAATATAATCCTGAAATAATAACACCCAATGATTTCAGAGATGCTGTAACCGAGGCAGGATACGAATTCATTTTAGATAGCGATTCGAATAATAGAGATAATATTGAAGTAGATACTCCGAAAGCTCAGCAAGATGAAATATCAACTGCCGAAAGCTCAGCAAAAGAAAACTTCCCTGTTCTCAACATGACGTGTGCAGCTTGTGCTACTGGCGTAGAAAATAAAATCAAAAAGATGGAGGGAGTAAAGTTCGCTACCGTAAACTTTGCTACACAAAACCTGCAAGTTGATTTTGATAAAAGCAAAGTGAATCCTAAAAAGATGCAAGAAGCACTTCAATCTATTGGATATGATATTATGATTGAGGATGAGGAGAAAGGTAGAGACACTCTCGAAGAAATTCACGACAAAAGGCATAAAGAGTTAAAGAAACGTACCATTTGGGCTATAATCTTAGCTACTCCAGTGATGATAATTGGTATGTTTCTAATGAATATGCCATATGCAAACTTGATTATGTGGGCATTATCAACTCCAGTAGTATTATGGCTCGGTAGAGATTTTTTTATTAACGCATGGAAACAAGCTAAGTATAAAACTGCCAATATGGATACGCTTGTAGCTCTGAGCACTGGCACTGCTTACGTCTTCAGTGTTTTCAACATGATTTTTCCTCAATTCTGGGAAAGTAAAGGGATGGAGGGTCACGTCTATTTTGAGGCGGCAGCGGTAATTATTGCCTTTATTTTGATAGGAAAATTATTAGAAGAGAAGGCAAAAGGAAACACCTCATCAGCATTAAAAAAACTGATGGGACTACAGCCCAAAAGTGTGGTAATTGTGAGAGACAACAATCACATTGAAATTCCAATAGAAAGCATTTCGGTTGGTGATGTTGTGTTGGTGAAACCTGGTGAAAAAATAGCGGTTGACGGTACTCTCATTTCAGGCGAATCATTTGTGGATGAAAGTATGCTTAGCGGCGAACCAATGGCAGTGAGAAAAACAGAAGGTGAGAAGGTCTTTGCAGGAACTATAAATCAAAAAGGTAGTTTTCAGTTTAAAGCTAACAAAGTAGGAAAAGATACTATGCTTGCACAAATAATCAAGATGGTGCAAGATGCACAAGGTAGCAAGGCTCCTGTGCAAAAGCTTGTTGACAAGATAGCTGCAATATTCGTACCTGTGGTTATTGGAATAGCAATTATTACATTTATTGTGTGGACTATTTGGGGAGGAGATAACTCTCTTATCCACGCACTTTTAGCATTTGTAACAGTGTTAGTTATTGCTTGTCCATGTGCTTTAGGTTTAGCCACACCAACAGCCATAATGGTTGGAATCGGCAAAGGTGCTGAAGAGGGTATATTAATTAAAGATGCTGAAAGCTTAGAAATATCTAAGAATATCACAGCAGTAGTTCTTGATAAAACAGGGACAATTACTGAGGGGAAACCAAGAGTGACAGAGGAGTTATGGATCAATGATTCTGCAAAGGCAATTCTTGTAAGTTTGGAAAAACAATCTGAACATCCGCTTGCAGATGCAGTAGTAGAACATTTGCAGAATGAGAAATTTATTAATATAGATAGCTTTGATAGTATCACAGGAAAAGGTATTGTTGGTATTGTAGATAATGCAAAATACTTTGCTGGAAACAAAAGATTATTAGTCGATAATAATATTCACCTTACATCCAGTTTGGAGAAAAAGGCTGATGAATGGAGTATTCAAGGCAAGACAGTTATTTGGTTTGCAAATTCGCACAATGTACTTGGCATACTGGCTATCTCAGACGCAATAAAAGAATCTTCACTTGTTGCTATCAATAAGCTTCACGAAATGGGAATAGAGTTATATATGCTTACGGGCGACAATGAGTCAACATCTAAAGCAATAGCCCAACAAGCTGGAATTGACCATTTCAAGGCGGAAGTATTACCTAATGAAAAGGCTGAGTTTGTAAAATCACTACAAGAAAAGGGGAAGATTGTAGCAATGGTTGGTGATGGCATCAACGATAGCGCAGCTCTTGCTCAAGCAGATGTAAGCATTGCAATGGGACAAGGTAGCGACATCGCAATGGATGTTGCCAAGATGACTATTATTTCCTCAGACTTGACAAAGATTCCAAAGGCTATCAAATTATCAAAGCAAACAGTAAATACAATACGTCAGAACCTATTTTGGGCATTTATATATAACATCATTGGCATCCCAATTGCAGCAGGAATATTATACCTAATAAATGGCTTCTTGTTAAACCCAATGATTGCAGGCGCAGCTATGGCGTTAAGTAGTGTAAGTGTAGTTAGCAATAGCTTACGACTTAAAATGAAGAAGATATAAAATGAAGAAGGGGATGAAGCCACACTGTGACTCATCCCCAATTCTAAAAGTTATAATAATGTTTCGTTTCCTACGATTTAGTTTGCATTTTCAGTTGGCATCATCATCACAATAGCTTCATTGTTTTGTGATAATAATTCTTTAGCAAAGTTTTGAATATCCTTTACAGTAATGGATTTCAAAATATCATTATAGTCTGAATACATATCCTCTCCATAATAATATTTAGTACTAAGAACATTTAGCCAGTAACCATTCTCTTTAACGGCTTCGGTAATTTGCTTCAGCATATATTCTTTAACCTTATTGAAATCTTCGGCTCGTGGACCATTATCAGCAATACCTTTTAATTCTCTGTGGATAATTTCATTTAAAACTTCTGCTTTTGAGGGGTCAGTATCATATGAAATCTGAAGGAGAGTCTGACCTTCTGGGTATCGGCTAATTGAACCACCGACACTCACTCCATATGTTCCACCTTCGTCTTCCCGAACTTTCTCAGTATATAATATATTCAATATTTGATCGAATATACTCATCACCAATGAGTTTTTCTGACTACGCTCCATCTTTCCGGTAGAAGCAATAAATACTGACGCTTTAGGATTCTGCATACTGCGCTCAAAGATCTTCTCTGTTTTACCAGTATTCACGTCCATTGGCACTTTCACAAAGTCAGTTTTGGATGCATCTCCAGGAAGTGAAGCCAAATATTGTTCAATTATTGGTTTTACTTTCTCTTCATCTATATTGCCCACAAATGTGAAGACAAAACTACCAGGGTTGCTAAACTGCTTTTTATACATCTCCATAATGCGAGCATAATCTATTTTAGCAAGATCTTCAATTCTTAGTCGCTTCACTAAAGCATTATCACCATATATTGCATTGTTTATTTCATCTTTAAAAGCAAGCATTGGATCAGCTTCTTGATTCTTCATTGATGTTTCCAAGCGCTGGATAAATGACTGAAAACTATCTTCATCAGTTCTTGGAGCTGTGAAATACAGATAAACCAATTGTAGCATGGTTTCAAAATCATTGATAGAAGATGAACCTGAAAAACCTTGTGAAGTTAATGAAATACTTGGACCAGCAGATGCTGTCTTGCCTACAAGCACCTTGCTCAACTCAGTATTGCTAAAATTGCCTACTCCACCCAAAGTCATTACACTACTCATTACCTTCACGTTGATTGGGTCTTCTTCTGCATAGAATGAATATCCACCAGGGCTTGTAGCTGACATAATTATTTGGTCATTTTTGAATTCAGTAGATTTCAATACAATCTTCATACCATTTTGAAGTGTCCATACTGATGCATCCATAACTTCATCTTTCTCTATCTTGACAATAGAGCCAACAGTTGGATGTTCAGAGATTAATGGTTCGTCAGAAACCTCTTCTTTATGAGCCTCAATATTTTCAGCTTTAACACTGTTGATTAGTTCCAGCAATTCCTTTTCATTAGGATATACCAATCCCTCTTTTTGTGGTCCTGTAATTGCTACAACCATATTATCATCATGAATAAATTGTGCCGCTACTTGGTTAATTACCTCAACAGGAATATTAGGAGCAACTGCGTTTATCATGTTATATTCAAACTCGATACCTGGAATAGGCTCATTATCTGTAAAGCTCTTCACATACTCTTGAGCATAGCTATCATCCTTCTGTTTGTCTCTATTTTTGTAAGCATTTTCATAGCTCTTCAATATATTGGTTCGAGCTCGCTCATATTCTGAAGCTGTAAATCCAAATCTCTTCATACGTTCTGATTCACGAATTAATGCAGCAAGCGCATCTTCAATTTTATCCTCAGCAGATCTACCTACAACAGTCCAAGCCTCTTTTGTCTTGGCTACAAAGTAATCTCCATCATAAGCAGAAGCACCTGTAAATGGGGCATTAGGTTTTTGAACAATTTCTGACAAGCGCTCATTAATCATTACTGAAATAGCAGCTTTAACATAATTAGTAACAAACCCCGCTTGCGACAATTTAAATTCGTCAGGTGTTGGGTCGTGCTTATAGAATATCATTAGCTGAGCATTTGTTGCTTCTGGGTCAGTAGCCACAGTGATTATCGGCTCTACATTATCAGCTACTGGATAATTTTCACGCTTTGCAGGATTAACTGGAGCAGGTATTCTGTTAAACAATTCTTTTACTTTTGTCTCCATCTCATCGGCATCAAAATCACCAACTATAATAATGCCCTGCAAGTCTGGACGGTACCACTTCTTGTAATAAGCACGAATCTCTTCTGGTTTAAAATTGTTGATTACTTCAATATCACCTATTGGCATACGCTTAGCATACTTGCTATCCGGGAACATAACTGGTAAGAGTTTTTCCCACAATCTCTGCTGGGCTCCCCCTCTCGTTCGCCATTCTTCACGAATCACACCACGTTCACTATCGATTTCGCTCTCCTCTAATGCAATACCTGATGACCAATCATACAGTACAAGTAGAACAGAATCTACAAGATTGACATTTGAAGTAGGAACTTGGGAAACATAATATACTGTTTCATCAAACGAAGTATAAGCATTTATATTTGCACCAAACTTAAGACCACTATCCTGAAGATACTCAAGCATTGATTTGCCTGGATAATTGGTTGTACCATTGAAAGCCATATGCTCTAAGAAGTGAGCCAAACCAGCTTGACTATCTTCTTCCTGCATCGAACCAACCTTCTGTGCGATATAGAAGTCAGCTCGCTTTTCAGGCAAAGCATTATGTCTAATATAATAAGTGAGCCCATTCTCCAACACCCCTCTCTTCACATTTGGGTCTAAAGGTTGTGGTGGGTTTTCTTGTGCTTTTGCGCCTAAGGTTACTATTATCAAAAGCACTGCTAATAGTTTTTTCATATTCTCTTATTTAATGATTTAAAAATGATTTATATATGTATGGTTATATTCTTTCCAGCACAATCTTTAACAAGCCCTCTATTGAGCCTTTATAGTTAACATTTGAATCCAGAGCTACTCTATTGGCAATGATTGCACATACAGTCATTGCTTTATGCCCCATCATCTTACTCAATCCAGCAATAGCTGAACTTTCCATCTCATAGTTTGTAATTGAGTAATCATTGTACCTAAAAGATTCAATATTGGCATTCAAATTTGGATCTGCAAGTGGAAGTCTAACATATCTCCCTTGTGGTCCATAAAATCCAATTGCTGAAATAGTGACACCTTTAATCATGTCATAGCCTACTCTATCAACCAAATCCTCATCATTGCTCACCACATATGGTGAGCAATGATATGGTGACCAGTTTACATGATTTTGGAAAGCATCTTCAAAATCTGTTTCGCACACCTCTCTCGAGCCCGCATAATAATGCAAGAGACCATCGAATCCAATAGATTTTTCGGACACCACATATGAACCAACAGGACAATGAGGTTGCATACCACCTGAGGTGCCAACACGAATCATTGTAAGTTGTTTGAAATCTTCTTTAACGGTGCGAGTTTCAAAATCAATATTGGCAAGCGCATCGAGCTCAGTAAGAACAATATCAATATTGTCTGTACCTATGCCATGAGAAATAACAGTAATACGCTTTCCCTTATACATACCTGTAATAGTATGAAACTCTCTACTCTGCACGTCACACTCAATGCTGTCAAAGAATGATGCAGTCAGGGTTACCCTATCAGGGTCTCCCATCATAACAATTTTATCAGACAGTTGTTCAGGTTTTATATGAAGATGGAATGCACTTCCATCAGGGTTAATTATAAGCTCCGAACTTGGGATTATTCTCATAATAAATATGTCTTTGATTAATATTGAGAAGATCTATTTATTTTCATTTTTACCACCCTGAGGTTTCGATATAGCTTCACGCATATCAGTATCTGCCTTGATATTTTCCATGCGGTAATAATCCATAATACCAAGGTTGCCACTACGAAATGCCTCAGCCATTGCAATAGGCACTTGTGCCTCAGCCTCAATTACTTTTGCACGAGCCTCCTGAGCCTTAGCTTTCATCTCTTGTTCTTGAGCAATAGCCATAGCACGACGTTCTTCTGCACGAGCCTGAGCAATATTCTTATCTGCCTGAGCTTGGTCCATTTGCAATACGGCACCAATATTCTTACCTATATCAATATCAGCAATATCAATCGACAGGATTTCGAAAGCAGTACCAGCATCCAAGCCTTTTCTCAGCACTAATTTAGATATTGAGTCAGGATTTTCAAGTACAGATTTATGAGACGATGCAGAACCAATGGATGAAACAATACCCTCGCCTACACGTGCAAGAATAGTCTCTTCTCCCGCTCCCCCAACCAATTGCTTAATGTTTGCACGAACTGTTACTCTCGCCTTTGCAATCAACTGAATACCATCAATAGCTACTGCCGAAACAGGGGGCGTATCGATAACTTTAGGATTTACTGACATTCGCACCGCTTCTAACACATCACGACCTGCAAGATCTATGGCAGTTGCCATCTGAAATGGGAGATCAATATTTGCCTTAGATGCAGATACCAAAGCATGAACAACTTGCTCCACATGCCCCCCTGCGAGGAAATGCGCTTCAAGATCATCTCGAGTCACACTTTTCAAGCCAGCCTTGTGTGCCTCAATCATTGCATACACAATAGTGTGAGGTGGAACTCTTCTAAGACGCATCAAAAAGAGCTGAACAAGAGAAATGCGAACATTTGCCGACAATGCATTAATCCACAAAAAGAACGGGACATAATGAAAAAAGATTAATAGAAATATCACAATCACTGCGATTGTAATAATTAATGGAAAAGATAATGGGTTCATAATATAATGTTTTTGAATTTATATTTAAATGATTATATAAGTATTATAAATAATATCGCATCTATAACTATTGCCTATTGGTTTAATTCCAAAACAATAAGCATTTTATTTTGGTTTCACTATTACGTTGAATGAATCTACTGATACGACCTCCACCTCTGTGTCTTCATCAATAAGTTCTCCGTTGAATGATTTCCCTTCACTCATCACTCCATCAAACATCACTCTGCCAATAGGATTAAGACGAGAAACCGTTAGACCTAAGTCTCCTTTTGATAGCTTTTTCAAATCGCTATTGTCAACCGTTCCATCAATATCTGTTGTAAGTGCAATTTTTTTTAATGCATTAGATTTAATGAGCCAAACGAAACCTACTGCCAGCAACAATAAGGATGAAAGCAATGTAATAGTCCCGGCTAAAGCTCCAACATAAGAATACGCATAGAACACACCACCACCCATCAGTGCAATTCCGCCGATGCCAGCAATTCCAAAGCCTGGAAGTAAGAATATTTCTATTAGTAGGAGTACGATCCCTAACAGAACTAATGTTGCTACGATAACTAAATTAAAGGTCATAATATATATTGTATTTAAAAACTGTTTCTTATCTCCTCATTTCTTGCACGGAGTTTTAATGATTCTATTTCTCTTTCCATCTTTCTTGTCTCTTCTTCAAGACTGAGTATTGTTTTTCTAAGAGTATCATTTTGCATTCCACCAGCGAACAAATCGCGTTTTTGAGACAAATCATTCGTCATATGGTCTAACTTCACACTCAAATCTAAAGCCTGCGAAAACAATGCTCGAGCTCCACCATGTTTAAAATCAGATAAGGAATAATAAGTCAAGTTGTCATTTACAACAAACTCGAAATCTTTCTCTATCTTACTCTCACGATAACTATCTTGTTTTGAAATCTCTAATAAAGAAGTATAATCCTTTGTGGCATCCCAACTATCTTTTATTGAATGAATCATAGCCCTACTTGCCAAATATGAATCATCATCGCTATCGATTAATATTACTTTAGATGAGGGGATAAAAGTATATATACAAACATAACCATCAGGTTGGAAACGATCGCTCGCAAACCAACCAACACCCTTATCTTCATCTATCACCATCATATAGTCGTTAAATGGCGAATTGAAAGGCATGTTTAATTGATTAGGAGTTAGGTATGTATTAGTATTAAAATTATATCTGGTAACAAACAAATCATAACCACCTAAAGAATTATGTCCAGTAGAAGAAAAATATATAGTAACTCCATCAGATAATACAAAAGGAAATGCCTGATTGCCTTTTTGATTTACCGATTCAGATAATGGTTTTTCATTTCCATAATTGTCAAGCAACTTCTCCATTGTGTATAGCTTGCTACCACGTATTGAGTCGTCGTGAGAATAGTATATTTTATCCTCTCTCTCAGACATAAAAAGAGATTTATTGTTTGACTTCTCATTCTTGAAGAACTCATTAATTGGAATCAAAGAACCTGATGATGCACTTAGCTTATAAGCTGACAAGAAATTAGACTTCAATACTACTATACTGTCTATAATCTGAACATCCTCAGTGCGATCAACCAATTTTTGAAACTTTTGCGCAACTTCTCTTTTGGATTCAACTTTTGCTAAAGCATCTTTATTTTTTCGTTGAGCTTTCTCATATTTCACAAACTCCTTTTCAGCATCATCAAAATGATAGAGCAACGAGTATAACTCACCCAAATAAAGATATGAATCTGTTACTTTCTTTTGAGAAGCAAACTCAAGATATGTTCGTGCTTTAAGATAATCACCCTCCTCAAAAGCAATTACACCAAGCCAATAGTTTGCATCAGCATTATTAGGCGTTGAAGTATATATAACTTCTAAAACAGATTTAGCCTCATCAAGATTTCCTTCTTGATACCACTTCTTGGCATCATTAATAGATTGTCCCATTCCATACATTGGCACAATCAACATCACTAACGCCATTACTATATGTTGTAGTTTCATTATCAATTCTATAGAATTTAATTTTCAAAGATAGTTAAATAATTGTATTTATACAGTCGTTAAAAGAAAAAAACAGTCTCGATACTATCATTTTACATCAAAAAACAAAGAGTTTTGTATCTTTGCATCATCAAAAATATGAAATAAAATTAATCATATGAACGAAAAAATTATCATTATTGATTTCGGTTCTCAAACCACCCAATTATTAGGTAGGCGAATACGAGAATTAAACACATTCTGCGAGATAGTTCCTTTCAACAAATTTCCTTATGACGACAAGTCAATAAAAGGAGTAATCCTTTCAGGAAGTCCCTATTCTGTACACGACACGAATGCCTTCAAAACTAATATTGAAAACATTCGCAACAAATATCCTATATTGGCATTAGGCTATGGAGCACAATTAATAGCACAGATGGATGGAGGAAGCATTCAGAACAGCGATGAGCGCATATTTGAAACGGCAGCAATTAATATTGTTGATAATGAAGATGATTTGTTCGTGAATATCCCCAACATTATCAACGGATGGGTTTCTGTATCAGACAGCTTTGAAAAGCTACCAGCAAATTATAAAACCATAGCCAATTGCAATAACAAAACTATTGCATTCAAGTTAGATAATGAGCCAACTTGGGGGCTTCAGTTTCACCCTGAATCTTTCCAAACTGAATTAGGGAAAGAAATACTTAGCAACTTCCTTTCTATATGCAATTGTGAAAGAGATTGGAATCCTAAAACATTTGTAGAGACCACCATCAAGAATCTAAAAGAAGAATTAAAGGATGACAAGGTTATCCTTGCCCTTTCAGGTGGTGTAGATTCATCTGTGGTGGCGGTATTGCTCAACAAAGCAATTGGCAAGAACCTTACTTGCATATTTGTAGATCATGGACTACTTCGCAAGAATGAATTTGAAAAAGTTCTTGAAAATTACGAACACTTAGGACTCAATGTAATTGGTGTAGATGCAAAACAACGTTTCTACAAGGCACTTGCTGGAGTAAACGACCCAGAGCAAAAGAGAAAGATTATTGGCAAAGGCTTCATAGATGTGTTTGATGAAGAAGCGCACAAGCTCAAGGATATCGAATGGCTTGCACAAGGCACAATATATCCAGATATAATTGAATCTCTTTCCGTTACGGGCGTAACCATAAAGAGCCATCACAATGTAGGTGGACTTCCAGAGAAGATGAACCTCAAACTATGCGAGCCTCTAAAGCTACTTTTCAAAGATGAAGTACGAAAGATTGGTTTGGAGTTGGGGATGGAACCACACCTCATTCATAGACATCCATTTCCTGGACCAGGATTGGGCATACGCATCTTAGGAGACATCACACCCGAAAAAGTACGCATTACACAAGATGCCGACGATATCTTTATCAGCATGCTTCGTGAATATAATCTATATAATGAAGTATGGCAGGCGGGAGCTATCCTATTGCCTATACAGTCAGTAGGAGTGATGAACGATGAGCGTACTTATGAAAGTACTATTGCACTTCGTGCCGTAACGTCAGTAGATGCACTTACAGCCGATTGGTCTCGTCTTCCTTACGATTTCTTAGCAAAGGTATCGAATGAAATTATCATTAATGTGAAAGGTGTAAATAGAGTAGTATATGACATCTCATCCAAGCCACCTGCAACTATTGAGTGGGAATAGAATTTACCTCCCACTATACATTCAGTAAATAATAAACGCCTGAACTTATCTATATTAAGTTCAGGCGTTTTTATTATTCTTATATCGCTACCCAGTTTACTCCTTCAGTGTAGGATACACGATGCGAGTATGATACATTATCTTCAATTTCTCAACAAATACATTTTTGATTGTTTCAATATCTTTAAATGTGATAGGAGCAAACTTGAAATAGCCCTCAGCAACCTGAGAATCTATTAGAGTATCCACCAATTTACGAATATCCTCCTCTGTATATTCTTTCAAGCTTCTTGAAGCAGCTTCCACTGTATCAGCCATCATCAATATAGCAGTTTCCTTAGAAAAGGGATTAGGACCAGGATATTTAAACAAATCCTCGTTAATCTCCTTGCCTGGATTAGCATTCTTCCACGAAATGTAAAAGTATTTGGGCATGCTTGTTCCATGATGTGTCTCAATAAACTCAATAATTTGTTTTGGTAAATTGTGTTTTTGAGCAATCTTGACACCATCACGCACATGATTTATAATTATTCTTGCACTCTCCTCAAATGGCAACCCAGCATGGGGGTTCATACTTGGAGTTTGGTTCTCAGTAAAGAAAGCAGGGTTTACCATTTTGCCAATATCGTGATACAAAGCTCCCGTTCTAACAAGTGAAGCATTTGCCCCAATCTTTGCGGCGGCCTCCATTGCAAGATTGGATACTTGCATAGAGTGTTGGAAGGTGCCTGGTGCCTTTTCCGAAAGTTCTTTCAGCAATGGCTTATTGATATTTGACAACTCTACCATGCTCACGCCCGAAATAAACCCAAAAGACTTCTCTATCAAATAAACCAAAGAGTAGGAAAACATTATGAATATAAAGTTGATCAGGAAGTAAACAAACATCACCCACTCAATATTATTGATATCCCCTTCTTGGTGCAAGATTAATCCTATATAGATCAAGCTATAGGTAAGCAATACAAAAAATGAGCTCCTGATTAATTGTGAACGCTCCGTTAGTTCTTTCAACATGAATACTGATACCATTGCCACAATTATTTGAATCACAATAAACTCAAAAGGGAAAGGCACCATCATCGAACTAAGTATAACCGTAATCAAACTTGCAAAAAGAGCGGTTCGTGAATCTATAAATGTTCTTATCAGAATAGTTACAACCGCATATGGAATAATATATACATTAAACAGACCAAGATGCACATTGGTAGCCGTAAGAACTACGAATGACACAATCAATAGAAGCATAAACATAACATGCTGCCTGTTGCGGTACTCTGCTGGTCGGAAAAAGAGCAAGAAGAAATAAAAAGAGCCTAATAAAAGAACAATTAGCAATACTTGACCAACAATCATCCACAAATTACTTCCACCTCCTCCGCTTCTCTCTTCAGTTATGCGCTTCAATGAGCTCAAAACTTTGAATGTCTGCGTAGTAACTATTTCACCTTGATCGATAATTCGCTGCCCCAATTGCACCATGCCTGTAGATGGTGATACCTGTTGAATGAATTCACCTCTTGCCTTTTCTGATGTAGAGGCATCATAAACAATATTTTCACGTATATACCTATTTACTTGGGCTTGTCTGATACTTTCCACATCAACATTTCGTGGAGCTTCGTCAATTATCTGTTCATATGCAGACTTAATGGTGCTGAAGCTTTCAATATCTTTTGACTCAGCCAAATTACCTTTCCTCAATCTAAGAGCTTGCGTTTCGGAGGCAAAAACTCTATCATAATCCTCTGAGTTCATAATCCCAGACTCATATTTCTTTATCAAGTTGTTTCGCAAATATAGGATGGTGGCGGGAGGCAAATCCTGCAGCTTTGTATCAAGGTTACGATCAGCATCAAAGTCAGCCAAAGCATTAGTCTGTATATTCTCATCTATCGTAAAATATGGCTCATAGTATCTCAAGATACTATCTTGTTCATGCT
The DNA here is from genome assembly GCA_964575445.1 of uncultured Proteiniphilum sp. GTDB lineage: Bacteria > Bacteroidota > Bacteroidia > Bacteroidales > Dysgonomonadaceae > Petrimonas. Next base: position 9,749 of record CAZNRT010000038.1, on the reverse strand, counting down.
TAAGATTTTCAAGAGGTTTGTAGATTGGGAAATCGAATGGCGCAGTTAGCAATCCATACTGCCAAGGTCTGCCCTCACTAAAGGAGTACTTAAAGTCTCCCTGTCGTGGGAAAATAAATGCAACTATAGCTACAGCCAATAGGAAAATTGCGGGTACAAAATAACGCGTTTTAATTCTAAACTTTTTCTTTGTATTTGTTTTTGCCATAATATTTCCAATCTAATTTATTAATACCAATCAATATATCAATCTATACAAACCTGATACCTTCATCACTCTTAGTTTGAGGTGTTGATGCTATCTACAGCACGGTTTAGCCGAGCGATAGTATCCGACTTACCTATCAAGGAAACTATATCAAACATATGCGGTCCCTTTCCCTCGCCCACTATGGCAATTCTGAAAGCATTCATAATTCCTCCCAGAGGATAGTCCTTATCTTGTATCCATTGTTTAATTATTGTCTCCAGATTTACAGATGAGAAATCCTCAACTCCCTCAATAACTGCAGCAAGCTCAGATATTTGCATTGGTGTATCTTCCTTCCAACGTTTTTTCACTGCCTTCTCGTCATAGCTTGTAGGGGCAACAAAGAAGAAAGAAGAATGTTCCCAGATATCACCTGCAAATGTGGCACGCTCTTTCACCATCTCCACTACTTTGGTGATAGTCTCTCTGTCGGCAGTAATAGTTTTCTCTTGCAATACTTTCTCAAACATATCAACAAGAGCATCCGTTGGTATTATTTGAAGATATTGGTGATTGAACCACTTTGCCTTCTCTATATCAAACTTGGCTCCGCTCTTGCTACATCTCTCAAATGAGAATGCTTTTATCAACTCATCCATCGAAAATATTTCCTGCTCAGTTCCAGGATTCCATCCCAATAGAGCAAGGAAGTTGACCACTGCCTCGGGTAGATATCCAGCCTCTCTATATCCTGATGATATCTCTCGGGATGATGGGTCGCTCCATTGAAGAGGGAAAACGGGGAATCCCAATCTATCTCCATCTCGTTTGCTTAGTTTACCATTGCCCTCAGGCTTTAGCAACAATGGCAGATGTGCAAATTGTGGCATAGTATCTTCCCATCCCAAACTTCTATATAGCCACACATGCAAGGGAGCCGATGGAAGCCACTCTTCACCACGGATGACATGGCTTATCTCCATCAAATGATCGTCAACAATATTGGCAAGATGATATGTGGGCAATCCATCAACTGATTTGAAAATCACTTTATCATCAAGAACGGAAGTATTGATTACCACTTTGCCACGTATCATATCATTGACTACAATATCTATACCTGGTTCTAATTTTATTCTCACCACATATTGTGTTCCCTCTTCGATTAGTCTTTTAGTCTCCGCATCATCAAGTGTTAGCGAATTGCGCATCATGTTTCGAGTTGATGCATCATATTGAAAGTTGGCTATCTCACCTCTCTTTTGCTCAAGCTCGTGCGGAGTGTCAAAAGCAATGTAAGCCTTGCCCTCTTCAATCAATTGATCTACATATATTTTATATATATCCTTTCTTTCCGATTGACGATATGGACCATAGTCACCGCCATTGCGTGGGCTCTCATCAAAGGTCATTCCCAACCAATCGAATGTCTCTTGAATATATTCTTCGGCACCTGGCACAAAGCGTGCTGAGTCGGTATCCTCAATTCTCAAGACGAAATCGCCACCTTGCTGTTTAGCAAATAAGTAATTATATAATGCAGTTCGTACACCGCCTATGTGTAGCGGTCCCGTTGGGCTTGGTGCAAATCGCACTCTCACTTTTCTATTCATAGTTTTATTTGTTCTTAATTGTTACAAAGTTAAGGATTTTTCAATTAGGTATTAGAGCAATAAGTATAACCTTGTCTCATTTCCCATATTAAATAGCAAGTCGATAATACTTAGATTTGGCACGAAGCCAAACTTATCTTTAAATACCTGCCAATATGGGGATGTTTTGAACTTAGTTTCTCTTTTGGGGTGAATTGCATTTCGCAAATCAATCCAATCATTTGGCACATCAACGATATAATTGTCTGTGCGCTCTATTTGAGTATCTATTAATAGTAGCTTTAAAATTAGTGACTGTAGCTCCTCATTAAAGTCATGAAGGAAGGAGTACTTATTCTCGTAAAAGATACGGAAATCATCTTCATAATATTCAAAGAAAGGAGAGGAGTTGTATGCCGAGATAATTGCATTCCAATGCAAGTGTTGCCAATTTCCATGATCTGAAATTCTTACATCCTTCATCAATATCTTCTTTGATTCGCTCTTCTCTACTGGGATATTTAACTGCATAACACCATTTGCACCCAATATATTACACCTATTGCGATAGGTCTGCTTTTGAAAGTTATCATTAACTTCTACAAGCACTCTTTGGGCACTAAATATATTGCTATAATATTCAATCGGTGCTAAGTAAAGAGACGAAAGGACAATTGTGTTATGTCCACAATTGTCCAATATAATATCATTATAACTTTCTGATATGTCCATAAAGTTATTAGTTAACAAGCAATCTATTTCTTGGCACTTGTGAACAATCTTCTCCAACGAATTTTGCCATCAAGCCAACCTTTATCTTTTTCTAATGATAGCCATATCAACATTGGCTTGCCCACCACATGATCTTCGGGCACAAATCCCCAAGCTCTTGAGTCGGCAGAGTTGTGTCTGTTATCGCCCATCATAAAGTAGTAATCCATCTTGAATGTGTATGAATCCACGGGCTGTCCATTGACAAATACTTGTCCATTGTGATACTCAAAGTCATTACCTTCGTAATTCTTAATGCAGCGTTCGTATGCAGCCACTTTATAATCTATATCAGTATCAAACTTGATGGTAGCACCTTTTTTGGGAATCCAGAGAGGTCCAAAGTCGGCACGTGTCCAATTGGTTTGATAGTCGATAGGATAGTAATATGATGCTCCCCCTTGCTCATCTTCCTTTATTATTTCCCACACGAATGGCTTTTCATTTAGTTTGTCAACCATCGCCTGAGTGAGCGGGATACTAAAATACACTCTACCGTTTGCCCCATTTCTGGATTTCAATCCCGAGTTTGCCATCGACAGGCTATCAATGCCCGTGAGGTCTTGCGCTCTTTGTCCTGCTTGCCCATAACTATTCACTACCATATAGTCATCCTTGCTTACACCAATCTCTGAGAACACATCCTCTGAGATAACAGTGCCATCGGTGTGAATCATGTAGGTGAGCTGAGACAACTTTGGGCTATCTATGTGTTTCCCATCAATGTAAACCTCATCATCACGAATATCGATAGTCTCACCTGGTAGCCCGATGCATCGCTTCACATAGTTCTCACGCCTATCCACTGGGCGAAACACAATATCTCCATATGTCCGCTTGTCGGCTCTTAGTCCTGCGCTGCCATTAGCGTTATACTTTGACAATGTATAAAAGTCAACCGCCTGCATATTGAGAGCTACAGTATCACCTGCGGGGAAGTTGAATACCACGATATCATTGCGCTTCACCTCTCCAAATCCTTTCAGTCTGTGATATTTCCATTGTGGCTTATCGATGTATGACTTGCCTCCAACTATTGGCATTGTGTGCTGAGCCAATGGGAATGACAGTGGTGTCATGGGCGAGCGAGGTCCGTAGCTCATCTTGCTCACTGCCAAAAAGTCGCCCACCAACAATGATTTCTCTAATGATGATGATGGTATCTGATAGTTTTGGAAAAAGAATGTGTTGATAAAATACACTGCTATCAATGCAAACAATATTGCATCCACCCACTCCATTACTTTTTTGACAGACTTATTTTTAGATTTTTTCCAGAAAGACCAAGGGATAAACTTGGTGATATATATGTCAAAAAATAAAAGAATGAAAAGCAACAACCAAAAATTGGTAGCCCATACTGAAAACAGAATGGTGAATAAAACCCACACCCCAAACCATATCTTCTGACCTGAATGGGCTGTAGCTATACGAGCTTTCATACTCTTATCAGATACAGATGATGAATGCTGATTGCTATTATTAGATGACTTAGCTGACATTATATTTTATATTTATTATTTGTAATGAGATTTGTAATATTTGAACAGACTGGGAGGCATGCACACCTACAAGTTGCCCAACATATCTTCCATCCCTAAGAATCCTTTTTTGTCTTTAGCAAACTCGGCTGCCAACACTGCACCTAAGGCAAATCCCTTGCGGCTTTTGGCATCGTGAGTGATAGTTATTAAGTCTTCGCCCGATTCGTATATCACTGTGTGGATACCTGGCACCTCGCCCTCGCGAAAAGATGTTATCTGCAAATCGGAGCTGACTTCTGCTTTGTCCAAAGCCCACTTATCTTTACGATTGATATTCTCCAATACACCCTCAGCAAGCGTTATGGCGGTGCCACTGGGTGCATCAAGTTTGTGAATGTGATGGGTCTCCTCCATGCGCACATCATAGTTGTCATAAGAGTTCATCATCTTAGCCAACTTCTTGTTTAGGGCAAAGAACAGATTTACACCCAAACTGAAATTGGATGCATAGAAAAATGTTTTCCCATTATCGTTGCACTCTTTTTTTATCTCATCAAGATGTTCCAACCAACCAGTGGTGCCCGAAACCACAGCAACACCCGCTGCAAAGGCTCTCATATAATTATTGAAAGCACTCTCTGGCGATGTAAACTCTATCGCTACATTGGCACTCTTAAACTCTTCCGAATCAAACTTATGCTCTTCACCTATATCTATTGTGCAAACTACTTCATGTCCACGACTCAGGGCTATTTTCTCTATCTCGTGCCCCATTTTTCCATAACCGATTAGTGCTATTTTCATTTTTCAATATTTATTTAGCTACAAAAATATAAAAAAAGAGATTGAAGTCTCTCTTTTTATGATTAATAGTTCATAATATCAATGTGTTTGCATTCTACAACCATCCTTGCATCTTATACCATTCCACAGTTTTGAGAACACCTTCCCTTAATGAGTATTTAGCAGCAAACCCCAGCTCATTTTTGAGTGGAGAAACATCGCATGCCCAATTGCGCTGCTTCATTATCATATACTTATCAGTATTAAGAACCATAGGCTTGCCTATTATCTTAGATATTCCTTCGCTTACATAGGCAGCCACTCTCACTACCCACAGAGGAACGTTGAGTCTCAACACCCACCGCACTCCTAAGGCATCTTTCACTATTGAGTTGAACTCAGTATCGGTATATACATCTCCATCTGCCACATAGTACTCTCGTCTCGAAACGCCTTTGTCAATAGCACAAAAGATAATATCTACAAGATCTTCAACATAGATAAAGGATAGCAATTGCTTTTTGAAACCTGCCCCCACATCAATCCCACTTTTCACTGTGCGCATCAATATCAGGTAGTCTTTGTCTCGAGGTCCATACACCCCCGTGGGGCGCAAGATTAGATACGGAAACTTTGCTACATTTTTAATCCAATTCTCTGCCAGAAGCTTACTCTTACCATATTCCGTGTTGGGATTAGGTGTGGCTTCTGGTGGCAACGGCGTGTAACTGATCTCATCGCCAATGCCCATCACACCCAATGTGCTTATAAATACAAACAATTGGGGCACAGCATCTACCTCCACAAGCACCTCCACAAGGTTCTTAACTTGCTCAAAGTTAACTCTGTAGAAGTCAGCTTTGTCAACTGCCTTGGTGAGCCCCGCCGAGTGCACGATATAGTCTAACCGACCGTTGGTTTGCACAAAATCCTGCATTTGAGCTTTCAATTGCTCTTTGTTGGAATACTTCAGATCGATAAATTTGATTCTCTCATCTTTCAAATACTCACGACTGCTATTTTTGCGTATGCCTGCCCACACATCATAGCCAAGCTGCAGAGCTTTGTCCACAACTGTGCTTCCGATAAAGCCACTGGCACCCGTGATAAGTATCTTCTTTTTGTTTTGCATTTACAAAAGTAATAATTTGTTAGAATTTACTCCTGTTTTTGACTCAAGACAATGTTGTTTCTACTGATTGTCATACAATATAGGTGCATAAATATTAATGAGCAACCAATTGCTAAACAACAAAAACTCGTCCACAACTATTTTCTATAGCTCACACTTTTGTTTTTATTGATAAATAAAGTTTTTATTGCATTCAACGTTTTGTGATGAGTCATCCAAAATCATTTTCTCAACAAAAACATTTTGTGAATGGTCATCCAAAATCATTTTCCCAACAAAAACACTTTGTGTAATGTCATCTATAATCATTTTGCTATCAAAAACACTTTGCAATAGGTCATAAATTTATTATCGAAGCAGATGTAACGTTACATATGGAGTAATCAAACTTGATTACCCCATATGTATTAGCACTTATTCATCAATAAAGTTGTATTAGCCAAAAAGGATTAACACAAATGGGTCAATCAAACCGTATTGACCAATTTGTGTTAAAACATATGGCTCAATAAAAAATATATGACTCTACACAA